>CAYOBW010000091.1:0-24478 GCA_964402115.1 uncultured Victivallales bacterium
GGCTGCGATAACCTTTGGGTTTCTAGCGTTTGCAACCATCCAACTTGAGGCAATGCCCACAGAAGAAAAAAGTATGGCCGACAAGAACAGTGCGGCCAAGGCGCTGAGAAATTTGCCCTGACACAACCTCAGGATACTGCGAGCAAGGAACAAAAGTCCAAACAAGCCCGCCAATCCGATGGCCGCAATGATCAATCCATTATTCATCGTTTTGTTTGCCCCAACGTCACGCCTCACCGGATTCCGAACCCGCCGCGGGTGAGGAATACGGTGCAGGCGATGGTCCGGCGTCCGTCGTCTGCGATGGAATCACGAGTGCACGTTTGCATGTCGGGCACTCGACTGTGTCGCCCGACGTGGTCGAATCGGCAGCTAGATGTTGTCCGCAGTGGGGACACAGAAAGGCAATGTCTTGAGCACTGGCAGAAGGCACTTGTGCCTGATCCGGTGGCTGTTCAACCGCATCCGCTGGCTCACGCTGGGACTCGCGTGATACCGTCGCCTGCGCAGCAGCAAGCAAGCGACTCGCTTCGGTTGTCGGGTCTCCTGCCCCCTTTTCCTTAAGTACCCTTCTCATCTCCACTTCGACCTTGTTGATCCGGGCCTTTGTTCCCGATGTAAGGGCAGTAGGGTAGGCTGCTTGGAGGTGCCGAATAGCATCAGCATATCGGCTCTTGATCCTGTAGATGCCAGCACGAAGAACGTTGATAGTATCCTCGGCTGCGCCGCCAATCTCAAGGAGCGCGTCGAGAGCGGTCTGGGCAGCGACAGGTTCCTCTCTTGAAACACAGAGCGTTGCGAGTTTGACGAGTTGTGGCGCACGACGCTGGGATGCATGTTGCTGGACTTGCTCAGGTACTGTGGCAAGCCATGCATTATGCTCAGCCTCTGCCTGATCTTCGCATCGAATCAGGTCCAGCGCTTCGTGCCACTTCCCCTCCGGATCATGATGTTGGAGGCGAGCGAGTCGTTGAACGTAGCTCTGCGCGTCCGCGTTCCGCCCACGACGGCCGAGGATGTAGAATAGAGTCTCAGAGGGCGTGTACGATGCTTGCTTGTCATTCTCTATACATGGAACCCGCGCTGCCTCTTCCTCCTGCCTCAACCACGCCTCGTATTTCTCCAAGATGCGGTCCCACCACGTCTCGTCGTCTTCGTGTTTCCAGATGGTGTCTTCGAGATTGCGCGCAATCTGATCGGCACGCTTGCGCATGGCCCAGTACACTTCGAAACTCATTGATCATCCCCTCTTCATGGCCGAACGTCCAGAGTGCGGGTTGAGCCGCACGCGTAGCGGACGGCAAATATACATCGCCATGTTGCCTCATTGAATTTCGCCCCAATGGTCATGCATGAACGCCGTGATGCCACGCCCAGGGGTGTAGCGCGGATATCGTGACCTGAAAGCGGCGGCGGCGGCGGTGTATGTGTCCCTTGGCAGTGCTCCGAGTCGTTTAGCCATCAGGAGCAGCGCGAGGGTAGGTGCCCGTGATTCGCCTTGGTTGCAGTGGACCAGCACTTTCCGCCCGCCCAACCAGGCATCGTGAGAGAACCGCAAGAAGGTATTGAAGCTCTCCTCTTTGAAGAGCGGAAGGGGCGGGTCGATCAGGTTCAGGAACAGATCTCCATCCTGTTCGAGGATGAGGTAGTGTGGATGTTCCGGTCTGAGGCTTCCCCGGTACGCGACCGCGGTTTGGTGGCAGGGCGACTTACATGCGTGGACGATTGACCATTCTTCTGAACTCGCCATGCAATCACGGACGGTTCCAACAAATAGGCGATCAAAGACCTGCGTCATGTCTCTCATCCTCCTGCCGAACGTCAGCACTCTGGCTGAGGCGCGGTAGCGCTGATAGCCAGCAGTGCGTGGTTCGCCATTTGAGCTTCGTTGCCCTTTCGTGACCGACCCCGCTGCCGCGCGTCTCTCGTGCATCGTCGTGAGTGCGCTGTTCTGGGCGTTCACGTCGTTTTCATCCTGTCCTTCTGTCATTTCTCGCCAACCACGTGACATCGCATCAAGGCTGCTTGTTGTCTTTAGGCTTCTCTGTCACTGAATCGCTCCTGCCATCGAGTATGGTGTTCAGGCGTTGGCTGGCCCAGGACCACACCCTGTCGCTGAAGACCGAACCGACAAGACAAAGGAAACACAGCACGTAGCCGTTCGGTTCGCTGTCGGCTCCCGATACCAACACCAGCCCACCATGCACCGCAAGATAGAGCACCACTGCCGCAGCAAGACCTTGGATAGCAGTCATACCGGCAAAGTCCGGTGGGACAGTTTTGATGCCACCTTCATGACATGTGCGGATGATTTGGGCGATGGACGCGCCGAACAACCCGAATCCGATCATGCCTGTAATGAGGGCCAACGAGAACGATCTCGTTCTCAGCAACCACCGAGCGATGAAACCAAAGGGGCCGGAGAAATCCCCAGGTTCCCTTGGCGGCGGGAATCTGGATTCAATATCGGGCTTCTCAAAGGCAAAATAGCGATTCATAGTGGAACCCTCGGCGACACTGCGAAGCGCCCGCAAATCATAGGACAAGGGGGATGACGACCCGCCTATCGAGGACAGCATTCCCTCTTTCAGAGAGGATTGCAGCAATCTGAGTTCGTCGCCTAACGTCGCCACCAGCGATTCAGAGCTCTGCTTGAATCCTTCGTCCAGGGTGTCCATTAGCATCATGCTCTGGCGAAGGTTGCGCTGGACCTCAGCAACGCTTGATCGATGCCACGTCTTGATGTCCTGAAAATACGCGGCACGTTCCGGCCCTGCCTGTGGCGACAATGCGTCCGTATCCAATGCGCTGATGGCTTTCTTCGGAAGCGACTGGCTCAACTCACTCATCTGACGTCGGTAGTTCTGCCAACGGATGACCAGCGCCGCTCGTTGCGCCTTGGCCTGCTTCAACACATCACTGGCAGAATCTAATCGGTTCCGCCATGTGGCTTCAGCGGCCGTCAGCAGATTCGTGTCCGCCGGCGAAGAGACACTGAGAGCGGGAGCATTCGTCATGTAGCTTTCCAGAGACGCAAACGGATTCCTGGCCGCCGCGTAGTTCTCAGGATAGTCGCGGTCGAATTCATTCTGCGGGATCGCCTCGGTCTCCAAGGCGCTCTGGAGTCGTTCTTTCGTTGCTGACGTGTCAACGACCTGCTTTCTCAATGAAGGGATCGCAACCATGGCTGCCACGCTCAGGTAACAGCCAGTCAGGAATACCGCCGTCTGAACAAGATGATGTCGCCGCGAATCATCCATGGCGCCAAACCAGGTCCTGAGCCGCTGGATTGGCGTACTCGCGTGTCGGTCATCAGTGGTGGACGCACCAGCCATCGCAAAGTACGACAGTATCCAAACGACGTATGCGAGAACAGCATCGCTCGTCGCGAGCGAACGGGTGACGCCTGCCAGGAAGGCGGTCAACGACTGGAAGAATAGTCGCATCAGGGGCCAGAACTGTCCCAGTGCCTCCGGCCACGACGGATTTCCTGTTTCGCCGATTAGCCGATTCAATGAACTTCCGTCGAGACCAGTGGACAGTTCCGAGAACAGCTGTATCGTGGCTGCCACGATCACTCGCACAAGCGAACTGTAGAAGTCCTGAAACAGCACTGCCGATATACACAACGCAACTAGCCGCCGCCTCAACTGGGTGTCGTCGCCCTGTCGGGGAGGGAACAGAGATCTCACGACCTTCCAGAGTATGCCTATGGCGAAACAAGTAACTGCGACGCATAGGACAGATGCCACGGCGTTCAGAGCCACAAAAACGCCCTGCGCCGATGGCGTGTCAGCACCGGCACCGCGGACAACAAACAACAATCCAACATATCCGGCCAGCAGCAGCGCGGCAGACACCAGCGACAGTAGTAGAATTCCCAATGCCTTCATTTCATCCTCCGGTCTTGGCGAACAGGTATTATGCCTCAAACATATCAACCCGCTTGGAGTAATATACCTCACATGCTGTATTGGATGGCAACGACTTACGGTGCTTGCGTGAGGCATATCAGCGAAGATCGGAGGGTTCATATGCCTCATGATATCCAACAAGGAGTGACCAATGACCATCGGAAGGGGCTGGTGAAGGCCTGACTGAGAGGCCGTCCACCTGCGCCGGTCTCTGCAATGGATCGCCATGGAAGGCTCTTGCGGAACCTCAGTCAGAGCGGCCGGGACGGAGCCCGGTCTTCCGGAAAGCGGCCGGTTCGTCAAAATGGATTCCGCTGACAAACCCTCGCGGCCGACACGGAGGTCGGCCCTCCAACGACCATAACAAGCCGTTTTGCGGGTTTCTGGAGGGCCGGGCTCTGTCCCGGTCGCCATTTCAGAGGGTTCTTCAGCGGAATCCAAAATGGAGTGACGACCTCCGTGCCGTCCGCAGGGGTTTTGCAGGAGCCTTTTGGGTATGGGACATCCCTTGTTGGATAGTGGAGAGTGGGGGTGACTCCCGCCGTGTCGCGGCCCGAGCAACTTCGGGCCAGCGCGCCGGGCGCGAGTATCTGAGCTGTCACGACTGAAACGCAACCCACTCATAGTTTGGGATGCTATTTAAGAACGAAGCTTACGGTCAAGTCGAATCTTCTCCGAAGCGGTACTCTTTGTCGCGCCTCGCGCTGCATGTGAAACGGCGGCGCGTGAGCGCGTGCCTCTCGCCCGCTATGGTCGCGGCTCGGCGGGAGCCTCGCCGTGCCCGGCGCTTCCGGCTTTCCCGAGGGGGTCTTCATTGGTCTTCAAACACGTTCACACGCTGAAGACCGGTTAAGCGGGTCGATTAAGGGTATCCGGTTAAGAACGGCGGTTAAGGGTGGCGGTTAAGGGTGTGTTTCTCGCCTTCCCTGCGATTCTTCGCGCACTTAACCGACGCACTTACGCGCGGTCTTAACCGCCCCCTTACTCGGATACCCTTAACCGAACTGCTTAAACGGTCCCGCCTGGCGGCGTCCCTGGAGCGATTCATCAACAGGCCCACACACAGACCCAGAAGCGCCATCTTCTTCCCACTCGCCACTCTCGGCAAACCATACCTTCTTTCCCATCGGCGAGAGGCTCAGATCCTTCGCTTCGCTCAGGATGACGAGCGCGTTTTGCAGCGCTATTGGCATGACGGCACACGATGGGGAAACGCAGACCACGGTCAAGACCGGAACCTCACAGCCTGCCGTTCCTCGCGCTGCAGGCGCACCGGCGGCGCGTGGGCGCGCGCCTCTCGCCCCCTATGGTCGCGGCTCGGGGGACCCTCGCCCTCCCGTGTCCGGCGCCTCCGGCTTTCCCGTGGGGGTCTTCATTGGTCTTCAAGCACGTTCACACGCTGAAGACCGGTTAAGCGGGTCGATTAGGGGTATCCGGTTAAGAACGGCGGTTAAGGGTGTGTTTCTCGCCTTCCCTGCGCTTCTTCGGACACTTAACCGACGCACTTACGCGCGGTCTTAACCGCCCCCCTTACTCGGATACCCTTAACCGAACTGCTTAAGCGGTCCCGCCTGGCGGCGTCCTTGGAGCGATTAATCAACAGGCCCACACACAGACCCAGAAGCGCCATCTTCTTCCCACTCGCCACTCTCGGCAAACCATACCTTCTTTCCCATCGGCGAGAGGCTCAGATCCTTCGCTTCGCTCAGGATGACGAGCGCGTTTTGCAGCGCGATGGGCATGACGGCACACGATGGGGAAGGACCCGTGCTGCTCGCCGCCCCGCAAGGCGCTACCGCGGCGACGAGGGGCGAACGTCGAACCACACCCGCAGCGAGCCTTCGCGCGCGAGCGACGGGCAACCCCCGCAGTCCGCAATCAGGGCGGCCATGCGCGCGGGACTGAGGAAGTGGCTACGCATCAAAAAAAGTTTTTCCAGCACGGCGGCGATTTTGACGGGGAAACGGCGGATGTCCGGTTCTTCGATGACCAGGCGCCCCGCCGGCTTGAGCACGCGCAGCAGCTCGCGGATGGCAAGGCACTGATCGCCGACGTGATGGAAGGCGTCGACCAGCAGGATCCGGTCAAACGTGGCATCCGCGAACGGCAGGGCTTCCACCTCGGCCCGCACGGCCTCCAGACCTTTGCGGCGAGCCTGTTCAACCATGCGCGGCGACGCATCGCACACCACGGTGCGCGCCACCGCCCCCGCGAAGACGTTGGACACGCGGCCAGTCCCCCCGGCCGCGTCGAGCAGGGTGTGTTCCGGCGAGAGTGCGAGCAGCGCACCCAGCACGGCCGGATCGGGCGGCCGGATGAGGCGTTCATAGAAGGAAGCCAGCAGGCTGAAATGGTCGCACATCAGAACGTGACCACCAGGCGGTTCCCGTCGGCCGGATCGAGCGCGGCGGCATAGCGGCTGAGCGATTTCCGGGCCAACCCCTTCTTGAGCGTGCCGTCGGTCCCGAACTTGGAGTGGCCGAGGCTCGCGCAACGGAACTGCTGGTCCGCGTGTCGGTACTCGACCTCCACGCCCCGGTGCGGACAGAGCAGCGACACGACCGCGTACGCGTTCGCACCTGTCCGGGCAACGATGACCGGCGAGGGCAGACGGGCGTCGAGGATCTTGACCGCCCCGCCGACGCTCGCCAGCGCGGGCGTCTTATCGAGCGCCACCGTCAACCGCTGCGAGCCCACGACGTAGGCGTCCGCCGCCAGGGCGGGCGTGGCGCCCACCTTGCTGAACGTGGCGCAGCCGGCGTTCAGCCCGCACACGCACAATCCCGCTCCCGCCATACCCATCCCGGCGACCACACTCCTGCGGGTCAGCTTCTTCATCACGACCTCCGTTTGCCTGATCAGATACATGGAATCGCCCTCGTTATCGAGAAGATTCGCCGGAACTGTCAAGCATCAGTGACGCAGGGACTTACATTGCGCATAACGGCCGGGGACGGCCGTCTCCAGCGCGTGGGCAGGCGACGAGGCGTGGAGCCGGCCGTCCTCGGCCGGTAGAGCGCATATCGCGACAACAATGAGACGGTTAGTATTATCCTCTCGCGCTTGCCCTCCCGGCGGCGGTCTGGCAAAGTCTCCGCCGTGAAAGCGCACCTTCAGGCCGGTCCATACGGGCGCGTGTCCGTCCCGGCCGAAGCGCGATTTCTGGCCGGGTCTGGATCGGCGACTGCCGCGAACAGGAGAACGCCCGATGGGAACGGATTCCGTACCGCTGTCGAAAGCGGTTCTGCTGCTGACCGCGCTGGCTTGTTGTCCGCTAACCGGCGAACCCGCTGAGAAGAGCCCGGTGAAAAACGTCATCCCCGATACAGCTCGTCCCCTGCCCCTGTCCGCTGTCCGCCTCACCGGCGGCCCGCTCAAGCAGGCCCAGGACCTCGACACCGCCTACCTCCTTACGCTGGAGCCCGACCGCATGCTGGCGGGCTACCGCCTGCGCGCCGGCCTGGAGCCGAAGGCCAAGGGCTATGGCGGCTGGGACTCGGTCGAGGGCAAACAGCTCACCGGCCACATCGCCGGACACTACCTGTCGGCCGTGAGCCTGATGTGGGCCGCCACCGGCGACGCGCGCTTCAAGGAGCGGGCGGACGCGCTCGTCCAGGGACTGAAGGAGGTCCAGGAGAAGAACGGCGACGGGTACCTCGGCGCGCTCGCCAACGGGCGCGAGCGCTTCGCGGAAGTGGCGCGCGGCGACATCCGTTCCGGCGGCTTCGACCTCAACGGGCTCTGGTCGCCCTTCTACGTGCTGCACAAGACGTACGCGGGGCTGCGCGACGCCTACCGGTGGACCGGCAACCGCGACGCGCTGACGCTGGAGATCAAGTTCGCCGCGTGGGCCGAAGGCATCGTGGCGAAACTGGACGAAGCCCAGATGCAGAAAATGCTCAACACGGAGTTCGGCGGCATGAACGAGGTGTTGGCCGACCTTTACGCCGACACGGGCGACCCCCGCTGGCTCGCCCTGTCCTACCGCTTCGAGCATCACGCCGTGCTCGAGCCGCTCAAGCATCACGAGGACCGGCTGGCCGGCCTGCACGGCAACACGCAGGTGCCCAAGCTGATGGGCTCGCTGGCGCGCTTCGCCTATACCGGCGACCCGGGCGACGGCTTCGCCGCCGGGTTCTTCTGGGACCGCGTGGCCCATCACCACAGCTATGCCACGGGCGGGCACGGCAAGGACGAGTACTTCGGCGAACCCGACAAGCTGAGCAACCGCGTGGACGGCCGCACGGCCGAAACCTGCAACGTCTACAACATGCTCAGGATGACGCGCAGGCTCTTTGCGCTGCGCCCGGACTGCGCCTACGCGGAATTCCACGAGCGCGCCCTCTTCAACCACATCCTGGCATCCATGGACCCCGAGGATGGGCGCACCTGTTACATGGTGCCGGTCGGCCGCGGCGTCCGGCACGAGTACCAGGACATGCAGGGCAGCTTCACCTGCTGCGTCGGCTCCGGCATGGAGAGCCACGCGCTGCACGGCGACGGCCTGTACTATGAAGCCGCGGACCGGCTGTGGGTGAATCTCTACGCGCCCTCCACCGCCCGCTGGCAGGCCGCCGACACCGTTCTGACCATGGCGACCGACCTGCCGGAAGGCGGCGCGGCCACCCTGACGCTCGACCCCGCCGCGCCCCGGCTCTTCACGCTGGCGTTGCGCCGCCCGGCCTGGGCCGGCGACGGCTTCGCGGTCAAGGTCAACGGCGAGGCCGTCACGGCCCTGCCCAAGCCCGGCGCGTACGTGGAGCTTAAGCGGACCTGGAAACGCGGCGACCGCGTGGAGCTGGCCTTTGTCAAGACCCTGCGCCTCGAGCCGCTGCCGGACAACCCGCGGCGCGCCGCCATCCTGTGGGGCCCGCTGGTGCTCGCGGGCGACCTCGGCCCCGAGCACGGGTTCGACGCCTGGAAGCCGGGCGCCGTGCCCGTGTTCGTCGGCGCGGACAAGCCCGTGACCGAGTGGCTGAAGCCCGTGCCGGACAAGCCCGGCTGTTTCCGCAGCGAAGGCGTGGGACGCGACCGCGAAGTCGACTTCGTGCCCTTCTACCGCCTGCACCGCCGCACCTACGGCGTGTACTGGGACCTCTTCACGCCGGCGGAGTGGACGGCGAAACAGGCCGAGTACGCCGCCGAGCAGGAAGTCCAGCGCAAGCTCGTGGCGGCCACCGTCGGCTTCGCGCAGCCCGGCGAGATGCAGCCCGAACGCGACTTCAACCAGCAGGGTGAGGCGACTTCGGCGGACCGCGTGGCGGGCCGCCCCTGCCGCCGCGGCACGAAGTGGTTCTCCTTCGACCTGCCCGTCGATCCGTCCCAGCCCATGGCGCTGGTCGTCACCTACTACAGCGACGAGTGGCGCAAACGCACCTTCGACATCCTGGTCGACGGCGAACGCGTGGGCAGCCAGACGACCGAAAAGGGCGGACCGGTCAAGTTCTTCGACGTGACCTACCCGGTCCCGGCCGCGCTCGTGCAGAACAAGCAGAAGGTGACCGTCCGTTTCGAAGCCACGGGCGGCAACGAAATCGGCGCGGTCTTCGGCGTCCGCATGATCCGGGCCGGCAAGACCGAGTAACAGCAGCAACGTGCAACGTTCAACGCGGCACGTTTCCCTGAACCTGGAAAGGACAGTAGAACCGCTAATGCACGCTAATAGACGCTAATCACCAACAGGATGCAAGAGAGCACGCTTCACCCAACTGGTGAACGTTTCTGGAGACTCGGCTGCAGTGCCTCCATTCGCGATTCCTTCGAGAATCCTCTCATTAGCGTCACATTAGCGTCCATTAGCGGTATATCCAACTGCCGTTTCTAGGCTGAAAGGCATGGCTCATGAAATTGCTCGCTCTTTGCGTGTTTCTGTCCGTTCTTGCGGGCTCGGTGGTTGCCCAGGACTCCTGGACGGCCCCGGGCAACGCCAACCCGCTGCTGCCGGGCTATTTTGCCGATCCCACGATCCGGAAGTTCGGCGACACCTGGTATCTTTACGCCACGACCGACGGCACCCGTTTCGTCGGTTTGCCGGCGGTCTGGACCTCGAAGGATTTCGTGAACTGGACCTGTCACCGCTTCCCCCGCTTCTATGCGAGCGAGTTCTTCTGGGCGCCGGACGTGGCGCGGCTCGATGACGGCCGCTTCTTCCTGGCGCACAGCCACCCGTGCATGGTCTACGGCTACACCGGCGGGTCGCCCTTCGGCCCCTGGACAAGCGTGACACCCGGCAAGCCGCTGGTCCCGGACCGCCTGGTCAAGGACGTGATCACGCTGGACGGGCAGACGTTCCGCGACGACGACGGAAGCTGGTACATGACCTGGTGCACCTGGGCCATCTATCCGAACAACGGCTGCGGCGTCGGCACGTTCAACCCCGACATGGCCTCGTTCTCCGGGCTCTACAAGATTCCCAACACCCAGGCGGACAAAATCTTCGAAGGGCCGTTCCTGTTCAAGCGCAAGGGCCTCTACTACCTGACCTACTCGTGTGAGTTCTGCGAAAACGAGTCGTACCACCTGCGTTACGCCACCAGCGACAAGGTCCTCGGCACGTACACGCCCGGGCGCACCAACCCCATCCTGCAGAAGTCGGCCGACCTGACGGTGCAAGGCCCCGGGCATCACTCCCTGTATCACGAAGGCGATGACGACTACATCGTCGTTTACCATCGCCACGACATCCCGCGCACCAACAACGGCGGCCACCGGCAGGTCTGCGCCGACCGGATGTACTTCGAGGCGGACAATGCCATCCGGCCGATCGTGCCGACGCACAAGGGGCTCGCCGCGCAGGCTCCCAACGTCAACCCCTTCCCCAACCTCGCGCTCTGCAAACCGGTCACCGCCTCCTCGCAGGCCAGCCCCGGCTACAAGGCCGAGTTCGCCGTGGATGACAACCACGCGACGCTCTGGCGGCCCGCCAGCGCGGTCGAACCGGCCTGGCTGAGCGTCGACCTGGGGTCGGTCCAGCGCATCCGCCGCATCCACACGCAGTTCGAGTATCCAACCTTCTACTACCAGTATGCGCTCGAGGTCTCGACGGACGGCCAGGCGTGGACCCTCTTCAGCGACAAGCGCAACAACCGCCTCTACGGCTCGCCGATGACCGACTTCGGCGATATCAAGGCGCGCTACGTCCGCCTCACCGTGACGGGCACGGAGATGCTGGGCTGGCTTGGCGCCGTGTGGAACCTGAGAGTGTTCGGCGACAGCAGCGAGGACCCGCCGCAGGAAGTGGTGCACCTCGAGGCGGATGACCTGGCGGAAGGCGCGCTTGACCGGTGGGAGAACAGCCTCGGCATGCTCGGCGGCAGTTTCACACCGGCCGGCGCGCAACCCGCCGTGAGCCAGGTGGAGGGACGCAAGGCAGTCGTATTCGACGGCACGGCGTCTCTGCTTGCGCCGGCGCCCCTGCCCTCCGGGCTCACCGGCAAGCAAGGCGCGTTCACCCTGGCCGCCTGGGTCTGCAACAAGGGCCAGGCGGACGGGGTCGTCGTGGAAGGCGGCAGACGCCTGCCCGCCGCGCTCGCCCCTGCTGACGGGCGCTGGCATCACGTGGCGCTCACCGGCGATGCCGGAAAACAGACGCTGTTCATCGATGGTGTCGCCTCGGATAAGAAGATCGCGTCGACCGCGGGCAAGGCCGCCTGGAGCCTGGGCAAGGGGTTGTCGGGCGCCATCGCCTCGGTCCGCGTCTTCAACCGGTGCCTGTGGCCGAGCGAGATCGCCGGCCTCGCGCAGGAGAAATATGTCGCGCCGGCCAAGGCTTGGGCCGGCAAGCGGCAGGGGCTGGCCGTCGCGCTCGACGCCGCCGGGTTGCCCGCGGGGTCGCTTGTCGACAGCTGGCCGAACACGGGTGGCGCGGGCGGCGCGTTTACGCTGGCCAACGGCCGGGGCGCGCCGCGGGTCGACGTGGTGGCCGGCGTGAAAGCCGTGCTGTTCGACGGCGCGAGCTCGCTGGGTTCCGACGCCGAGACGCCGGTGACCTTCACCGGCAACAGCCCGTTCACCGCCGCGGCCTGGGTCTTCAATCCTGCCCTCGCCGAAAGTGAAACCGTGTTCCTCTGGTCGCGTTTCGGCGGCCCTGACACGGGTTCGGCGGCGCTGCGGTATGGCTCCGGCAACGGCGGGGCGGTCCTGCATTGGGGCTGGGCCGACATGGGCTGGAAAGGCGGCGCACCCAAGGCCGGCGAGTGGCATCACCTCGCCGCGGTTTTCGACGGCTCGACCGAACGCCTCTACGTGGACGGCAAACTCAACGACACCGAGGTCAAGACGCTGTTCGCCAACACCGGCAGCCGCATGTTCGTCGGCGGGGCGGACCGCGAAGCGGATCCGTTCAGCGGAGCCGTCGCGTCCGTCTGCCTGTACGACGTGCCCCTGCCCGAGGCCGAAATCGTCAAGCTGGCGGCCACGCGCCCGTCCAGCGGGATCGTCACGCATATCGACAGCAAGGGCATGGCTTACGGCGCGGTCAAGGAACTGCCCAACCAGGGCTCGGCGGGCGGAGCGTTCACCTGCACCTCCGGGGAGGTCAGGGTCGCTGACGCGGACGGCCGGATCGCGTTGGTCTTCGACGGCACACAGAGCCTGGTCGCCGGGGCGGCCGCTGTGCCCGCCGCCGGCACGCTGATCGTGATTGCCAACGGCAGCGGCGCCGAAGTCGCCGCGCTGGGCGGCGTGTCGCTGGCGCCTGCCGGCAAAGGCTGGCACCACCTGGCGCTTGCCTGGGAGGCGTCGGGGGCGACCCGCTACCTCGACGGCGTACCCGCCGGCAAGGTTGACGTCCCCTCCGGGAACGGCGCCCTGACGCTGGGCAGGACGTTCACGGGCGCGGTGACCCTGTGCCAGGTGCAGGACAAGGCTTTGAGCCCGGACGAACTCAAGGCGGCCTGCGCGGTCTGGCAGGCCCAGTGCAAAGCGCCCGCGCCGAATCCCGCCGCGTTCGCGTCGCCGCCGCACGTGGTGACACCGTCCATGGTGACGCTCGAGGCCGCCCGCCCCGAGTCCAAGGCGTGCGTCGCGCAGTGGTTCTTTGCGGAGACGACCGGCGGCGCCACCAGCAACTGGCTGGACGTGCCCACCTGGCGGCAGGACGGCCTGAAGCCGGACTCCAGCTACGCCTACACGGTGAAGATGCGCGACGCGCTGGGCAACGTGACCGCGCCGTCGGCTCCGGCAACCGTCCGCACCGAGCGTGCGCGCTTCGACCTGTTCACCGAAGACTTCGCCAACGCGCAGGACTTGAAAGCCGCCGGCACGGCCGGTTCGAAGTGGGACGGCATCGTGGGGGCCGAGAAGGCGGTCGCGGCGCGCATCGCCAATGGCCGGCTGCACCTGGAATCGACCAAGAGCTTCTGGATTGACGAGGAACCCCGGGGGCTGCTGGTCTACCGCAACGTGACGGGCGATTTTGTAGCCGAGGTTGAGGTGCCCGACCTGATGGGGCTCGACAGGAAAGAGGCCATCGGCAACCAGGCCGGCGGCCTGATGGCACGCGTCGCCGACATCAAGGCGGCGGGTGAACGCGAAGACCTCATCACGCACGCGGTCTTCCCGGCGTGGGGTTGCGGCAACATCGTCTCCAGCCTCGACAGCGGCGGACGCCCGGAGTGGAGCCCCCGCAACGGGTGGGGCTTCGGCCGGTTCCTGCAGATGGAACGGCGCGGCGACGCTTTCTACCTGCGCTACTCCCGGGACGGGATAGCCTGGACCGACATGCCGGGTTCGCCCGTGCAACGCGCCGACATGCACGGCTTGCCGCTGCAGGTGGGCCTGTTTCACAGCACCCACGGCGGAGAGCAGGGCTGGGTCGAATATGCCGCTTTCCGCCTGTGGAGCCTGGCCGAAAAGCAGCAGTAACAGGGTCGTTGAGCCAGACCAACAGGAGCACCGAAAACAACATGACACCGACACATGCCTGCCGCGTTTCTCTCTGCATGCTGGGCGGGGCCTGCGCGGTCTCTGCCGCGACACCCGAACCTGCCCGCGTCGTGCCCAAAATCGCGTCGGCGCAGACGCTGTTCGCGCAGGGTGACGTCCGCCTGCTCGACGGGCCTTTCAAGACCATGCAGGATTTCGACCACGCCTACCTGCTGCGGCTGGAGCCGGACCGCCTGCTGGCGCAGTTCCGCGTCGAAGCCGGCCTGGAACCGAAGGCCAAGCCGTATGGCGGGTGGGAGTCCCCCGCCCAGCCCGGCAAGACCTGGTCGCTGGCCGGCCATACGCTCGGACACTACCTGAGTGCGGCGAGCCTGATGTACCGCGTCACCGACGACCCGGCGCTCAAGGAGCGTGTGACCCGCAGCGTGCAGGAGCTCAAGATCTGCCAGGACAAACGCGGCGACGGATCGTTGGTGGCGTTCCCGTACTTCCGCGAGTTGGAGGCCGACATCCGCGCCGGCAAGGTGGAACTGGTGGACAAGTATTGGGCGCCCTTCTACACGATCCACAAGGAGCTGGCGGGCCTGCGCGACGCGTGGCTCTGGTGCGGCGACGCCACGGCCAAAGACCTGCTGGTCCGGCTGGCCGACTGGTGCGGCTCGCTGGTGAAGGACCTGTCCGACGAGCGCCGCGAACGGCTGCTGGCCAGCGAGCACGGCGGCATGGCGGAAGTCCTGGCCGACGTCTACGCCCTCACCGGCGAAACGAAGTACCTCGACTACGCCCGGCTCTACTCCCACCGCCTGCTGCTTGGCCCGGCCGCCGCCGGCACCGACGACCTGACCGGCAAACATGCCAACACCCAGATCCCGAAGTTCATCGGCTTCCAGCGCATTCACGAACTCGCCGGTGACGAGCCGTACGGCGCGGCGGCGGCGTTCTTCTGGAAAACCGTCGTCGGCACGCGGAGCTGGCTCAACGGCGCCAACAGTATTCACGAGCACTTCCCTGCCGTAACCGCCATGGCCGAGAACCTCACCCACGACGGCGGCCCCGAGACCTGCAACACCTACAACATGCTGAAGCTCACCGCCGCGCTCTACCGCGAGAAACCCGCGATGGCGCTCGTGGATTACTACGAAAACGCCTTGTTCAACCACATCCTGACGTCGCAGGCGCCCCTTTCCGGCGCCGGCGCCTTCGTCTACTACACGCCGCTGCGCCCGGACTACGCCCGCAGCTACGGCTCGGACTTCACCTGCTTCTGGTGCTGCACCGGCACCGGCATGGAGAACCACGCCAGGTACGGGGAGTTCATCTACTCCCACACGTCGGACTCGCTTTCGGTCAACCTGTTCATCGCCTCGGCGCTCGATTGGACCGAACGCGGCCTGCGCCTGCTCCAGAAGACGCGTTTCCCCGAGGAGGCCGCCACCACGCTGAGCATCGAGGCCGCGCCCGAAACGCCGCTCACGGTGCGCGTGCGCCGCCCCTTCTGGCTCGCCGCCCCTGAACTGGCCGTGACCGTCAACGGCGAGCCCGCCACCGGTGTGACGACCAACGACGGCTTCGTCGCCTTCACGCGAACCTGGAAAGCCGGCGACCGTATCCGCGTGGACCTGCCCATGGCGCTGCGGGTCGCCCGCCAGCCGCAATGCCCGGGCTGGCTCGCGATCTTCAACGGCCCGATTCTGCTGGCCGGCGAACTCGGTTCGGAGGGCCTGACCGAGAAGGATTACATCGCTCGCTACACGCCGCTCAAGGCGCTGCGTCCGCTCGACAAGGCGCCGGTCATCGTCGCCGGGGCGGACGCCGACATCCTCGCCCGCGTCAAGCCCGTCGCCGGCAAGCCCGGGGTCTTCAAGACGGCGGGCCTGGTCAAGCCGGACGACCTCACCCTGACACCCTTCTACCTGGTGCATTTCCAGCGGTACGCCATCTACTGGCAGCAGAGCACCGCCGCCGAATGGGAGGCGCGCCGCCAGCGGCTGGCCGCGGAAGAGGCCCGCGAGCAGCTGGAGGCCGCCCGCACCACGGACCGCGTGCGCATCGGCGAGCAGCAGCCCGAAATCGACCACAGCCTGCTCTCCGAGAAGTCCGAATCCGGCATGGGTCCGCAGGACCGGCGCTGGCGTCACGCCCGGGACGGCGGCTGGTTCAGCTACGAGCTGAAGCTCCCCGCAGCCGGCACCCCCTGCGCCGTGCAGGCCTGCTACTGGGGCCCCGACGGCGGTCGGACATTCGACATCGCCGTGGACGGCACCGTGATCGCGACACAGAAACTCGAGGGCGGCAAGGAGGGTTTCTTCACGGTCGAGTATCCCCTGCCGACCGCGCTGACGGACGGCAAGACCAAGGTCACTGTCCGCTTCCAAGCCAAACCCGGCGAGACGGCCGGCGGCATCTTCGACCTGCGCACCGTCACGCCCGCTCCACCCGTCACCCGCTGACAGAGGCGGGCGCCTGACTGCCAACACCCGGCTACCGCACCATCAACACGGTTCCGGCGGCCGGCGTCTGCAGCCGGAAGCCGTTCAGCGGCACTTCGGCGCTGGCGCTCCCCGGCGCGTTGTCGAAGAACACCGTGACCGGGGCTACCCCGTTGGCCACGACTCTGAACGTGGCGCTCGCGAAGTTCGTCACGGCGTGCCCCCCCGACGACTGCAGCGTCACCACGGGTGTGCCATCAACGGAGATATCCACCGCGCTGCGTGCGAGGTCGGCGTCGTGGTGGTACGACGTCATCCGGTACACGCCCGGCTTCAACCCGCTCAGCGTGAGCCGGATGCCGCCGGCTTGGTTCTTGATGTGGTCTTCGAGCAACGAGACCTCCGGCGTGCCGGTCACGTCGCCGCGGTCGCGGAAGTCAATCGTACCGGTGGCCAGCTCAGCCGCGACCGCCACCGCAACCTTGCCCCGCAGGCCCACTTCGCTCGGAAAAACATCGGAAACCGCACCGCCAAGGCTAACGCCGGCCGCCGGACCGCGCGAGAAGGCTGCGAAGCCCGGTTGCAGGTCCTGCGGCGAGTCGCTGCCAAAATCCACGGCGAGATCAGCCGGCGGCGCCGGTGCGTTCAGCAACCACGAGACGGCCGCGTCGAACAGCGCCCACCCATTCGGTGTCAGGGCGGTGGCCGTGGCATCGGCAAAGAAGAAGTTGACCCGCCGTCCAGCAGCCCCAGTGCCGTTGAGCAGCGCACGGCTCTTCTCGACCGTCGTAATCGCAGCCCAACCGGCGTTGCCCGCCACGCTGGCGACAACGACAGCGCCAGTAGCATGCGCCGCCGTGCCATAGGAGAAATCGCGGCCCGCCGACGCAACGGTCACCGTCCCGGTCAGGCCGGCGGCGAGCGGATGCGTGGGTGCAGCGATCGTCAGGGCCGTTGCGCCCGCGGCAATCCCGTTCCCACTCGACACCTGCGCGTCGCCGGCCGCCGTGGAGAAGATGGCCCGTTCCCAATTCAGCACGCCCTTGTCGGTGCCATTGAACTTCCCGCGCAGATCGGTGCTCGACGGCGTCGAGGAGAGCAGCACCAGGCGCACGCCCACGACATCCGCAGCCGTGGCGTCCGTGGCAGAGCGCAGGCGAACCGAGAGGCTGAGCGCGGTCTCCAGGTGCGCCTTGATCGCGGCATCCGCCGGCACAGGGTTCGTGGCATTGGAGACGACGAAGAGCACGTCCGACGCATAGCGCAGCGCCTCCGGACCCTGCGCAACGAGCGTGGCCACCCCCCCGCCCGCCACCTGCCCCACCGCCACACCACCGTCGCTCAGCGCCGTATCGAAGACCGCCACGTCGTCCATCAGGCCGTTCAGCGACCGATTGCCGCTGGCCGCACCGGCAGCGCCAACCCACATCCCGCTCGAGACGCCATGCACACCGGCGTTCGTCGTCACGCTCTGCAGCACACCGTTCACGTACCACCGGCAGTTCGTGCCGTTGAAGCTGAATGCCACGTGGTGCCAGGCGGTGCTCCAGGCGTTCGTCGCGGTGTAGGCCGAGGCCGCGTCGGCGATGTTCGTATTGTTGATAAGCATGAAGCCGCCGAGTGTCCCCAGCGGAGCGGCCTTGCTGAGACTGATGTGCGGGCGCGCGGCGGTGATGCCGTAGATCAGGTCCTTGCGGGGCGTCGCGGCGGTGAGGGCCACGCTGGACCGCAACCAGAAGGCGTAGGTGAACGCCCCGCGCGGACGGACGAAGGCCACGTCAACAAGGGCGCAGTCGCCATCCCCGTCGAGCTGCAACGCCGAGCCCCGTTCGCCGTAACCGACCGGCGCCCACGTGGCGTTGCCGAGGAAGGTGGCCACCGTCCGGTTCGTGCCCGAGTTTTCCGCGAAGGATCCGGAACCTTCGTCGAAATTCCAGCTTCCCGCCAGCCCGGCCCGCGCCGAACCGCCGGCCGCTACCAAGGCCATCGCCGCCAGGACCACCAGCTTGCGCACGAACGGCCTGCCTTTCATTTCAACTCCTCCGCTCGCACCGTCTTCACGACTCCGTTGACCTTGACGCTGACCTCGCGCGGCGTGGCGGAGGCGATGCGGTACGCCGTCACCTGCCCCGCTTCCCACGTGATGTCCACCGTGAAGCCGCCGCGCGCCCGCAGGCCGATCACGCGTCCATCCGGCCAAACTTTGGGAAGCGCAGGCAGCAACGTGAGGCAGGTTGCGGCGTTCAGGTTTCGGCGTTCAGGGCGGGCGTCCCCTGGAGCTGCTTCCTTCCCGCCTGCCCCCTGCACCCTGAACGCTGGCGCCTCCTCGTGGCTCTGTACCAGCATCTCGGCCATGCCGGCGCACACGCCGAAATTGCCGTCTATCTGGAAAGGCGGACAGGAGTCCCAGAGGTTGGGGAGAATCCGTCCTGTCAGCAGGTTCGCCACCTGGTCCCAGGCCCGGTCGCCACAGCGCAGACGCGCGAAAAGGCTTGTCCGCCAGGCCACCGCCCACCCCGTGCCGCCGTCGCCGCGATAGTCCAGCGACTGCCGCGCGGCCGCCGCGAGCGCCGGCGTGCCGTCCGGCGTAATTGCCCGCCCCGGATACAGCGTGAAGAGGTGGCTGTGGTGCCGGTGCGTATCCTTTCGCACATTGCGTTCGAGATCGTCGTCAAGCCACTCGCAGAGCTGCCCCGCGTCGCCGACCCTCAGCGGCGCCAGCCGTGCGCGCAGCGTCTTGAGCTTCTCGCAGAACGCGCGGTCGGCGTCCAGCACCGCCCCGGCGGCCACGCAGTTGCGGAACAGCTCGTCCACGATCCCGATCGAGTAGTAGGTCCCCTGCGTCAGCGGCCCGTGCTCGGGGGAGAAGCTCGGGGAGACCGTCAGCCGCCCGTCCGGCAGCGGCTGCAGGTTGTCCACCCAGAACTCCGCCGCGCCCTTCAGAATCGGCCAGCCGGTCTTTTCCAGGAACGCCTTGTCCCCCGTGAACGCGTAGTGGTCCCAGACGTTCTGGCAGATGAACGCCGCGCTCTCGACTTCCAGCATGTGCACCCCGCGCGCGGGTCCGGGAGAGGTGAACCCCCACACGTTCGCCACGTGGTGTACGACCCACCCCCGCGCGCTGTAGTGCACCTTAGCCGTCTGCGCGCCGGGCTTGCGGAGGTCGTCGAGCCAGTCCATGAGCGGCTGCGCGCATTCGGACAGGTTAGCCGGACCGACGGGCCAGTAGTTCATCTGGAGGTTGATGTTCAAATGGTAGTCGCAGTTCCACGGCGGCTTGTTCGAGTCGTTCCACAGCCCCTGCAGGTTGGCCGGCAGGCCGCCGGGGCGGGAGGAGGCGATCAGCAGGTAGCGCCCGTACTGGAAAAGCAGCGCCTCCAGCCCCCGGTCGTCGCGCGCCTGCTTGTAGCGCGCCAGGCGCGCATCCGTGGGCAGCGCCTCGCGGGACTCGCCGCCGAGGTCGAGAGCCACGCGGCGGAACAGCTTCTGGTGATCCGCCACATGCGTGGCGCGCAGCTCCGCCCACGACTTGCCGCGCAGGGCGGACAAGGTGTCGCGGTTGCGCTTGGCGGGAGCGGTTCCCTGGTAGCGCGGGTATTCCAGCTTGTAGTTCGTCGCGCCCGCCAGGACCACGGTCGCGGCATCGGCGCCCTTGACAACGAGCTGCGAGCCCTCGGCGGTAAGCGTACCGCCCTCGGTTTGCACGCGCAGGCAGGCCTCGAACGCCATGCCGGCATGGCGCGGGTCGGGCGAAGCGACCCGTCCGCTCAACACCAGCTCGCCGCCGCGCGCGGACACCGTCGCGTTCGTGTGCGCCGTCGTCACGCCCAGCCGGAAGCTGACCTTGCCCCGCGCCGCTGCCGTCAGGCGCGCGGCCAGCACCTGATCGGGGTAACTGCACAGGTACTCCCGGGCGTACTCGCAGCCGTCCGCGCGAAAGGCAACCCGCGCGATCGCGGTATCCAGGTCGAGTTCACGCCGGTAGTGCTCGACCGTTCCCGGCGGCGGGTCGAACTGCAGCTGCATGTCGCAGAACGCCTGGTAGGCGCCAAAATCCGGCTTGCCGTAGCCCTTCTCGCTGGCGAACTCGCGCAGGGCCAGCTTGCCGGCTTCGGTGCGATCGCCGGCGCGCAGCAGCGCGCGCACTTTCTCCAACGCCGCGAACGCGCCGACACGATCGTTCCCGGGCTCCGGCCAACCGCTCCAGAGGCTCAGCTCATTGACGGCCAACCGCTCCCGCTCCACGCCCCCGAACACCGTGGCCCCGAGGCGGCCGTTGCCAAGCGGCAGCGACTCACGCCCCCAGTTCGCGGCTGGCCGCTCGTACCACAGTTTGAGCGGTTCCCCGCCACCGGCGCCCAGCGCGAGACTCAGCAGGCCAGCCACCAGCCACGGCATCCTCGTCGTCATCATGTATTCCCCTTCACCGCAACGTCACCCGATCCGCCGCCTGCAGCGTGACCGGACCGAGCAGGCCCGACTCCACGAGCGGGCTCTCCTTCTTCCACAGCCGCCAGCTCGTGAACGTGTAGCGTCCGGCGGGGCTGGGTTTGCCCTCCTGCACCCAGGCCGGCCACTGCTTCAGCGTGCCGTTGGCATTGCGGTCGCTGTCCTCCGGCAGCTGCTCATCGCCGATCTGGCGGTTCACCCACAGGTTCACCACCTTGAGTTCCAGCGTGTTCGCCCCCGCCTTGAGCGCGCCGGTCACATCCACGCGGTACGGCGGTTTCCAGAGCGTGCCAAGCGCCTTGCCGTTTAACGTGACGTCGGCCATGATCGCGACGCGGCCCAGGTCGAGGTCCCACTGCGTGCCAGGCCCGACGGCCGCTGCGTCCATGTTGAAGTCCGCGCGGTAGACGGCCGTTCCCGAGTAGTAGCGGATGCCGGGTTCGGGCCGCTTGGACCAATCGTCCAGCGCGGCGAAGCTGACGGATTCAGCGGGGCCGCCCCAGCGCGGGTCGAAATGCACCGCCCACGGACCGGCCAGCGTCACCGGCGGCGGTACGGCGGGAACTGCACCGCGCAACGTCCGGCCGCCCGCCGTGACGGCTTCGTACTGCCCGGGCAGGCTGGCCACGGCCTGCACCGCGCCGGCCGCGTCGCGTATCAGTTCCACGGCGCCGGCAAGTTCGCGGTTGGCGGGCCGCGGCGTGGAAGCCGCGAGGGCGGCGAGCTCCGCCTCGCCCAGCGCCCGGTCGAACTGCGCGAAGTCTCCCACCGTCCCCCTGAACGGCGCGACCGGACGGCCGTGGGTGACGCCGAGGCCGGGGTGCACGACCAGCGGGCCGCGCAAGCCTGTCCGCACGAGCCGCCCACCCGCGTAAAGGCTCGGTTGCCCTTCGCGATAGACGACGGCGAGGTGCGTCCAGTTGGTCAGCGGGGCCGCCCAAACCAGCACCGGCGCGAAGAGGAACGCGCCGTGCTCGAAGACGACGACCCCGTTGCGCCCGACCGCGAGGCCGCAGCCGGCGTGGCGCTCGTCGGCGTAGACCTCGTGCCCCGGCGGCGGGAAGAGCGCATCGTTGCGCGCGCTGTCGAGGCCCACCACGCCCGTGGCAACTTCGGCCGGCAACGGCGTGTCGGCGGAGGGCTGCACCCAGGCGGCCAGCGTGAAGTTGTTCGTAATCGCGGCGTTGTTATCCGTGCGCGGAGCCGCTCCGGCCGGCCGGGCGCGCAGGTCGAGCAGCGTCTCGCCGTCGCGCCGCACACCCACCACGCGCTGCGCCTCGCCCGGCGCACGGAACACGACGAACACGGAGCCGCTCGGTCCCAGCCGCAGCGGCAGGCGCACGCACCCGTCCGCCTCGTCGTACGCGGCCACGCGCTCGCTGCGCCCCGTGTCCGGCCACCACAGCTCCGGGCGAAGGCCGCTGACGCGGAACGTGCACATCGCTTCCTCGGCGTGCGGGTTCTTGTTGGCGACGAAGTAGACCTCGGTGGCTCCCAGCCGCTTGTGGATGTAGCGCAACCCCTGCGGCGCGTGCCGCGTCTGGCAGCTGAAGTCCGGCGGCACACCCTGGCCCGCCAGTAACCGGCACAGCTCCTGGATGTCGGGGATGGGGTCGACGGAGTCGAAAGGCGACTCGATATCGCCCCACGGCGCCATGCCCACCGGTCCGAGCACCAGGGCGCCGCCCCACCCCGCCGACGCCGCGGGGTCGCTCGTCCAGGCGCCGCCGGCCGTGCCCGCGGTCTGCCAGCTGCCGTCGGTGGGCACATCCTGCGTGCGCCCCGCGCTGTCGGTGAGGGTGAGCCGCCCGATCAGGCCGGCCGGGTTGGGGCTGTCGGTCGTGTTCGACGCCGCGACCGCGATGAGGTTCGTGCCGGGCCTGAGGGCGAAGGCGATGTTCAGGGCGTAAGTGCGTTTGAAGTCGTCGCCACTGCCGACGCGCCGGCCGTTGACCCAGCACTCGAAGGCGTTGTCGGCGGTCAGCAGCAGCCGCGCCGAGGCGAGGCGCGCGCCGGTGGCCACGGTCACGCAGCGCCGGAAGTAGCGGGTCGCGGGCGGCGCCGACTGGGCGGGCTGGCCCTCATTGTGCCAGATCCAGCGGGCCGCGCCGAGCGGGTTCGCCTCCTCGGGCGTCGCGCTCGCCACCGGCCGGAAACTCCCGCCCCAGATGATCCGCCCCTTGCCGAAAGCCCGCACCGTCGGCGCGGCCGGGGCCGCCTCCGTCCCCCAGAGCTCCGCCGCCAGCTTCAGCACCTCCGCATCGCAGCGCGGATAGTCGCTGAGGCTGGGCGATTTGAGCGGCGGCGCCCCGACCACCGTGGCGCCGGCCTTGACGAGGTCCCGCACTTTGCGCAGCAACGCCGGCGTCATCGTGGGCGTGCGCGGCAGCACCAGCATGCGGTAGCTCATGCCGTCCGGCAGCACGAGGCGACCGTCGCGCGCCTCCATGCGCGTCAGGACGACCTCCGGCGGGCACCCGTCGAAGTTGTACCCGGGGCGGTCATAGCCGGCCTTCACCGGCGAACGGAAGCGCTGGGGTGTCATTTCCGGCGCGAGGAAGCAGAGGTCCGCCACGAACAGCCCCTGCTGCAGCAGGTACTGGCAGCGGGCGAGATACGCGTGCCACGCCCCGGACTGCTCCCACCACGTCTGGGTCCGTTCGTAGTGCAGCCCCCACGGGCCCATCGACATGCCGGGACGCACGTCATCCCAGGGCTGCAGCGCGTAGCGGTGAAACACGAAACGGTTGACGCCCTCGCAGAAGGCCCAGTCCCCCAGGTCCTTGATGTTGGCGGGGTGGCCGAGCCACTTCTCGCCGTCGGTCGCGGTGAACGCCTCGGCGCCCAGGATGGGCTTGCCGTACACGTGCGCCGCGGAGGCCATCTCGGTGCAGCTGTAAGCTGCGCCGAACTTGCCCCAGGACCAGAACTCGGACATCGGTTCGTCCGCGCGCCCCCCGTAGGCCAGGTCGTCGGTGGGCGAGCCGTCGTAGGCTTCGATCGAGAGCCGCAGGCCGTGCCGGTGCGCCAGCTCGCGGAAGTGCCCCGCGTAGTTCTCGAGCAGCAGGTCGTGCACGGTCGTCCGCACGTCCCACAGGAACCGCTCGGAAACCTCCAGGCTGTCCACGACGCGCCCCGCAAAGACCGGCAGCAGGGGCAGCGGATCGTAGCCGCGCAGGCGCTGGAACTCCTCGCGGAAACGCGGCGTCCAGTTCTGCGAGCCCACCTCCCAGCTATCGATGTGCGTGGAGACGAGCGTGCGGCCCTCCCCCGCCAGCGGCTTGTTGTCGGCGATCAGCTTGCCCATCAGGCCGTCGAACATCGCCTCCGCCGCGGCCTTGCTCAGCTTGTCGCACTCGAGCCCGCGCCCGTCGACCGGCGCGGGATGGTTGTCCTTGCCGGTGGTCGTGTGGCCCACGCGCAGGATCGTCCACGCGCCCTCCGGCACGTCCCACGCCAGCCGGCCGCTGGCGCGCTCGAACCGCTCCGTCAGGTTCACGATGCGCCCCCGGGCCACGACCGCGTCCGCGGGCAGTTCCGCGTAGTGGGCGCGCGGCGGGATTTCGGCCCGCGCGGCGGCCGACTTCCCGGAGACCTGCCCCAGCGTGTGGGGGTGCGGGGGCGTGGGGTAGGCAAACACCGCGATGTCGCGGTAGAAACCCTTCACCGCCTGGGGCTGCGCCAGCGCAGCGTCGAACCGCGCCGGCCCGCTGGCCGGCGTCTCGGTCCAGACGACGCGCTGCATGGACAGCTCCGGCGTGATCCACGGCCCGCCGCTGCCGCACCAGCCGGCGTCGTTGT
>CAYOBW010000092.1:0-24459 GCA_964402115.1 uncultured Victivallales bacterium
GGCGGGTCTGCCCCCGGCCCCCCGCGCTTGCGGCGCTGGCGGCCGCGCTGCTGCTGCCGGTGGCGGTCGGGTTGGTCGGCTGGTGCGTGCCCGCCCTGCGCGCGACGGGCGTGACGCTGGCCCTGCTCGCTTTCCCGGCGGTCGCCGTCCTGGCCGGCGGCGCCACGGCGGCGCTGGCGCGGCGCCTGCCATACGGTCTCGGCTGGCTGCCCGTGCTGCTCGGGCTCGCGCTGGCCTGGCACGGCACGCGACTCCCCCGCCCGGCCGATCGCGCGGCCGTGCGCGTCACGTGGGACACCGCGGCCGCCCTCGCGGCGTTTGCCGGCAGCAACCGCATCGACGTCGTGCTGGGCGACCGGGCACAGCACTGGATGAATGCGGCCACGCGCGAAGCGCTGTGCGTCACGGACCTGGCCGGGGACCCCTATCCGCCGTATATCGCGCGCCGCCTGGGCGCGCGGCGCGTGGCGGTTCTCGCCGACTACCGGCACGCCGCGGACTTCGTGCGCAGCAGCGGCGGCTACGCGCGCCAGGCCGCCGTGGCCGGTGTGCCACTCCTGTACGATCTGCAGCCGCCCGACACGGGGTGGGCGTATCTCGCGACCACGGCTTGCGTCCGCGTGACGGCGGCGACCGGCGAGGTGGCGACCGCGGCGCTCACCGATGAACGGGGCGATACGGGGGTGGTTCTCGCCGTGCCCCCCCGCACCAACGCCGTCCTGCACTGGAGCTTCGCCGAGCCGCAGCGCGTGGGCGGGCTGCGCCTGCTGGCCCCGGGCGACGCCGGCGCGTGGCGCGGAGTGGTGGAGGTGCGCCCGGGCCCGGCCGACGCGTGGGAGACCGCCGTGGCGCCGTTTCACCCCGCTCCCCTGGCCTGGTCCGGCGCGCGGCTGGACGCCGCGGGGCCGCTCCACGTGCAGGAGTACCGCTGGCTGCCCGCGCGCGTGCAGGCCGTGCGGCTGCGCGTGACCGCCGGCGCCGCCCCCGTCAGCCTCGACGTGCGCGAGTCGTGGCTGCTGACCCCGGCCGAGACGGCCGCGCCGCCGCCCGCCTTGACCAACCTGGTTGCGTACCTCGCCGCCACGGGCGTGCGCCGGCTCTACGCCCCGCCCCGGCTCGCGGCGGCCGTCACCGCGTTGACGGCGGGGAGCGAGGAGCCCATCCAGGGGATTCTCGACGACCCGCTTGCCGTGACGCCCGAGCTGCTGACGCTGTGGGTGACGCCCGACACCGCCCTGCTGGCCGCGCCGCGGGATGCGCCGCGCTGCGGACGCGTGCTGGCCGGGCTGAACCTGCTCGACGCCGTGCAGCCCGTCGATGGTTGGACGCTCTTCACGTTTGCCCATGCGGGGCTGTCCGACGGCGAGCGGACGCCTTATCCGGTCTACTGGACCGGCTGCGGCTGCCTGGGCGGCGCGACCAACCGCTTCGCGAAATTCCAGGCCCAGCGCTTCTACCTCGAAGGCCTGGCGGCGCTGGAGGGCTTCAAGCCGTTCGTGGCCCGACAGGCCTTCGAGACCGCCCTGGCCCGCTATCCGCGCCACGAGCCGGCCCTGGTCGAGCTGCTCAGCATCGTCAAACAGGGCGGCGGCCTGGACGGCCTCGCGGGTCGGCTGCAGGCGCGGCTGAACGCCCTGCGCCGGCCCGCCGTGCCCGCGGCGGTCACGTTCCACGGGCAGGCCTTTCTGCTGGGCGCGGACCAGCCGCCGGCGCAGGTGCGGCGCGGCGCCGCGCTGGCGCTGACCTGGTACTGGCAGTGTCCGCCCGCCGTGGACCGGAGCCGCCTGGTCATGGCCGTGGCCCTGCGCCGGGGGCGGCGCGCGCTGGAGGCGCAAGCGCCGCTGCTGGCCGCTGTGCCGCCCGAGGTGTTTCGCTACCAGCCGTTCCCGGAAACCTTCCCCATGCCGCTGACGCTGCCCATCCCGGCCGACGCCGAGCCCGGCCCGTACGACGTCTGGGTGGCCCTGTGCGAGCGCGAGGGTGGGGGACGTCTGAAGCCGTTTACGCAGCTGAACACGTCGCGGCGGTGGGTGCGAGCGCCCGCGCGGGTTACCGTGGAGTAATGACCGGCTGCCGTGCGGCGGCCGCGGCGAGGACGGCGTGCGTGCGCACGGCGGTCTCGGCCCACGTGAAGCGCGCCGCCCGCCGCGCCGCCGCGGCGATGCGCTTGCGCAGCGCCTCCTCGCCCCACTCCGTAACGCGGCGGATTTCGTCCGCCAGCGACTCCGCGGTCACCGGGTAGACGTACTGGACGAACTCCCCGCCGACCTCCGGGATCGCGGCGCTGCGGGTTGTGATCACCGGCACCCCGGCGCTCATCGCCTCGAGCACGGGCAGGCCGAAGCCCTCGTAAACGGATGGCAGGACGAAGAGCGCCGCGGCTTGGTAGAGCGCGAGCACGTCCCGGCCCGTGAGCGCCGCGAAGCGGTGGACCCGCTCCGCGCGGCGCCCCAGGCGCTTGAGGCTGGCGCGCACGAGCGGCTCGCCCTTGTGCGGCTGCCCGACGAGCACCAGGTGGTGGGGCAGCGCGTCCGCGATCAGGGCGAAGGCGTCCACGAGCAGCTCGACGTGTTTGTGGGGATGCACGTTGGCGACGCAGAGGATGAAGGGCGCCGCGGCCGGCATGTGGCGCTGGATGCGTTCCCGCAGTTCCGCTTCGGGCATGCGCTCGCCGAAGACCGGGTCCACGCCCTCGTAGGTCACGTGCACGCGGTCGGCGTTGGCCTCGGTGAAGCGCAGCACCTCCGACTTGGCGAACTCCGAAACGGCGAGGATCGCCGTGCACCGGGCGCAGGCCATGCGCACGAGCACATCCAGCGCGAGCCGCGGGACCAGCCGCAGATCCTCGGGGTGGCGGCGGTACTGGACGTCGTGGACGGTCACCACCTGCGGGCACGGGGCGCAGCAGCAGGCGGTGTAGTTGGGCGACCAGAGGACGTCGACCGCGTGGCGCCGCGCGTGGAACGGCAGGAGGAACTGCTCGCGCAGCACGCGCAGCGGGCGGTTGGTGGCGCTGAACCCCAGGGAGGCGAAGGTGACGTTGGGGCGGCCCTTGAGGTCGTTCCTGAGCACCGGCTCGCCCTCTGCGTTCGTGAAGAGGACAAACGTATCCCCCGGCCACCCCTCCGTCAGGGCCTGGAGCAGCTTGCGGAGATAGGTCTCGCTGCCGCCCACCTTGCGCGGCAACAGGAACAGTGTGTTGACCCCGATGCGCATAACCGCCTCGCCTGGCGCCGGCCGCGTTCACGGCCCGCGCCGTTCCCGCGCTTCGCGTCAGAGCTTCGCTTCCTCCCACTGCTGCTTCAGCAGCGCGAACGCCTTCGGGATTTCGACCATCGGATCGGTCTTGTCCGCGAGGCCGCACTCCAGGCTGCAGTAGTCCTGGTAGCCGATGCGCTTGAGCCCGCGGAAGCCGTTGACGAAGTTGCGCTCGGCGCCGTTCGGGTCCTTCAGCTTGTCCTGGCCGGGCAATACGCGCGTCCGGCTGGCCAGGTGCACGTGGTGCAGGTAGGGGCCGGCGGTGACGAACGCCGCCTCGTCGTCGGTCTCCTCCTTGCCCATGTGGTAGAAGTCGCCCATCATGCAGATGCCGGGGCTGTTGGCCTTGCGGCAGATGTCCGCCCCCTGCTCGAGCCGGTTCAGGTAGAACGTCTCGCCCTTGTTCAGTGGCTCCAGCAGCACGCGCGAGCCCACCTGGACGGCATAGGCGCCGATGGCGGGGAGGATGTCGACGAGGATCTTCGTGATCTCGTCCGGGGGCAGCTCGCTCTGCTTGTGGAACGTCGGCACGAAGATCACGCCCGTGGAGCCGGCTTCGGCCGCGGCCTGCAGGACCTGCTTGAGGGCGTCGATGCCCTTCTGCCGGCGGGCGGCGTCGGTGGCGACGAGGTCGCCGCTGCAGGAGCCCCAGCACAGCGCGGCCACGCCGCAGCCGGTGCCGGCGAGGGTGGTCTTGATCTCCTTCGCGCGGGCCATGTTGAGGCCGCCGAACTCGATGCCGCAGCCGCCGAACTTGAGCACATTCTCGACCTTTTCCTGCAGGTTCTTGCCGGGCAGGCGACCCTCCTGGCTGCACAGCTTCAGCACGGCCGGCTGCGCCGGCGCCGCCTGTTGCGCGTGTGCGCGACCCGGTCGCCCCATAACCCCCAGGCCCACTCCGCCCGCCAACGCCGCCTGCATGAACGTCCTACGATGCACCGTGAGCTCCTTTCGCCTGTCACTGCCTGTCACCGCCAACCGCTGCACCGGCGGTCCGCGCCCGCTCGCGCCGCCGCCGAAAGCCTCTCGCACCCCGATTCTGCACCATAACGGCGCGGCGCATGCAACTGTTTTTACGGGAAATCTGAAAAAGGCGGGCCGCGCTGCAGCGCCTTATGGCCAGGACAGCAGGCTCGTAGCGCCTGCTGTCCTGCGGAAACCAGCGCAGCGTACAGCGGGGGCTACGAACCCGCTGCTTTGCGGGCGTCGAAAAGCGCCATCATGCGAATCGCTGTCCGCGCTGGGAACGCTGTTGACACCGGACGGTCGAAACCGGCACTATCCTGCCGTCCGCGCCCCAGCCAGCTTAGCTCAGTTGGCAGAGCAAGTGATTTGTAATCACTAGGTCATCGGTTCAACTCCGATAGCTGGCTCCACCTGATACCCCCGGAAACGGCGTGTTTCCTAGCTAGAGTGAACGGGACTCCGCGAAGGCGGCAGGAACTTGACCACGCCACCCGGTCATCGCGGGAGCCAGTATCGGTAGAGGTCCCCATTTCAACCTTGAACCGTGCCATACTCGCTGCTATATCTCAGCCAATGCGTAACCTTTACAAGGCCAACAGGATGGAATTGTCCGTCAGCCGCTCGTTCAGCGCTTGGCTACACCCTTCGTGCATACCCCGCCATCTCCTCTCACTGGCCTGCAACCCATCGCTCCGCAGCAGGAAGTGACCATGGCCAACCCCTTCTTCGATCATCCCATCCTGAACTCTCAGTACGAGATTCCTCGACGACACTGGGAGTTGGACGCTCAGGGCCAGCCCACTCAGAAGGTCCTCGAAACACGCCGGCGCGCCGATTTCATCACGCCGATACCGAAACCGAAGAAACACAAGGCCGCCGCCCAACAGGAAATCGTCTTCGACGAAGGCAAAGGGCTTTCGACCACCGCTCAGCAGTACGATCCGACCTCGATCATCAACGAGGTCCGCCAGCACGTTGACCAGTGGCGCGCCCTGCCCAACCCGCGTCAGTGGCAGGTCACGCCCGAAACCGCCAGGCTCTTGCGCCACTGGCGCCACCACCGGTTCACGGGGCCGCGCCCATTCTTCTGCCAGGTCGAAGCGATCGAGACGCTGATTTGGCTGGCCGAGGTCGCACCGCACGGCAAAGCCGGCAAGCGTCTCCTTGATAACTTAGTCGCTGCGAATAAGGACGCCAACCCCGAGTTACTGCGCCTCGCCTTGAAACTCGCAACCGGCACCGGCAAGACCACCATCATGGCGATGATCATCGCCTGGCAGACCATCAATGCCGTCCGTCGTCCCGGCAGCAAGCACTTCACCCGGGGGTTTCTGGTCGTCACCCCGGGCTTGACCATCAAGGATCGCCTCCGTCTCCTCAAGCCCAACGATCCCGATAGTTACTACGCCAGCCGTGAGTTGGTCCCGAGCGATCTACTGGACGACGTCCGTCGCGCCAAGATCGTCATTACGAATTACCATGCTTTCAAGCGTCGCGAACGCCTGGAACTCTCCGCCGGCGGTCGCTCCCTGCTCCAAGGCTGCCTTGGCGACGAACTCGACACGCAAGAGACCGAAGGACAGATGATTCAGCGTGTCATGCCCGACCTCATGGGCATGAAGAACATCCTCGTGCTCAATGACGAGGCCCACCACTGCTACCGCGCGAAGCCCGACGCCGACAACGATGAAGACCTCAAGGGCGACGAGCGCAAGGAGGCTGAGAAGAACAAGGAAGCGGCCCGGCTTTGGATTTCCGGCCTGGAAGCCGTCAATCGCAAACTGGGTCTCGCCCGGGTCATTGACCTTTCCGCCACCCCCTTCTTCCTCAGTGGATCCGGCTACGCCGAAGGCACGCTCTTCCCCTGGACCATGAGCGACTTCTCCCTCATGGATGCTATTGAATGCGGCATCGTCAAGTTGCCCCGCGTTCCCGTCGCCGAGAACATCCCAGGCGACGAGATGCCCATGTTCCGCAACCTCTGGGAGAACATCCGCAAAGACATGCCCAAGAAGGGGCGCGGCCAGGGTGGGGAACTCGATCCTCTCAAGCTCCCCACACGTCTGCAGACCGCCCTCCAGGCGCTCTACGGTCACTACGAGCAGACCTTCAGGCTCTGGGAGGAGAAGAACATCAAGGTGCCGCCCTGTTTCATTATCGTCTGCCAGAACACCGCCATTTCCAAGCTCGTCTACGACTTCATCTCCGGCTTCCAGCGCACCAACGACGACGGCACGACCACACTCGAAAACGGGCGCCTCGCCCTTTTTCGGAACTTCGATGAGACCACCGGCAACCCCCTCCCGCGACCCAACACGCTTCTCATAGACAGCGAGCAGCTTGAAGCCGGCGATGCGCTCGACGACAACTTCCGCGGCATGGCGGCCGACGAGATTGAACGCTTCCGTCGGGAGATCGTCGAGCGCACCGGCGATGCCCGCGCCGGCGACAATCTCACCGACCAGGAACTTCTCCGGGAAGTCATGAACACGGTGGGCAAGGTCGGGCAACTGGGCGGCGCCATTCGGTGTGTCGTTTCCGTCTCCATGCTCACGGAAGGCTGGGATGCCAACACAGTCACCCACGTCCTGGGCATTCGGGCTTTCGGCACGCAGCTCCTCTGCGAGCAGGTGATAGGCCGCGCCCTCCGCCGCCAGTCCTACGAACTCAACGAGGAATCGCTCTTCAACGTCGAGTACGCCGACGTGTTCGGCATCCCCTTCGATTTTACCGCCAAGCCCGTTGTCGCCCCGCCCCAACCGCCGCGCGAAACCATCCAGGTCAGGGCCCTGCGCCCCGAGCGCGACGCGCTCGAGATCCGGTTCCCCCGTGTCGCCGGCTACCGCGTGGAATTGCCGGAGGAACGTCTGGCGGCCGACTTCAACGACGACTCCGTTCTCGAACTCAGTCCCGATCTGGTCGGTCCCTCCATCACGCGCAACGCCGGCATCATCGGCGAAGGTGCCGACATGAACCTCAAGCACTTGGGCGATCTCCGCCACTCCACCCTCGTCTTCTACGTCACCCAGCGCCTGCTGTATACCAAGTGGCGCGACCCCGGCGAGGAACCGAAGCTCTACCTTTTCGGACAACTCAAACGCATCACCAAGCAGTGGCTCGATACCTGCCTCGTCTGTAAAGGCGACACCTATCCCGGCCTCCTCATGTACCAGGAGTTGGCCGATATGGCCTGCAACCGCATCACCCAGGCCATCACCCGCCGTTTCCTCGGGGCGCGCCCCATCAAAGCCCTGCTCGACCCCTACAATCCCACCGGCTCCACCCGGCACGTAAGCTTTAACACCTCCCGCGCCGATCGCTGGGAAACCGGTGGCCCGCCGCCCAAGAACCAGGTCAACTGGGTCGTGCTCGACAGCGACTGGGAGGCCGAGTTCTGCCGTGTGGCCGAATCTCATCCCAAGGTGATCGCCTACACCAAGAATCACAACCTCGGCCTCGAAGTGCCCTACCGCTACGGTTCCGAGACGCGCGTCTACCTTCCCGACTTCATCGTCCTCGTGGACGATGGCCGTGGCCCCGACGACCTGCTGCACCTCATTGTGGAGATCAAGGGCTACCGCCGCGAGGATGCGAAGGAGAAGAAGTCCACCATGGACACCTACTGGGTGCCGGGCGTAAACCAGCTCCGCGAATACGGCCGCTGGGCCTTTGCCGAGTTCACGGAGGTTTACCAGATCGAAACCGACTTCAACGCCAAGGTCGCCAGCCAGTTCGACCACATGCTCGCGAAGGCTTGTCACACATGACCACCGTGCGCACACCACCCGATTACCCGGCTTTCCTCGCGGCGTTGAAGGCGCGTATTCTCAGCGCGCGAACGTCAGCCGCCAGCGCGGTCAGCCAGGAACTGGTCCGGCTCTACTGGGACATCGGGCACGGCATCATGGAGAAGCAGCAAACCGCGGGCTGGGGCGATGCCGTGGTGGAACGTCTCGCCGCCGATCTCCTCGCCGAGTTTCCTGACACGCGGGGGTTCTCCCTCCCGAACCTCTGGAGAATGAAGCAGCTCTATCTGACCCATACTTCACCGGACTTTCTCGCACACGCTAAGCGCGAAATGGGCGCCGCCCCGGAGGGCACGCCGCCGGCCGACTTTCTCTCACAGCGTGTGAGAGAAATGGTGGCGGCCGTACCATGGGGCCACCACGCCAATGCTCTGGCCAAAGTCACCGACCCCGCCGCCCGGCTCTATTACCTGAGGGCCACCGCGCGCTTCGGTTGGTCCCGTCACGTCCTGCTGAACCAGGTCAAGGCCGGCGCATACGAGCGCGCCGTGAAGGACCGGAAGACGCACAACTTCCCGCTCGCCCTGCCAGAGAACCTCGCCGAACAGGCGGACGAGGCGATGAAGAGCTCCTACAATCTGGAGTTCCTGGGCATCCGCCGGGCAGTGAAAGAGCGGGAACTGGAGGACCGCCTGATCTCCCGCCTGCAAGCGTTCCTGCTCGAACTCGGCTACGGCTTCTGTTTCGTGGGCCGTCAGCACCGGCTGACGCTGGGCCAGAAGGAGTACTTCATTGACCTGCTCTTCTACCACCGCTTCCTCAAAGCGCTGGTGGCCTTCGAACTGAAAGTCGGTCCGTTCGAGCCGGAACACGCCGGCAAGATGGACTTCTACCTGAACCTGCTGAACGACAAGGAACGTGGTGACGGCGACCAGCCCTCCATCGGCATCATCCTCTGTGCGGAAAAGGACGATGTGGAAGTCGAATACGCCCTGCGTACGAAGGCGAACCCCATCGGCGTGGCCGTCTATCACCTCCAGTCGAAGTTGCCGGCCCGCTTCAAAGGCCGTTTGCCCACCGCGGAACAACTTGCCGACGCCGTGCGCAGAGCGCAGGATGAAGCATGAAAGCACGTAGCCAATCTTCGCCACGATCTCCAGGAAAGCCAACGCCGACCTTCAACCTTCATCCCTCAACCTTCAACCTTCGCTGACTATGCCCAAACCCACCACCCCAAAGACCGTCGCCACGCTCAAGCACGACGCCGACAAGCGGAAGAACATCCCCACTGCCGAGCACCGGTCCGTCCTCAAGGCGGACGATGCCGAGCCCCGGGCGCTGAAGTACCTGCGCAATACCGACCTCGACCCCCAGCTCGTCTGGCGCGGCAAGGACGAGCAGGATTGGAGCGATCTCGTTGTCCACGCCCCTCCGCTCTACATCCAGGAGAAGGTCCACCCCAAGGTTCTCATTGCCGGTCGGACACCGGCGCCACAGGGGGAGGAACTTGGGCTTATGAAACACAGGCGGGACGAGCTGGGCAGGCGGGGTTTTCTGGCGCAGGCCGGGTTGGGCATGGCCGCGTTGGCGGCGGGGCGTCCGGCGCCGGCGCGGGCGGCGGCGGCCGATCGTCCCAACGTCGTGTTCCTGCTGGCCGATCAGTGGCGGGCGAAGGCGCTGGGGTACGAGGGCGACCCCAATGTGCGGACCCCCAACCTCGACCGGCTGGCCGCGGAGAGCCTCAACTTCCGCAACGTGGTGTCGGTCTGCCCCGTGTGCACGCCCCAGCGCGCCTCCCTGATGACGGGGCGGTTCCCGACCTCGACAGGCATGTTCCTCAACGACGCGCACCTGCCCGATGAGGAAGTGTGCCTCGCCGAAACCTTCCGCGCCGCCGGCTACCGCACCGCCTACATCGGCAAGTGGCATCTCGACGGCCACGGCCGGACGTCCTTCATCCCGCCTGCCCGCCGGCAGGGCTGGGACTACTGGAAGGGCGCCGAGTGCGACCACAACTACCCGCATTCGCACTACTACACCGATGACTCCCCGGACCAGCGGTTCTGGGACGGCTACGACGCCTTCGCGCAGACGCAGGATGCGATCGGCTACCTGCGCGGGCGGGCGGCCGACCGGTCGCCCTTCGTCCTCTTCGTCGCGTACGGCACGCCGCACTTCCCGCACGGCACGGCGCCGGAGGCGTGCAAGGCGCTCTATCCGCCGGACAAGATCCGCCTGCCGCCGAACGTGCCCCCCGCGCAGGAGGCGGCGGCCCGGCGCGAAGCGCAGGGGTACTACGGCCACTGCACCGCGCTCGACCGGTGCGTCGGCGAGATCGTTGCGGCGCTCGACGACACGAAGCTCGCGGAGAACACGATCCTGGTCTTTTCCTCCGACCACGGCGAGATGCTCGGTTCGCACGGCTGTCCGCCGTTCATGAAGCAGGTGCCCTACGACGAGTCCGCCCGCGTGCCGCTGCTGGTGCGGCATCCCGCCGCGTGGGGGCGGCAGGGCCGCGCGGTGCGCACGCCGCTGACGACGCCGGATCTGCACGCGACGCTGCTGGGCCTCGCCGGCGTGGCCGTGCCGCGCGCCGTCGAGGGCGCCGATCTGTCCGCCGACTTGAAGGCCGGCCGCCTCGACGGCGATCGCGCCGCGCTCTACATGCTGGTGGCCCCCTTCGACCGGCGCAGCGACCAGTGCCGCGCCTATCGCGCCATCCGGACCCGGACCCACACGTTCGCCAGGGATTCAAACGGTCCGTGGCTGCTGTTCGACGACGCACGTGATCCGCACCAGATGGAGAACCTCGCCGGCCGGCCGGAACACGCGGCCCTGCAGCAGGAACTGGAGGCGCGCCTGCAGGCCGAACTGAAGAAGATCGGCGACGGGTTCCTGCCCGCTCGCGACTACATCGCCCTGTGGGGTTACGAGGTCGCGGAACACGGCAGCGTGCCCTACAATCCCAAGGCGAACGAGGTGGTCAAGCCCCAGACGCCCAGGCGTCGCACGTAGAAGGACGGTGCTCCTGCGCCGTCATCCCCGGCGGGGCTCGCGCTGCGGGTGACGCGGTCGTGGCAGCGAACGGAAGCGGTCATGCCTCCGTGACGCAGGGGGCTTCGCTTGCACATAACGGCCGGGGACGGCCGTCTCCAGCGCATGTGGAGCCGGCCGTCCTCGGCCGGTAGAGCGCATATCGCGACAACAATGAGACGGTTAGTAACGGCCGGGGACGGCGTCTCCTGCGCGTGGGCAGTCGACGAGGCGTGGAGCCGGCGGTCCCCGCCGTTATAGCCCCCCCTGCGTTACTGAGGCAGCGAACGGAACCGCGGCCCCGGGCCTACGGCAGCAGGCTGTCGGCGGCGGGCTCCGCGGGCAGGGTGGGGGCGCTGCGCTCACGTGAGACGACGCGGCCGACGCGGTCGTCGCCGTCGGCATAGCGGTAGCGCAGGCGCTCGTAACCGGGGTGCTGTTCCAGCACGGGCGCCTCGTCGCGGGCGCGCGCGCGGGCCACGTAGACCACGGTTCGCGCCTCGGTCGGCCGCCCCAGGCTGTCCTGCGCGGTGACGAGCGCGCCGTCGGCCGTGAACGCCTCCGGCTCCGTGCCGCGCTTGCGCGTCCAGCCCAGCAGCCGCCCCCGCGCGTCGTAGTGGTAGTCGTCGCGCCACGCCTTGGGCAGGTCGAGCAGGGGATCCTCATACCGCTGCCGGGCGGCGGGATCGGCATAGTCGCAGCTCAGGATGCGGTCCTGCGTGTCGTAGACCCGCGTCTCGCGGGTCGGGTAGTAGATTGTCACGAAGCCCGGCGCGGAGTAATGCACGCCGTTGTGGGCGAAGACGCCGATGTCCACGCGCGAGGACGGCAGGCCCACGCCCGCTGTCGTCGTGCCGTACGCGTGGTACGACACGCGCAGCTCCGCCCGCGTCCCGTCAGGCCCGAGCGGCCGGATCGCGACGCGCGCGGGATCGCCGCGCAGGACGCGCCACGTGAAGGTGAGCGGCCGCCGGTTGAGATCCCGGCTGCCCGCGGCGCTGACCACCAGGCGGCGCGTGTGCGTCATGGCGCGCGCGATCCGGGCCACGGCGCAAGGCGTGTCGAAGAGCGCCTCCCGGTTCCCCGCGGTGAAATAGTCGCGGCCCGGCACGCCCACGTCCTCCTCCTCGACCTTCAGTTGGATCACCGGCGGGACGGCGTTGCTCTCCAGGTTGTGCGCGAGCGTCACCATCTTCTCGACGTCCAGCTTGCCGCCGTCGAAGACGGGCGGATGCGCGCGGCCCGTCAGGTAGTCCTCCGGCGCCGTCACGCCGGCGTTGGACCTGCGCAGGATCATCTGCACGGTCGGCATCAGCGCGCCGCTCCGCACCAGGCAGGCCTTCACGTCCGGCCGGAAGGCCGCCAGCGTACAGGCCACGGCCTTCAGGAACGGTTGATCCGACCCGGAGGAGCCCTGCGAGATGATCAGGTACGGTGTGTTGGCCGGATGCACGTCGCCATGCCCGCCCTCCGCCAGGGGGTCGTGGTCGTGGTGTTCGGGGTAGATGTACAAGTGGTTGCCGACGTATTGCATGTAGAGGATGAGCATCTTGTGCGGGGAGGCGTAGGCGAAGCGGGCATGCCCGCGCCAGAACAGGCCGCCCGTGTTGGCGGTGGACGAGTTGCCGAACGTGACGCGGTTGAAGTGGAGCAACGTCTGCAGGCCCCAGTGCACGTTCGCCGCCTGCGCGGCCGAGCCGTAGTCGATCCGCGCCAGCTGGGGGAACTGGTCGCCGGGCAGGGGCGAGTGGTCGTTGTCCCGGTTGTCGTAAAGATCCCCCGCAAGGCCCGCCGCCGTTCCGGCCTTGTACCACGCGCGCAGGAGCTCGCCCGCCCGGCCGTTGCCGAGTACGACCGCGGCCGCGCCGTTCGTGGCCGGGAGGAAGAAGGTGGCCAGCGTGCCGGTGCGCGCCTCCCACGCGGTGTTGGTGGGCACCACCCGGGCCACGCCTTTGTTCACCGCCAGGGGACACACCTGCCGCCGGAGGAATGCCGGCGGCGAGGGATCCTCCGCCTGCTTCAGGATGGCGGCGAAGCGCGGGTCGTCACGCAGGGCGAGCAGGTCCGGATCCTGGCGCAGGTGCTCGCGGTCGCGGAAGCCGCAGGCCACGGCGCGGCCCAGCGCGGCGAACGCCGCGTCGGCCCGGCCGTTGCGCGCCCGGGCGCAGGCGAGGTTGTACTGGGCGCCGGCATCCCACGGCACGAGCGCGACCGCCTGGTCGCAGAGCCCCTCCGCGGCGGCGTATTGCCCGGCCTGGCACAGGGCCTGAATCCGGGCGGCAAGCGGGAGGTAGCTTTCGTGAATCCGGGGCAGGAGGAAGACATCCGGCAGATTCGTTACGCCGCCGTCCGGCAGCGGCGCCTGCGCCCGCGCGGGGGCCGTCAGCAGGCCCAGTATCACGGCGGCGGCACAGGCGCGCAGGCGCGGGGGGGTGTCCATGCGGAGTGCGTGTACACCGCCCACACCCCGTGCGCAAGCGGATTCGGGGCGGTTCCGATTATGGCCACCGGCAGGCGTCCGAAACCGGCTGCATAGTTTGCGACGGCGATTGCAATTCCGGCGCACTTCTGCCACCTTTCGCGGCGCGCGCCGGAGGTGCATGGTGTGAGTTCCGGGCTGGTGGTGGGTGGTGACGAAGTGGAGTCTCAGTCGTGGAGGAGGCGAAGATGGTGTTCGAGACGCGGACGAACGGGGTGGCTGGGTTTTCTTGGCGCGGTGTGCCGCTCGCTGCGGGGCTGCTCCTGGTTTGTGCCTGCCTGACGGGTTGCGAGGTGGTGGATAAGCACGCGCGTACGAATGACGATCCGGAGGCGGTCAGCGAAGTTGCTGTCGAGAATCCCGGCGTCACCCCCACTGCCCCGTCCTCGGCCGCCATGTGGCCCGCGTACGATGCCCCCAAGTTCTTCGGACATGGTTTCGCGGGTGAGGATAGTTACAGGCAAAGTGCGATCAACGGGGCGCGGGCGGCGGGTTTGGATTGCATACGGGTTGTCTCTCCCCAGCCGCCCAGTGACGAGGCGGCAATGCACTTGCTCCACTTCAAGTCGCCGGTCGACGGGCACATGCTGCACCCCAGTTGGTATGACAATGCCTTGGAAGGCGGGGTTTCCCGCTGGGTCATCGATATCGGGTCCGGCGCCGAACTTGGCCGTTGGCAGTTTCTCACGAAGGACTACCCGGGGGGCACGATCCAGTGGGTCGTGCAAGGCGGCGTGGTTTCGCAGTGACCGCGGGCCGGCCCGCGCGTCCCCTGCGCCTCCGTCCGTAGTCCCACGCTGCGTCCTCGCCAGCAGTTCGAGTGCCAACCCCGGCGGAGTTGCCTTGCGCCCCCCCCGCCCCCGGCTATACGGGCGGCACGGTGGTGGACATCCGGTGCGCGTTGTGCGAGATTCCCCGGCGGATAGCCGGCGTCAAGCCCGGCCCGGGAGACGGCGATGGCCTTTACGCGCGCACATCTGGAACGGTTCGAGGCGCGGCACGACAACCTCGTGGGACTCGATTCCGACGGGTGCGTGTTCGATACGATGGAGCCGAAGCAGAAGCTCTGCTTTCACGGCCTGATCGCAGCGCATTGGGGGCTGGCGGCGATCGAGCCGCTGGTGCGGCAGGTGGCGGAGTTTGTCAATCTCCACTCCTGCTGGCGCGGACAGAATCGCTTCACCGCCCTGCTGCAGACCTTCGACCTGCTGGCCGCCCACCCCGGTCTCCCCGCCGGCAGCCCGCCCGTGCCCCGCCTGCCCGCGCTGCGGGTCTTCGCGGCTTCCGGGGTCGCGCTGGGCGAGCCGGCGCTGGCCGCGGAGGCGGCGCGCACGGGCAGCGCCGAGCTGGCGGACGTGCTGGCGTGGAGCCGGGCGGTCAATGCCGAGATCGCGCGCCGTCTGCCGCACGCGCAGCCGTTTCCCGGCGTCCAGGCGTGTCTCGCGCGCCTGCGGCTGACCTCGGACGTGCTGTGCGTCTCGCAGACGCCCGGCGAGGCGCTCGAGCGCGAGTGGCGCGCGGCCGGCCTGGCGGACAGCGTTGCCGTGATCGCCGGCCAGGAACTGGGCTCCAAGGCGGAGCACCTGGCGCTGGCGATGGGCGCGCGCTACGCGCCGGGGCGCGTGCTGATGGTGGGCGATGCCCTGGGCGACCTGCGCGCCGCCCGCGCGGTCGGCGCCTGCTTCTACCCGATCGACCCCGGCCACGAGGCGGTTTCCTGGGAGCGCTTCAGGCGCGAGGCGTATGACCGCTTCCTGGCGGGCTCGTACGCCGGCGCCTACGAGACCGCGCGCGTCGCCGCGTTCACGGCGCTGCTGCCGGAGACGCCGCCCTGGGCGCGCACGGGGCCGTTATGATTATCTGCGCCGATGATCTGGGCCTGGCGGAGGATGTTGACTCGGCCGTGCTGGAACTTGTTGCGATGGGAAGGCTTACGGCGGTCTCCTGCATGGTGGTGGGCGCCCGCCCGCCGTTCGCGGCGCTGGCGGCCCACGCGGCGCGGCTGGACATCGGGCTGCACCTCACACTCACGGATGTGCCGCCCGTCGCGCCCGCCGACACCGTGCGCTCCCTGCTCGGGCCGGACGGGAAGCTGCTGCCGTTCCGCCGCCTGTTGACCCGCAGTTTCGCTGGGGGCGTGGCCGCCGCGGACGCGCTGCGCGAGATAGCCGCGCAGTACGCGCGGTTCGAGGCGCTGGCTGGCCGCGCGCCCGACTTCCTCGACGGCCATCTCCACGTCCAGCAGTTTCCGGGCATCCGCGACGGCCTCATCCGGTTCGTGCACAGTCTGCCGCTCCCCGCCGCCCCGTATGTGCGCAACGCCTACCTCTCCCCGTCCCGGGCGCGTGCGCAGGGCGTCTCCGTGGCGAAATGCCTCTCCATCGGGCTGCCGGGCCGGAGTCTGCGCCGGCGCCTGTGTGCCGCGGGCATTGCCACCAACCGGGGGTTCGCGGGCATCTACGACTACGGCCGCCACACCGACTACCCGGTCTTCCTGCAGCGGTTCGCGGAGACGCTGACCGACCCGAGCGGCATCCTCATGACCCATCCCGGGCACACGGAGCCGTGGCGACAGGCCGAGTTCGCGGGCCTGCGCGATGCGCCGTGGCTGGCCGGCCGGACAGGGCGCTTCCCGCGCTGATTGCTTCACTGTTCACTGCCCACTGTTCACTGTTCACTGCCCACTGCCCACTGATCACTGTTCACTGTTCACTGTTCACTGCTCCCCCTCACGGCGGATAGGGGGTCGTGAAGTAGCGCGGGTGGTATTTCTTGAACAGCGCCACGGTTTCGCGGCCGGTGGGGCACTCCCACAGCTCGCACGCGCAGTCCAGCAGGGGCAGGGGCGTGTCCTGCCGGCGCATCCGCTCGGGAGCGCCCGCACCCAGTTCCCGTTCGAGCTGCCGCCACGTGTCTCCGCCGTAGCCGGAGCGCACGAGCCAGACCGTGCGGCGGGCCATGTCCGGTTCCTTCAGCCAGCCGTAGGTGCGCACCAGGTTCCACGGGTAGGCCTCGATGGGGAGCGTGCCGTCGGACAGGAAGGCCAGCAGGTAGGCGTCCCAGTACTGCGCGACGATCGGCGCCTGCAAACTCCGCAAGTAGGGGACGAACTTCGTTTCGGCCTCCCGCAGGCTGCGGTCGCGGTCGCGGGCTTCGACCAGTTGCCGCTGCCAGGCGGGAAGCGCCAGCAGCGTGAGGGCGGCCGTCAGCACGCTCGCCGCCGCGCGCCGCGCCCCGGGCCCGGCGCCGAAACGGGCGAAGAGCCAGGCCACGCCCGGGAGCACGTGCAGGCAATAGCGGCGGCTCTCCGCATTGACCGACAGCCGGGGCACGACGATCATCAGCAGGACGGTGATCAGCGAGCCCAGCGCCCAAACCCGGTCCAGGCTTGTCACGGTGGCCGGACGGCGGCGCACGGCGGTCACGTAGAGCGCCACGGTCGCGACGATCCAGAGCAGGACCAGGGCGGAGTAGAGCCGGTGTGCCGGGTCCAGGCCCAGCAGGCGCGGCCCGATCTCCGTCGTGAACAGCAGGAACGCCGCCGCGATCTTGCGCGGGCTGCCGAGCTTGAGGTGAATATGGTGCCCGAACGGCCAGTCGGCGCGCAGGACGTTGTGCAGCAGCATGGGCAGGTAGCCGAGCAGCAGGCCGACGAGCAGCGCCAGCAGCGCCGGGCGGAAGGCCGCCGCCTGCTCCCGGCGCAGGCGGCGCAGCAGCAGCCCGGCGGCCAGGGCCGCGAACAGGATCATCTGCGGCCGCGCATAGAACGCGTGCCCCGCGACCAGCCCCAGCACGCCCCACAGCAGGTTGGCGGGCGGTGCGCCGGCGGCGAGCGCCCGCTCGAGGCGTCCCGCCACCCAGACGATGAGGCCCAGCAGGAGGAACGACACCTCGATGCTCGAGAAGCGGCCGAGGTCGGCGATGGTGTTCCACGAGCCGCCCACGAGCAGGCAGAACACGACCGGCGGCCAGGCGCGCCGCCGTCCGCCGCGATCCTCGGCCGCCAGCAGCCCCTCGTACATCAGCCAGAGTCCGCCCAGCGCCAGCAGCGATCCGGCGCTGGCCAGCGCCTGCGGGGCGGAGAGCGCGGGGACCAGCCCGCGCACCAGGGCGTAAACGTAGGGCGTGATGGAGAACAGGTAGTTCTGGCCGTAGGTCAGCGTCGGCAGGTACCCGTGCCGCAGGATGTCGTTGCCCATGAGGCCAAACGTGGTGACGTCCGCGTCCAACCCGCGATAGGGCAGGGCGAGGTAGAACACGAGCACGCCGGCGGTCAGCAGGAACATGGGAAGCCGCCACAGGAGCGCGGTCTCCCACCGCCCGCCGCCGCGCGCCGGACCCGTCGTCCCCGCCGCCGTCATGGCGCGTCCGGTTGCCCGGGCCGGGCGGTGCGCGCGGCCAGGTGTTCGCAGATGATGTCCGCCGCTTCGCGGGCGCCGTCGAACCCGGTCGTGGGCGCTTGCGGGGCCAGCCCCTCCCAGCGGTTAAGGGCGTGCAGGCGGTTCAAATCGTCGAGGATCGTGCGCTCGTCCGCGATGTAGCCCCGCCCGAGGTTCGCCACGGCCCGCGCGTTGATGAACTGCTCGGCGTGGCCGCGGACCGGGATCACGAAGGTCGGCTTGTTCAGGGCCAGCGCCTCGCTGACCGCCGAGAAGCCGCCGTTCACCACCAGCGCGTCGGCCTCCCTGAGCAGGGCGAGGTTGTTCAGCAGGCGGCCGTGGAAGCGCACGTTGGGGCCATCGGCGCCGGGCCGGCCCACCACGTCGATGAGGTACGGCACGGGGGTGCGGTCGAAGGGAATCACCGAGGCGTAGACGGAGCCGCTCAGCATGAACACGACCCGGCGCAGCTCGCGCGGAGCGGGGAAAGGGCCCCGCGGCAGGTCGCGGACCGTCTCATGGAGCGCGCGGCGGATGATCATGCCGATGCGTTTGAAAGCGGGGTGCCGTGGCGGCAGGGGGCGAGGGGAAGGGCTGAGCACGAGCTCGCACGTGGCCTTGTGGAACAGGTAGTCCGGGAACTCCACCAGCCAGAACTGGCCGCGGACGGACGGCGGCACGGCGCGGTCGCGCAGGTACTCCGATACGACCACCTCGGCGTTGTTCAGGCCGATGATCGGGATGCCGCGCCGGCGCAGGGGCGCGGTGGCGTACTCCGAATCCGTCACGGCGAGATCGGGCCGGAGCCGGCGCAGCAGCTCCTCGAGCTGCCGGCGTTTCGTGCGCGCCAGCCGGTACAGGCGCCCGACGTGGCCCAGCGTGCGCAGGCCGCTGATCTGCCCGCCGGCGCTGGAGTAGAAGAGCGCCTCCATGGGCGTGACGGAGCGCACTTCCGGCTTGTCGCCGAAGAAAGCCAGCCCGTTTCCCGAGGTGAGAACGTGGAGTTCCACCCCGCGCGCGGCCAGATGCTCCATGATGGCGTAACAGCGGGTGCTGTTGCCCATGCCCAAGCCGTTGATGAGAAACAGACAGATGCCGTGCATAGACTCCTGAGCGGAACCTACAGCCGGTACTTCACGCCGAAGCCGAACCAGTTGGAATCCAGGGGGAACTCATAATCATTGGGCCGCGTATCGCTGCCGATGACATGGTTAACCACCACCGAGGCGGTGATTTGCCGGAAGAGGATGTCCACTTCCCAGTTGCGCCACAACTGCGCGGCGCAACCCAGGCCCCAGACGAAACCGCCGTTCTCCTGCACGATTGCGAAGTCCTGGTAGCCTTCGATGCCGTGGGCATTGCCCCACTCCGGGGCGGCATCGAACGAGCCGGTGAAGAACAGGTAGCCCAGTTCGGCGAACGGCGTCAGCCGCGTCCGGTTCGGGTAGGCGGCGAGCAGGGAGAGAATCGGTCCGTCCGCCTCGAACGTGCCGTCCGTGTAGGGGATCAAGACGCCCTGTTCCTCGCCCTCCGACCAGGTCTTCGCCGCGAGCTTCTCGTACGAGACGCCGACGCCGATCCAGTCCAGCAGCCAGTAGTTGGCGAACACCTTGTACGGCGACAGGTCCTGATCGTCCTTTAGCTTGTTGATGCTGCCCAGGAAACGGTTGTCCATGGGGCGCGAGGTGTCCGTCAACGTGCCGGCCGTGAGCCGCGTGCCAAGCTCCAACCGGCTCGCCAGTTGCCATGGCGCGGGCAGTTCCTCGCGGGGCTGCCGTTCCAGCCAGCGCGGCGAAACGGTGGCAGCCTCCTCGAGCGTCTCCCGCGGCGTGTGGGGAACCACGCGCGGCGGCACGGGCTCAATCCCGGGTGGTGGCGGCGGGGGAATTACGACGCGGTTCGTGGCCGCAGCAGGCGGGTGCGGCACGGCGTTGGTGGGGGTGACCGCCGGCGGCGTGACCACGGGCGCGAGGGCATTTGTGGAGACCTGCACAGCGACGGTAGCGGGGGAACCGGCGACGGGCGTCGCCGTCGCGTCGGCGCCGCTTGCCTGCGAACCGCTCCAGCCTGCCACGAACACCACGAGTAACGCACCGACCGATCCGCGCACGCCTATGTTCATGATCGCTCCTTGCTCATGTCCCTCGCCCCCCCCCCGCCCCGGCAACCGTGCCGGAGCACCCGCAAACGCCGCCTGTATACACGTTTCGGGGGGCACTTGCCAAGCGCGCCTTTTGACGCCCAGCGAACTGCGGGACAGCCGCTCCTGACTCCTGGATTCGGACTTCTGAATTCCGTGCGATTGGCAGTCGTACCCTCCGTGCCGATTCCCGCACATTCGCCCTTGCGTGCGGCCACGACGCCGTTAGACTACCTTTCAAATGTCAATCGAACCGCAGATTCTGCCGAACGTGGTCGGGGATTACCCGGATTACCTGCGCGATGAGTCGCGCAAGGGAGGGTGCGCGGCTTCGATCTCGTTTCCCCGCACGGAGGCGGAGCTGCGCGAGCAGCTGGCGTGGCTGCACGCCCGCGGCCTGCCTGTCACGGTCCAGGGCGCGCGCACGGGCATCACGGGGGGCGCGGTGCCGGACGGCGGGCACGTGCTGAGCCTCACGCGCCTCAACCGCATCACCGGCCTGCGCCACGATCCGGCCTCCGGCGCCTTCGCGCTGGTCTGCCAGCCCGGCGTCCTGCTCAAGGAGGTCCGCGAGGCGCTGCACGCGCGCGACTTCGACACGGCGGACTGGCCGGCGGAGGCGCTGGCAGCCCTGCGCGCGTTTCGCGCCGCCGGGCCGCAGTGCTTTCCGCCCGACCTGACGGAGGTGACGGCGGCGGTCGGCGGGCTGACCGCGTGCAACGGCTCGGGCGCCCGCTCCTTCGCCTACGGGGCGACGCGCAACCACGTCCGGCGCGCGCGGGTGGTGCTGGCGGACGGCGACGTCCTGGAGCTGCGGCGCGGGGCGCCGCGCGCTGTGGGGCGCCGCTTCGCGGTCACCACGGCCGGCGGCCGCACCATCGCGGGCGCGCTGCCCGCCTACCGCATGCCCGACGTCAAGAACGCCGCCGGCTACTACGCGGCCGACGATATGGACATCCTCGACCTCTTCATCGGCTCGGAAGGGACGCTCGGCGTCTTCGCGGAAATCGAGCTCGGGCTGACGCCCCTGCCGCGCGCCCTGTGGGGCCTCACCGCCTTCCTGCCCACGGAGGCGGCGGCGCTGGACTTCGTCTGCGCCGCGCGCGAAGCCCCCGTGCGGCCCGCCGCGCTGGAGTTCCTGGACGCGCGGGCGCTCGACCTGCTGCGCGCTGTGCGGCAGGCCGGCAGCGGCGGCGACATCCCGGAGCTGCCGGCAGCCTGGCACACCGCGGTCTACGCCGAATGCCACGCCGGCTCCGAGGCGGAGGCGGAGGCGGCGGTCGCCGAGCTCGCCGAGCGCCTGGCCGCGTGCGGCGGCGACATGGATGCCACCTGGCTGGCCACGGGGGAACGCGAGATCGAGCGCTTCAAGGCCGTGCGGCACGCCGTGCCCGAGGGCGTGAACCAGCGCATCGACCAGCGCCGGAAGAGCGAGCCCCGCCTGACCAAGCTGGGCACCGACCTCTCCGTGCCCGACCACCGCCTGCGCGACGTCATGGCGCTTTACCACGCGGGGCTGGACGCGGCCGGGCTCGACTTCGTCATCTTCGGGCACATCGGCAACAACCACGTACACGTCAACATCATCCCGCGCACCATGGACGAGTACCAGCGCGGCAAGCAGCTGTACCAGGAGTGGGCCCGGCAGGTGGTGGCATGGGGCGGCAGCGTCTCCGCCGAGCACGGCATCGGCAAGCTCAAAACCGGCATGCTGGAACTTATGTACGGACCGGACGGGATCGCCGCCATGCGGGCCGTGAAGCGGGCCTTCGACCCGGCCGGCTTGCTCAACCGCAACAACCTTTTCATCCTGGAGTAAGACACGATGAGCGCGACCATGCAAGCTGCCTACCTGACGGGCGTCCGCCAGATCGAAATCCGCGACGTGCCCCGCCCCGTGCTGCGCGGGCGGGAGGACGTGCTGGTGCGCGTGGGCGTCGTGGGCATCTGCGGCTCGGACGTGCATAACTACACGCAGGGCGGCACGGGCGACACCGCCGTGCGCTTCCCGTTCATCCTGGGCCACGAGGGCGCGGGGACGGTCGCGGCCGTGGGCGCCGGCGTCAAGGGGCTGCGGGTCGGGCAGCGGATCGCCATCGAGCCCGCCCTGCCTTGCTGGACCTGCGACCAGTGCCGGATGGGGCGCTGGAACACCTGCCGGCGAATCCTTTTCCTCAGCGCCGCGGGCCAGGAGCAGGGGTTGCTGCGGGAGTACATCGTGCTGCCCGCCAAGAGCTGCATCCCGCTGCCGACGCGCCTTGCGCTGGAAGAGGCGGCGTTCGGCGAGCCGCTGTCGATCGCCCTGTATGCCGCGCGCCAGGCGCTGCCGCTGAAGGGCGCCACGGTGGCGGTGCTGGGCGCCGGCCCCATCGGCCTCGGCATTATGCTCTGCGCGCGCACGCTGGGCGCCGCGCGAGTCTTCGTCACCGAACCCATCCCGCACCGCCTCAAGCTGGCGCGGCGCCTGGGGGCGGACTGGGCCGGCGCCCCGGCGACGCAGGACGTGGTCAAGGCCGTGCAGCGGCGCGCGCCCCTGGGCGTGGATGTCGTCTTCGAGTGTTGCGGCAAGGAGGAGGCGCTGGAGCAGGGCGCGCGCATGCTGAAGCCCGGCGGGCGCCTCGTGCTGGTGGGCATTCCGGAAGAACCGATCACCCGCCTCAACATACACGAAATGCGGCGACGCGAGCTGACGCTGGTCAACATCCGGCGCCAGTGCGACTGCCTGGAGCCGGCGCTGGAGCTGATTCGCCGCCGTCGGGTGGCCGTGGCGCCGCTGATCACCCACCGGTTCCCCCTGGGCGAGGCCGGCCGGGCGTTCGAGCTCGTGGCCCGCTACGGCGACGGAGTCGTCAAAGCCATGCTGACGCTGGACGCTTGAGCAGGGGGCCGGGCCGCAAGGACCGGCCATAAGACGCAAGAAACAGAAGCCAGAAGTCAGAAGTCAGTGAGGAAGGAACAGCGGACGCCATGGACGAACTGGACGGTCTCGTACAACAGCTCGATGCTTTCGATCCCGACACCCGCCGGCAGGCGCTGGTTGCGCTGATCCTCGCGCAAGCCAGGTCCTTCAGGCCGGTTGGCAGCAATGTGAACATGCATTTCCACTCGTTCTTCTCGTTCAACGCCGAGGAGTGGTCACCGTCGCGGATCGCGTGGGAATCCCGCCGGGCCGGACTCTACGCCGCGGGGCTCTGCGACTTCGACGTGCTGGACGGGCTCGACGAGTTCGTGCAGGGCGGTCAGCTGCTGGGCCTGCGCACCGCGGTCCACCTGGAGACCCGCGTGTTCCTGCGCGAGTTCGCGAGCGTCGACATCACCTCGCCGGGCGAGCCCGGCGTGACCTACATCATGGGCGCCGGGTTCGCGCGCCCGCTGCCCGCGGGCACCCCGCAGGCGGCCGGGCTGGCGGCGTTCCGCGAGCAGGCGCGGGCCCGGAACCTGGCCCTGCTGGAGCGGATCAACCCGGCCCTGCCGGAGATCGCCCTCGACTACGAGCGCGACGTGGTGCCGCTGACGCCGGCGGGCGGCGCCACGGAGCGCCACATCGTGCGCGCCTACGCCAACAAGGCCCGGCTCGTGTTCGGGACCGACGCGGCCACGGCGGACTTCTGGGCGAAGGCCCTGAAGAAGCAGCCCGCCGAGGCGCTCGCCCTGCTGGGCAACACCCCCGCGCTCGAGGAGGCCGTGCGTTCCCGCCTGGTCAAGCGCGGCGGCATCGGCTACGAGCAGCCGTCGGAGACCACCTTCCCTGCCGCGGACGCGTTCACGCGGTGGGTGCTCGACTGCGAGGCCATCCCCATGATCACGTGGCTGGACGGCACGAGCGGCGGCGAGCAGGATCCCGCGGCCCTGCTGGAGTGCCTGTGTGCCAAGGGAGCGGCGGCCATCAACATCATCCCCGATCGCAACTGGAACATCGCCAAACCCGCCGAGCGGGAGCTGAAGATCGCGCGGCTGAACGAGATCGTGGCCGTCTCCGACCGCATGGGGCTGCCCATCAATATCGGCACGGAGATGAACAAGCTGGGCCTGCCTTTCGCGGACAACCTGGACGGCGAGGCGCTGGCCCCGCACAAGGCCGCCTTCCTGCGGGGCGCCCGCATCATGGTCGGCCACGCCAACCTGCTGCGCTACGCCAGCTACTCCTACACGGGGGCCGCCGCGGCGGCGGACTTCAAGACCGTGGCCGCCCGCAACGACTTCTTCGAGCGCGTGGGCCAGCTGCCGCCCCTGGCGATGGCGCAGGGCATGGCGCTGGACGATATGGACGCAGCCGAAGCGCTGACCTGGTTCCGCGACGCCGTGCGGTGAACGCGGAACGCCTCGGTGAAGCAGGGACACTTGGTTCGACATCGCCAACTCGCAATCGGGAACAAACCTCGTCATCCCGCTGAATCCGGCCATACCGAACGTGTTCTACCGTCTGCGCCATCCGTGATGGTTAAACTGATCATTCAT
>CAYOBW010000093.1:0-4871 GCA_964402115.1 uncultured Victivallales bacterium
GCGACCGCCACGGCATCCGGCCGGGCTTCGCGTTCTTCGACGACTGCTGGAACCATGCCGGCATCACGCTCCGGACGGAGCCGCCGGTGGATGGCCGGCACAACGGCCGGTGGGCGGCGCTGCAGGACGCCGAGCGCAAGGACGAGAACCTGCCGAAGTTCAAGGCCTACGTGCAGGACGTCGTCCGGGCCCATCGCGAGGACGCGCGGGTCCTGTGGTGGGAAACCTACAACGAGCCGAACCTGAAGGACGCCTTCACGGTCAGGCTGCGCGAGGCGGCTTACCGCTGGGCGCAGGAGGTCGCGCCGCGCCAGCCGGTGATCGCCTGCTGGGACGACCACCCGTTCACGGACATCGTCAATGCCCACAACTACACGGCCGACTGGGCCGGCTGGGACCGGCAGGCCGACCTTAACGCCGCCAAGGGAACCGTGTTCACCGAGGCCGGCGCGCGGTGGATGGCGCCGCGCGCCAGCAGCGGTTCCCCCGTCGAGGTCATCCGGTGGCTGCGCGCGCGCCAGGCCGCGGGGAAGAGCGTGCCCGGCGTCTACCTCTGCTGGGAGCTGATGGTCGGCAACTCCAACTGCCGCTGGTACTGGGGGACGCCGGACGGCGCGCCCGAGCCGGCCATCCCGTGGTGCGGGCTGCTGTGGCCCGACGGTTCCCCGGTGTCGTGGGCCGAGGCGGAGGCGATCCGCGCCTACACGACCGGCGAGCGGCGCGCGCTGCTCTTCGAGGACTTCCATGCGGCCGACCAGCAGGGTCCGCGGCTGCCGGCCGGCTGGACGTGTTTCGCCGATCCCGCGACCGGTTCCGGCAGCCGCTGGCTGGCGCTCGAGGGCAAGGCCAAGGTCGTGGCGGGCGACGCCGCCTGGGTCGACTATCTGCTGGAAGCCACGGTCATGCTGAAGCAGGCGACGGGCAACGCGGGGCTGATCTTCCGCGTAACCAACCCCGGGCCGGGGACCGACCAGATGCTGGGCTACTATGCGGGCTTCAGCACGAACACGCTCTACCTCGGCCGGATGAACAATGGGTGGCAGCCGCTCGCGACGGTGGACTTGTCCCGGCGCCGGGGCAAAGTCGAAGTGGGTGTCTGGCACCTGCTGCGGGTCGTGGCCGAAGGCGCCCGGATACGCGTCTGGTTCGATCCGCTGCACGACGACAACGGGCCCCTGCTGGACGTGCGCGACGACGGGGCGCCGATTCTGAAAGGCGCCGTGGGCCTGCGCACGTACGACGCGCCGGCCTGGTTCGATGACATGGTGGTGCTGCCGTCGAGCGTGCTGAACGCGCGGACGCCGTGAGGGGCCGGTGCCTTCGGCCTCGCCCACGTGGGACGGCCCTCCCGGGCCGTCCAGCGGGAACGACAGCCGCCGCACGGTGCGTTGGGGGAGGCGCCGCGCGGCGTACGCGCCTCTGTGCTGCCGCCTATCTCGCGGACGGCGCAGGAGCACCGTCCTTCTACGTGGCGCCCCGCGGCACGGGGCACTTCGCCGGTGCGGCGGCCTGGTTCGCTCCCGCTAACCCCGCTGCGTGACTCAAGTCTTACGATCCCTTGTAATGGGCCAGTGACGTGGGGGGCTCCCCGTGGCCTCGCGCCACGGGAGCCGGAAATCTGCGCCCCTGCCGCGCGAGGCGGCAGGAGGCGCCCCACGTCACTGACGCACTACAATCCCTTGGCGTTTCCCGTTGATTTGCGGCGGCGACCGTAGTAGACAGGATGCCCATTTGCGCGCCGCAGGCAGCGGGCGCGACACAAGGGGGCGCCACATGCAGATGAACCGACGCGAATTTCTCGAACTGACGGCCCTCGGCGTGGCCGGGCTGACGTTGCCGAAGCTCTCGCTGGGGGTCGACGTGCCCTCGCGCAAAGGGCGCATCCTGAAGCCCGACGAGAAGCTGCGCGTCGCGGGCGTCGGCTGCGGCGGCAAGGGGGGAAGCGACATCGACGGCGCGGGCGCCGAGGAGATCGTGGCCCTGTGCGACGTGGACTTCAACCGCGCCGCGGGCACGTTCAGGAAGTACCCCAACGCGAAGCGCTACCGCGATTTCCGCCAGATGCTGCTGGAGATGGACGAGCAGATCGACGCCGTCACGGTGAGCACGCCCGACCACATGCACTTCCCGGCGGCCATGATGGCGATCACCATGGGCAAGCATGTCTACGTGCAGAAGCCGCTGACCCACACCGTCGCGGAAGCCCGCGCCCTGACCGAGGCGGCCCACGCGCACGGCGTCGTCACGCAGATGGGCAACCAGGGCCACGCCGGCGAGGGGACGCGGCTGCTGCGCGAGTGGGTGCAGGCGGGCGCAATCGGGGACGTGCACGAAGTGCACTTCTGGACCAACCGGCCGATCTGGCCCCAGGGCCTGACGCGACCGGCCACCGCGGACGTGCTGCCGCCCACGCTGGACTGGAACCGCTGGCTGGGCGTGGCCCCGCTGCGGCCCTACCACAGCTCGTACCTGCCGTTCAACTGGCGCGGCTGGTGGGATTTCGGCTGCGGCGCGCTGGGCGACATGGGCTGCCATATCATGGATGCGGCGTTCTGGGCGCTGGACCTCAAGTACCCGATCAGCGTCGAGGCGGAAATGGACGCCGCGTACGCGGAGACGGCGCCGAAGTGGTCCATCGTGACCTACCAGTTCCCGGCCCGCGGCCGCATGCCGCCGGTCAAGGTGGTCTGGTACGACGGCGGCAAGCAGCCGCCGCGGCCGAAGGAGCTGGAAGCCGATCGCGACATGCCCCGGGGCGGCCAGCTCCTCATCGGCGACAAGGGCGCGATCATGGACCCCTCGGACTACTGCCAGAGCCCGCGGCTCATCCCCGAGGAGAAGATGCAGGCGTTCACGCGGCCGGAAAAGACCATTCCCCGCGTGCCGAACAGCAATCCGCACACGGAGTGGACCTCGGCCTGCAAGGGCGGGCCCACGCCGGGCTCGAACTTCGATCACAGCGGCCCGCTCACCGAAATGGTCGTGCTGGGCAACCTGGCGATCCGGACCGGCAAGAAGATCGAGTGGGACGGCAAGCGGATGCTCTGTAAGAACTTCCCGGCTGCCCAGGCGCTCGTCACCAAGGAGTACCGGGTGTTCTAGGCGGTGCGGGTACGGTTTCAGTGTCCGGTGTGCGGTACTTGAGGGTTCAGCCATGAAGACGCGATGGGTAACGGGTGCGGGTGTGTCGGCCGTGTTGGCGGCCGCGCTGCTGGGGTGCGGCACGGAAGCCGCCGGGCGCGAGCCGGAGCAGGAGGCCTTCAAAGTGCCGGCCTGGCAAGTGGGGGCGCAGGCTTACTCGTTCCGGCGCTTCACTTTCCTCGAGACGCTCGACAAGCTGAAAGCCCTGGGCATTGGCTGCGTCGAGGCCTACCCGGGCCAGGCGCTCGGCGGCGACCTCGAAGGCAAGTTCGACCACGGCATGAGCGCGGCCACGCAGGCCCGCGTGAAAGAGGCACTCGGCAAGGCCGGCGTCAGGCTCGTAGCCTACGGCGTCGTGGGGGCAACGGACGAGGCGGGGTGGCGGAAGATCTTCGACTTCGCCAAGGCCATGGGCATCGAGACGATCACCGCGGAGCCCGATCCGGCCCAGATGGCGCTGGTGTCATCCCTGGCCGACGCCGCCGGCGTCAACGTGGCATTGCACAACCATCCCAAGCCGTCGCGGTACTGGGATGCGGACACCGTGCTGGCGGCCTGCAAGGGCCTCTCCCCCCGGGTCGGCGCGTGCGCGGACACGGGGCACTGGGCGCGCTCCGGACTGGATCCGCTGGCCTGCCTGAAAAAGCTCGAAGGCCGGATTGTGAGCCTGCACTTCAAGGATCTGAACAAGCTGGGCGAGCCAGCGGCCGAAGACGTGCCCTGGGGCACGGGCGTGTGCAACACCGATGCCCTGCTGGCCGAACTGGCGCGGCAGGGGTTCAAGGGGCTGTTCTCGATCGAATACGAGAAGGATGACAACCTGCTCGCCGAGCACGTGGGGATGTGCGCCGACTACCTGAAGGCGTGGAAGGGACCGGCGCGGATGTCTCCGGACATCGGGGTTGTGCTTGCCAGCGCGAAGCCGGGGCCGGGCGAGACGTGGTCGAGCGAGATGTTCGAGAAACTGGCGGCTGCGCCGCAGGGCAAGGGCAAGGGCAAGGACAAGGCCGAAGGCCTGGGCCCGCAGGCCGACACCTCCGCGTATGTGAACACGACGGGCGGCGGCAAAGGCAAGATCGCGGCGAGTGGCGAGGGCTTTGCGAAGGAAGGGCCGGGGCAGGCGTTCGACGGCACACCCGCCAAGTTCTGCATCAAGGCCACCTCGCTCTGGATCGCGTACGCGTATGCCGATGGCGCGAAGCAGAAAGTGGATGCCTACACGATCATGTCGGCCAACGACAATGCGGGCCGCGACCCGCGGCAGTGGACGCTGCTGGGCTCGAACGACGGCGCCGCCTGGACCGAACTCGACAGTCGCAAGGACGAGAACTTCGCCAACCGCCACGAAAAGCGCCTCTTCGAGGTCAAGAGCCCGGGCGCGTACAACCAGTACAAGCTCGTGGTGGACCAGAACCACGGCGACGTCAGCTTCCAGCTCAGCGAGCTGGAACTGCTCGCGAAGAAGCCCTGAGCCTCGAAAGGGCAGTAGGCTGTAGGGGCTTAGGCTGGGTGTTGGGAGGCGAGCGGGGGAGAGGCGACCGCTGATGCACGCTCATGGACACTGATGTCGCCGCCCTTCGGCCTTGGATGTTCCTTTTCGCCTGGAGGGGCGACGGCCTCGGTGCCCTGCGGGATGATGGCATGATTAGGCGGCACTGGCGACCGCAGGCTTGGAGACGGCGGTCCCCGCCGTTACTGCCTCGCGACTTGAGCGTTTCGCGTTGAGCGTT
>CAYOBW010000093.1:4971-24419 GCA_964402115.1 uncultured Victivallales bacterium
GACGGCGGTCCCCGCCGTTACTGCCTCGCGACTTGAGCGTTTCGCGTTGAGCGTTCTGTTCCGCTTTCAGCCTTCAGCCTTGCTCCCGGGGTGAATTTGCGCAGTTCCTCGATCGTATCCCACCACGACCGTTGACGTTCGTATTCCTCGCCCGGCGACCAGTGCATGTCGTCGTAGGCAGGCAACTCGCGTGACCATTCCCAACATGGGGAGATGGGTGCCCAGTAGCGGAACCTGGACCGCGGAACTCTCCTCCAGGCGCCAACCCTTTCGGCGGAAGACAGCAGACCGGATACGTGGGCTGCGCGCAGAAAGGCTCCGCCCGCGCCTCTTGATCCCGAGACAATGCGCAATACGCCGGTTTCAACATGGTAGCCGGTCGTCACGTACTTGCTCCAGACAGGTCGTCGTTCACGCTCCCACAGCAGGCCGCCGGCCCTGGTCAGCCGATACCGCTGCCGGCCTCCGTCAGCGTACCTGACAAGCGACAGCACCTTGCGGGCGCCGCACATGGTCGCCACCCAGACCCGCAGTGCCCTGTCCGAAAGGCCGTGACCGTACACCACATTCATCATGTCCCCATAGCGATCGCCGCGCAGCATCCGCTCCTCGAGTGGACCGTTCAACGCGAACGCGTCGAGAAGCAGAAGTTCCTCATCGCCGAGCGTCGTTGCGCCCGATCGCCATGGCAGTTCCCCGCCGTCCATGGTTCTCCTGTCACCGCTTGTCGCGGTCCGATCCGTCCCCCGTACCCGATTTCGGATTCATTGTCGTTGGCCTACTTCGCGAACAAGTATGTCAGCGCCAGGCGGTGAGGGGCAACCGCTACTTCACATCGCGATCATGCAAGAATGCGCGAAAGGACGAAAGAGACCCGGCCTCCGGCTGCGTCCACGCGCCCTTCTGTGGCAGCGGTCGGCGCATGCCGTCCCACGTAGGACGGTGCTCCTGCGCCGTCCTCCCCCTCTCCCCGTGCGGATGGCCTGCGTCGTCCGGCGTCGGAATCGGAATCGGTATCGGGGTCGATTCCCGTCCGCCGTCGAGACCGTACACCACTTGCTGCGGGACTCGATATCGTTTCCGATGCCAGCCGCCTTCCCCGTGGCGGTCGTCTCCACGCCTCGTCGCCTGCCCACGCGATGGGGACGGCCGTTCCCGGCCGTTATGTGCCGGGCAAGCCTCCTGCATCACTGAAGATACCAATGGTGTTCTCGTCGTCGTATTCCACAGGCAACGTCGTGGGGTCGGGCCGCCGGGGCTGGGGCTCGGAGAGCCCCGCCCTACCGTAGGCCCGGCCTCTCCGAGGCCGAGGCCCGCCGCCTTCCATCCGTGCCTCACGGCGCGCCGGCGGGCGGCGTGAACCAGAGGCTGACCGTCAGCGTTTCGCCCTCGGGCACGCGCACGCCCTCGGCGTGCGCCCAGCCGGCCGGCTGGGTCCAGGTGGCCGACGCGATCTCCGAGGAGCAGCGCCTGCCCGCGGGCAGCTCGACCTCGATCCGGAAGCGGCGGACGCTGAAGCAGTCGCGGTTCGGATTGCGGATCTCCAGCGTATTCCGGCGGGCCAGGGTGCGGATGGCGGCAGCCGGGAGCGGGATCGCGACGTTCTCCTGGAAGACGCCCTTCGTCTCGTCACCGCCCGCGCCGGCCAGGGGGCCAAGCTCGACGCCGTTCAGCACCGCGCCCGTCGCGTACGGGCCGGGGCCTTCGAGCCCCTTGCCGTCGTAGTGCAGCGTGGCCCGCGGTGCCTCGTGCAAGTCGTCGAGCTTCCAGCCCTCCGCGGTCGCCGGCCCCGGCTCGCGCCGCAGCGGGGCGGGGTCGGCGAGCAGCGTTCTCGTCAGCAGCGGGTGCAGCGGCTCGATGCGCAGCCGGCTCCAGCCGGCCCAGTCGCCGCCCGAGTCGCCCGCCGCGCCGACGTCGGCGATGAGCTTCACCGCGATCTCCTGCCCCGCCCACGCGGACAGGTCCGCCTCGAGCGGCTCCCAGCGGTGCTCCCGCACGACCCGCTCCGCCGCCACGCGCTCCCGGCCGCCCGGCTCGCAGACGACGATCCGGTAGAGGATGCCGTCGCCCGCCACGCTGCCGTCCCCCTTGCCGGCGTCGGCGCGCCAGGCCGCGGGCGGGGATGCGGGCAGCCGCAGGCCGTCGAAGCGCAGGAACGCGTAGCCGACACTTCCGCGCCAGGGCGGGTGCATGACGATGCCGTGGCGGTTCTCGCCGGCGCAGGTCAGGTCGCCCGCGTTCGCATAGGCGCCCGTATCTCCCCAATCGGTTGTCTCCCGGCCGCCGCGCAGGGCCAGGCCCGCCTGCTGCCGCTCCGGCAACGGCAGCAGCGACGGCAGGGCGCGGCGCGTGACCAGGCCCCGTTCGACGCTCTCCCTGCACCCGGCCGCGCTGACACTCACCGTCAGCGTCGCATCGTCTTCGTCCGTAGGCGCGCCGAGGTCGAAGTCGACCGCGCCCGTCTGCCCCGGCTTCACGGTGACGTCGGCGCGGCGACCGGCGGCGGTCACGGCGAAGGTCGCCTTCTCCGCGAGGCGGCTCGTCACCTGCACGGCCAGCGCGTTGCCGCGCAGCTCTACGCGCAGTTCGGCCGGGCGCGTGACGGTGAAGTCGATCCACTGCCCCTCGTAGGCGCGCCACAAGCGCTCCCCGGGGCGCGCGTCGGCCGGAATGGTCAGCGCGTGCCGCGCCTTGCCGTGGACGGTCACCGTCTCGCCCGGCGTCACCGTGTCCCGCTCGCACGCCAGGCCGCTCCGCTCGACGGCTGTCGCGGGTTCGAGCAGGTAGCTGAAAGCGCCCGGCACGGGCAGGACGTACGTCAGGCCGCGCGCGGTGCGCAGCGTGGCGGGGCCGAGGTCGCGGCCGTCCTCCGCCAGCGCCCGCGCCGCCGCCGCGGCCACGCGGAAGCCGCATGCCGCGCCCTCCAGCGGGATGATCTCGCAGCGGCCCCCCGGCTCGCAGCGGCAGATGGCCGCCCCGTCCGCGGCGGCGCGCGCGAAGCGGGTGAATCGCCCGCGGCCGTCCACGTACAGGTAGGCCGGCGTGGCCGCGTAGTCGGCGCGCCCGCCCGACGCGTCGGCGCTGAGCACCTCGACCGCCCCGTCCGCGGTCCAGCCTGCGTAGCCGTTGGGCGGCAGGTCGAGGGTGCGGCCGTGCGCGCGGACGTGCAGCCGTTCGGCCGGGCTGCCGTTGACCGCGGTGACCGTGCCGTCGGTGTAGCGGGTCACGATCTGCGAGCGCTCCCAGGCGCCCGACGCCACGGCCGCCGTCGTGTCCAGCAGGTTGCCGGCGGCGTCGACGTAGCGGATCTCCTGCGCGTCGGCCAGGCAGTAGCGGCTGTGGAGTTGCTGCAGCATGCAGTAGCTGCGCGCCGCGTTGCGCAGGCCGCCGTCGAGCACGAGGAATCCGGGGTGCCCGAACGCGACCGTGGCGGCGAGGAACCGGTCCAGCCGCGCGTCCCGTTCGGCCGGCGTGCCGCCCAAGCCTCCGCCTTCGGCGTAGAACATGCCGATGTTGCCCATGCCGAAGTTGCCGCACAGCGGGTGCAGCTTGCGCAGGTCGAAATCCACCAGCCACGGCTTGTGCCAGAGCCGGGCCGCGCTGTCCTGGCCGTAGTTGCCGTCGGTCAGTCCGCAGTAGAGGTAGTGGTAGCCGCCCTCGGAGTAGACCGGGCCGCCCCACGCCTGCTTCTGCAGGAGCATGATTTCGCCGAACGCGTAGAACACGGCCGCGAACGTGCCGGCGCCGGGCACGCGCGCATCGTAGTCGGTCCGGTCCCACGGCGTCACCGCGGTGTGCACGTCGCAGTAGGCCGTGGAGAAGCGGAACTTGCGCTGGATCTCCGGCGCCAGCTTCTCGCAGAACTCCACCGCGCGCGCCGGTTTCGGGGCGTAGCAGCGCGTCCACGCGTGCTGGAGCTGGTTCTCCGGCGTGCGGCTGACGAGGTCGCTGTCCCAGAACGCGTTCACCGGCGCGAAATCCGTGTAGTTGTTGTACGGCCCGTAGACGAAGCCGAGCTGGTCCTGCATCAGCCGCGCGTACGCGTACTGGCCCTCGTCGCCGCCTTTCCCGGGCGCCGCGCGGGTGCGGAACGTGAAGCTCTCGCCGCCGTCGCGCCAGCCCGTTTCGTGGTCGGTGACGACCACTTCCCGCAGGCCGTGGCGGCGGACGCGGGTCCAGAGCGCGGCATCGGCCTGGCGGTCGCCCGCGCCGTGCGCGAACCACACGTGGGTGCCGGTGACGCGCTTCCAGGGGGACGCCGGGTTCGGGACGTTGGGGAGCGCCTCCTCGTAGCGGGGCGACAGGGTGAGGAAGAGACGCTCGTAGCAGTCGTTGCGCGTCCCGTCGGTGCGGGCGACGTAGCGCACGCCGCCGTTGAACGCCACCCCGGCTTCGCTGACGGTGGGGTGCGCGAACGGCATGGAGCCGTTGGAACGATACCAGTCCGTGTGGCCCGCGAGGAAGAGCGGCGCGTCGGCGGCGCCGGAGACGGCGACGGCGGGCCGGTTCGCGTCTCCCCCGTAGAGGTAGTAGGGATTCGTCACCAGGCGGGGCTGCGCGAGCCCGACGGCTTTGCCGTAGCGCACTTCCGCGACTTGGCCGCCACGCGCGACGACGTCGACGACAAGCGTCTTGCCCCACAGCCGGAAGGTGTAGGCGACCTCCGCGACCACGCCGGTGGCGCTAAGGCGCCACGTCGACACGACGGTGTCGCCGGCGCTGCGTGTGCCCAGCGCCACGGCCGCGGTCGGCGCCACGGCGCGCCCGCCGCCGTCCGCGAGGAGGACGCCGCCGCCCACGCACGGCCTGAGCGTGCCGCCGCGTCCCTGCCAGCGGACCGACAGGTCGTCCAGCATGCCGGTGCGTGGCTCGAGCCGCCACACCGCGCGGCCGTCGGAGCCGTCGTACACGAACTCGAAGGCGCCGCCCTCCGCCCGGATGCGCGTCGTGGACCGGTGCGCGAGGTTGTCGGGCAGGATCGTCTCCGGGCGCGTGGGGAAGGGGAGGGCGCCGGGTCCCGTGTTCGGACCGCTCGCCTGTCCGGGCAGCAGGGGGACGCCGCGGGCCGGCCGCGGGGCGAACGACAGCGGGGGGAGCGCCTCGCGGAACACGGCGAGGTTGTCGAAGTAGAGCGTGCGCTCCTCCGTGTTGCGGCCGCCGGCCACGGACAGGCCGACGAAGCGGGCGCCGGCCTTGACCCGTTCGATCTGCGCCGGCTCGAGGCGTCGGTGCAGCAGGCTCCATTCGGTCCAGTCCACGCGCCCCAGCGGCACGCCGAACTCCGCGCCCTGCGCATCCGCGAAGCGGGCGGTTACGTCGACCGCCGGCGTCGCCGGATTGGGCGCGTAGCCCCAGTTGTTGCCGTAGACCCAGAGCGTGACCGCGTCGAACGCCTGGGTGATCGCGACCGGCGCCGGCGGCACGAGGCGGACCTCGGGGTTCGGGCCGGCGCCGCGGTAGACCAGCTTGCCGACGCCCTCGTCCCAGATCTGCTGCTCGCGCGACGGTTCGAAGCGCGCCTCTGCTTCGCGGGTCTCCGCGCGCCACCCCTCCAGGCGTTCGAAATCCACGAGCGGCGGCGCGGCGTCGCGCGTGCGCCCGGCCCAGACCATTTCGTAGGGCCGCTCGCCGACCGCGGCGAGCGCGAGGATGACGGACAAGGTGGCAGGTAGCATGGGTCGCACTATAAGCCCCCCCCGCCCGCGTGGGAAGCGGCAAGGAGGCGCCTCTCCGCAGGTGCGGTTTCATTTCGTTGCATCGCAACGAGAAGCCAGAATCCAGTAGTCAGCATCCAGAATCGGCTGCGCTTGACGCGGCATCTTGACATCGTGGAACACAAGAGACATCTTTGCAGCATGCGAACGACATCACACCGTTACGATCGCGGACGTGCGGAAAGCGGAGGCCGAAGCGTGAGCGTCAGGTTGCTGTTCGGGCTGGCGGCGCTGGCTGCGGCGGCATTGGCGCCGGGCGCGGCTGCCGCCCCGACCCAGCCGGCGCCCTATCCGGACGGGCGGCCGACGGCGGCGCTGCGCATGGACGCGCGGGACCAGGGGGTTGTGCTCAGGTACGGCGAGGGCCCGGGGCAGTGCGACATGCTCGGCGCCCGCGATGTCTGGGTGTACGAAGCCGGCGGCACGTACTACCTGCATTACGACGGCGCCGGCCCCAAGGGCTGGCTGTGCTGCCTGGCCACCAGCACCAACCTGGCCGGGTGGACCAGGAAGGGGCCGGTGCTGGATTTTGGAAAGCCGGGCGAAGACGATTCCGCCTCGGCGTCTTACGGCGTGACCTACTGCGACGGCGGCGACTGGCACATGTTCTACCTGGGCACGCCGCACACCACGCCGCCGCCGGAACTCATTCCGGGCTTTCCCTATCTCACGCTGAAAGCGAAGAGCCAGTCGCCCGCCGGCCCGTGGGTGAAGCAGCGGGAGGTGGTCCCGTTTCGCACGCAGCCGGGCACGTACTACTCCGCGACGGCCAGCCCCGGGCAGATCATCAAGCAGGGCGACGAGTACCTGATGTTCTTCAGCGCCTCCACGGATCGCCCGATCAAGCGCACCATCGGCCTGGCGCGCACCCGGAACCTGGACGGGCCGTGGACGGTTGCCCCGGCTCCGATCGTCCCGCTCGAGGAGCAAATCGAGAACACGTCGCTTTACTTCGAGCCGGCCTGCCGGACCTGGTTCCTTTTCACGAACCACGTCGGCGTGCAGGGCCCCGAGTACACGGATGCCGTCTGGGTCTACTGGAGCGAGGATCTGAACACGTGGGATCCCGCCCGCAAGGCTGTCGTCCTGGACCGTCGCAATTGCGCCTGGTCGAAGAGCATCATCGGCCTGCCCTCGGTGGTCAAGATCGGCAGCCGGCTGGCGCTGTTCTACGATGGCAGCGAGAATCCCGGGGAGAAGGGGCACATGCGGCGGCACATCGGCCTGGCCTGGCTGGACCTGCCCCTCCGCCCGCCGGCGGCCGCAGGAACGGGCGCGGGGCGCTGACGGGGCGCCCCGTCGGCGGTCCTGACCGCGCTCCCGGTCCTGCGTCCGCTCAGTAGGCGCCCTTGGCGAAGAACACGACCCAGGCCGTGCGCAGCAGGATGGTGAGATCCAGCACCCAGCTCTGGTTGCGCAGGTAGAAGACATCCAGCACGCACATGCTGTGGAAGTCCAGGTCGCTGCGGCCGGACACCTGCCACAGGCAGGTGAGCCCCGGCAGCCCGCCGTGGCGCGTGTAGTGCCACTCCTCGTAGTAATGCGCGAAGTCGCGCCGGGGCAGGGGGCGTGGCCCCACGAGCGTCATGTCGCCCCGCAGGACGTTGAAGAGCTGCGGCAATTCGTCCAGGCTGAACCGCCGCAAGAACCGTCCCACCGTGGTCACGCGCGGATCCTTGCGCACCTTGAACAGCGCGCCCTGCGCTTCGTTGAACTCCTCGACCTGCGCCTGCAGCTCCTCGGCGCGGTTGTGCATGGTCCGGAACTTCAGCATCGTGAACGGCCGGCGGTTGACGCCGAGGCGCTCCTGCGTGAAGAAGACGGGGCCGGGGCTGGTGGCCTTGATCAGGAGCGCGATCAGCGTCAGGAGCGGGGCCAGCAGCAGCAGCGCCGCCGCGGCCGCCACGCGTGCCAGCGCCTGTCGCACGAGGAGCATGCGGCCCGTGCTGGACGGCGCCTCGAAATGCACGAGCGGCTCGCCGTGAATCGTATCGGCCGGCAGCCGCGCCTGCGTGACGATGACGTCCAGCTTGTTGGTCAGCACCTTGACCGAGGCGTCCAGCGAGTCGGCCAGCTCCAGGAGCTGCATGATCTGCGCGATGGTCAGGTCGCGGTCCACGGCGATGATCAGGTCGGCCTGGGCGGCGCGGGCGGCGTCTGCCACGCGCGCCAGCGTCTGCTCGAAGGATTCGCCCGGCTGGGCCGCGATCTCGCCGGCCAGGTGAATGCCGTGGGGCTCGAACTCCGGCAAGAAGATGCGCAGGAAGCCGGCGGCGTCGCCGGCGCCCAGCAGGATCGCCGGGTGGCGGTCGAAGCCGTGGCGGGTGCGCAGCCAGATCAGGCCGCGCGCGATAGCCGTGCGCAACGCCACGGTCAGCACGACGTTGATGGCCAGCAGCGTGGCGAAGAAACTGCGGGGGTGGAAGGCGTTGCGGCTGAGGTAGAAGTAGGCGTAGAACACGACGAGCGCCCCGGCGCCGGCCACCAGGATGTTCCACGTCTCCGGGCGGGGACGCAGGAACCGGCGTCCGGGATAGAGTCCACGCAGCGCATACAGCAGCCCCAGCACGCTGACCACGAAGAACAGGATGCGCGGGGCGCTGACGATGTAGAACGGTTCGAACATCCACCCGATATCGCCCGTGACGCGCATGCCGAGCGCCCGGTTGATGCCGTCGAACAGCCCCGCCCCCCAGTCGCTGTGGAACCGCAGCAGGACGGTCAGGTAATAAGCCGCCACGATCGCCACGAAGTCCGCGGCGAAGAAGGGCAGCCAGGAATGGCGCAAACGGCCTTTAAACATGGAACGTGTTCTCATGGTGCTGCCAGACGGCCGGCAAGGTCGGGAGCCAAACGGCGGAAATCCTGAAGATTGAAGGTGTAGATCCGCTCGGCATGCGAGTCTCTCGCGCACTCGATCAGCAAGGCGTCGTACACTTTGCCCCCTCCCAGCCCACGCCCGACACAGACCGCCACCGCCCGCTCATACATGGCAAGTGTCACCGCCACGAACTGGAAGTGTTGCCTGACGTTAGCGGTGATAATATCCTCTGCCTCGCAAGGCAGAATGCGGGGAGCCACCGGCGCTGAGGTCAGGGCCGAAAACATCTCAGCCAGGCTATGCGCGGACGCCACCCCCTTATCCGTTCCGCTGGCAATGGCATTCACTACCGGGCGTGCCCGTTCATAGTGAGGATGCTTGCGGATACACGCCGCCACGAGTACCGACGTGTCGCAGAACACCGTCACCGCCGTACCCCCAGCACCTCGTTATCCCGACTCGACCGGGCCTGCTCCACGGCCTGTGCAAGCTCCCCCACGGCTTCTCCGTCATGCGCCAGCAAACCGTCTTCCTCAACCAGACCCGCCTGCCGGGACTGGGTGCGCAGAAAGACGCCGTCGGGCAAAAGCTCCAATCGCATTCGATCACCGGCCGCCAGGTGAAACCGTCGCCGGACCAGGATGGGCAGAACAACTCGACCAGCCTTGTCAATGCTGACTTGACTCTTCATGGTATGCATGCTGCCAAATGGCATTCGTGCTGTCAATCCGCATCCGGGATTCCTGGTTCCGTACACTCACGGATCTACCCAGCCTGCCCGTTACGCGTCCCCGCTTTTTACTGGATTTCAGCGGCAGCGGGCAGTACAAGGTGGAACTTGGTTCGCGGGCTGTGGCGGAATGGACGGCGGCAAGGGAGGATGGGCATGAACGCTCAGACGGGCAAGACGTCGGGGTTGGCGATCACAAGCCTCGTGTTCGGTATTCTGGGACTGGTTTCCTGCTGCCTGGGGCCGCTCTTCGGCATCCCGGCCGCCATTTGCGGGCACATGGCGCGGTCGCGCATCCGCACCTCCGCCGGCGCGCTGGTCGGCGATGGCATGGCGCTGACCGGCTTGATCATGGGCTATGTCAGCCTCGCGGCCCTGATCGTGACCGTGCCCCTCGGCGCCGGTATCTCCATGCCGGCCGTCGTCAGGGCCCGCGACACTGCGCGCAGCGCGCAGTGCATGAACAACCTGAGCCAGATCGAAACGGCGAAGGCCATGGCGGCCGAGGACAACCAACTCAAAGAGGGCGACCCCGTGCCGGATGACAAGCTGGCGAAGTACGTGACGTTCGGCTCCGGCGGGTTGACCTGCGCCAAGGATGGCACGTACACCGTCAATCCGGTTGGCCAGGAGCCTGAGTGCTCCGTGCATGGGACGAAGTCGAACCGGCGTTTGCGGTAGACGGGTACTTTGCCGAGCAGGCAGGGCGGAAATGATCGAACACGCCGGACCTCCGGCCGCCGGGGCATGTCCGGACCACTCGCGAGGGAGAGGACACCAGCCATGGATACTGTCAAGGGACCCCGCTGTCAGAGCTGCGGTATGCCGCTGGGCCAGGCCGAGGACTTTGGCACGGACGCCGACGGCGCCCGCGCGGATGAGTACTGTCGCTTCTGTTTCGAGAAAGGCGCGTTCACCGAGCCGGGCTTGACGCACGCGCAGATGGTGGAGAAGTGCGCCGGGATTCTCGAGCGGCGCGGGATCATGCCCCTGACGCAGGCGCGCGCCGTCATGGCGGACCTGTTGCCCACCCTGCGCCGGTGGAAGGCGCCCTGAGCACGGGGGCGGGCCGGCGATGAACCGTGTTGTGCTTCACGATGCGCGGCGGCGGGTGTGGCGCAGTTTCCGGAAGCCGGAGGCCGTGCTGACGGCTCGTACGCTGGCGGATGTCCTGCCCCTGCTCGCGGACGTGGAGCGTCAGGTCGAGCGGCGGGGCTGGACGGCGGCCGGTTTCATCAGCTACGAAGCCTCCCCGGCTTTCGATTCCGCCCTGGCGGTCCGCCCCGATGCGCGCTTCCCCCTCGCGTGGTTCGGCCTCTATCGCGGCGGTATGCCCATCTCCGCGCCCAGGCCCCCGCGCCGGGGCAATCCGCTGCCGTCCGACTGGCAGCCCTCCGTCACGCCCGCGGCCTACGCGGAGGCGATCCGGACGCTCAAGCGCTACATCCACGCCGGCGACACGTACCAGGCCAACTACACCTACCGGCTCACCGCCCCGTTCACCGGCGATCCGTGCGCCTGCTGGGCGCACCTCGTGGCGACGCAGGGCGGAGCCTACGCGGCGCTGGTCGAAACCGGCGACTGGACCCTCTGCTCCGCCTCGCCCGAGCTCTTCTTTGCCCTGCGCGGGACGGCGCTGGTGTCGCGCCCCATGAAAGGCACGGCCGCCCGCGGTCTGGACTGGGCCGCTGACCGGCGGGCCGCCCTCGCCCTACAGCGCTCTCCCAAGAACCGGGCCGAGAACGTCATGATCGTGGACATGGTGCGCAACGACGTCGGGCGCGTTGCGGCGCCTGGCACCGTGGCGCCCGGCAGCCTGTTCGCCATCGAGCGCTACCCGGCGATGTGGCAGATGGTGTCGGTCGTGCACGCCGAGACCGCGGCCGGCTTCCCCGCGCTCCTGCAGGCGCTGTTTCCCGCCGCCTCCATCACGGGTGCGCCCAAGCCGCACACCATGGCGCTGCTGGCCGCGCTGGAGACCACGCCGCGCCGCAGCTACACGGGGGCGATCGGCTTCCTGGCGCCCGGGCGCGAGGCGCAGTTCAACGTGGCGATCCGCACCCTGCTCGTGGATCACGCCGTCGGTCGCGCCGAGTACGGGGTGGGCGGCGGCATCGTCTGGGATTCCGGTGCGGCCGCGGAGGCGCGCGAGTGCCGCACGAAGGCGCATGTGCTGGCGCGGGCCTGGCCGCGCTTCGCGCTGCTCGAAACCCTCCGCTGGGCGCCCCGCACGGGCTATACGCTGCTGGCCCGGCACCTCGAGCGGCTGCGGCGCTCGGCCGTCTACTTCGGTTTCGCCCTCGAGCCCGCCGCCGTGTCCGCGGCGCTCGCGCGGCTGGCCGGCCGCCTGCCACCCGCCCCCCACCGCGTGCGGGTGCGGGTGACGCGCGACGGACGCGTGCGCTGCCAGTCGTTTCGCCTGCCGCCGCGCCCTTCCCGCCGCCCCCTGCGCGTGGCGCTGGCCGCGGCGCCTGTGGCTGCGGCCGACGTCTGGCTGTACCACAAGACCACGCACCGCGCCGTCTACAAGCGCGCCCTGCGCGCCCGGCCCGACTGCGACGACGTCATCCTGTGGAACGGGCGGGGCGAGGTAACCGAGGGGTGCCTGGCCAACGTGGTGGTGGAACGCGACGGGCGGCTCTGCACGCCTCCCGTCAGATGCGGTTTGCTGGCCGGCACGTTCAGGGCCGAGCTGCTGGCCTCCGGGCAGGTCGTCGAGCGCGTCATCCGGGTGGACGAGCTCGCCCGCTGCCCGCGCTTGTACCTCGTGAACGCCGTGCGGGGCCTGCGCCCCGCCCGGCTCGTGGAGTAGGGGAACGCACGTATGCCTGACGCCGTCATTTTCGACCTCGATGGACTGCTGACCGACACGGAACAGCTGCACTTCCGCTCCTACCGCGCTGTGTTGCAGGCGCGCGGCGTCGCGCTCTCCGCGGAGGCGTACGACGAGCACTGGATCCGGCAGGGCCGGGGCATCCGCGACTTCCTTGCCGCCCGCGCGCTGACGCTGGACGCGGACGACATCCGGCGCGCCAAGGCCGACGCATACAAGAAGCTGGTGCGCGCCGAGGCGGCCCTGATGCCGGGTGCGCGACGATTGCTCGAGGCCCTGCACCGGCGTCTGCCGCTCGGCCTGGCCACCGCATCCTACGGCGAGCAGGCGCTGACCGTCCTCGAGGCCCTCGACATCCGCCGCTACTTCGACACCGTGGCCGCCAGCGAAGACGTGGCTGCCCTCAAACCCGATCCGGAGGTGTTCCTGCTGGTGGCCCGGCGGCTGGGCGTGCCGCCCCCGGGCTGCGTCGTGCTTGAGGATTCCGAAAAGGGCGTGCGCGCCGCCCGCGCGGCCGGCATGGCCTGCGTGGCCGTGCCCAACGCGCACACCCGCCACCACGACCTGTCGGCGGCGACGCTCATCGTCGCCTCGCTTGACGACGTGACCCCGGCCCTGCTGGACCGGCTTGTCGCCACACCATAAGATGCACGGCATGAACATTCTGCGAAACATCATAGGCCTGCTGCTGCTGCCCTGGGCGTGGGCCCTGTCGCGCACCGTCATGAGCCTGCTGGCCGGGCTGCCCGAGCCGTCGAACGGACTGCTTTCCTCCGCGGCGGTCGCCTTGGGGGGCGGCTACCTGCTCTGGCTGCTGATCTTCTACACCCTCCCGCGCCCCGCCCGGGCCTACGTGCTGGGGCACGAGCTGACGCATGCCCTGTGGGGTGTGCTGCTTGGCTCGAAGGTCTCGCGCATCAAGGTCGGCAGCGACAGCGGCTTCGTCGAACTGTCCAAGACCAACTTCATCATCACGCTGGCCCCCTACTTCTTCCCCTTCTACACGATGATCCTCATTGTGCTGTACGGCTGCCTCGGGCTCTTCTGCGACGTGCGGCCCTACCAGTTCGCCTGGCTCGCGGCGGTCGGCTTCACGTGGGGCTTCCACTTCACCTTCACACTCGTGACCCTCTTCCAGCATCAGACGGACATCCAGTCCGTCGGGCACCTGTTCGCCTGGTCTATCATCTACTGCTTCAACGTGTTGGGTATTGCCGTCTGGATCGTGGTCGTGTCGCCCGCCTCCTGGGGGCAGCTCGTGGATGCCCTGCTGCTGCACACGCGGGACGCGTACGGAGCCTGCCTGACCGCGGCCCTCCAGGCTTGGTCTGCCTGGCGCACGAAGTAGGCAATAAACCGACGCCGCCCTGCGTTAACCGTGCAATGAGCGGGGGGTGTGGAAGAAGACGACGTGACTATGGAACGAACGGACGGCGAGCTTCTGGATGCCTACCGCGCTGGGGATGTGGCTGCGTTGGAGGAGATGGTGCAGCGTTACCGTCGTCCGCTGTTCGGCTACATCCTGAACATGATTGGGCAGACGGAGGAGGCGGACGAGGTCTTTCAGGAGGTGTGGTTTCGGGCGATTCGCAACCTGGGCCGTTACCGCGAACAGAATTTCCCCGGCTGGCTGATGCGGATCGCCCACAATCTGGTCATCGACCGGGGGCGGCGCAAGAAGCCCGACCTGAGCTTGGATGCGGAGACGGCGGACGACCATCCGCTGATCGAGCAGATCGCGGACAAGGGGCGTGACCCGGCTGCGAACCTGGCGGCGAGCGACGTGGGGCGGTGGATCGGGGAGGCCGTGGCGCTGCTGCCGGAAGAGCAGAAAGCGGTGTTCCTGATGCGCGTGGAGGCGGGACTGTCGTTCAAGGAGATTGCGAAGGTCCAGAAGGTCTCGATCAACACGGCCCTGGCGCGCATGCAGTACGCGCTGGCGAAACTGCGGCCGATGCTGACGGATCACTATGCGGCGCTGGGACGCGCGTAAGCGCAGACAAGGCGGTGGGTTATGGAACGAACGGAACTCGAACGGAAGATCCTGCTGGCGGAAACCGGCGAGCTGACGCCCAAGGAAGCCTGGCAGGTGGACGCCGCCCTCGCGGCCGATCCCGCGGCCAGGGCCTGGCGCGATGACGTGCGCCGGTTGCAGGCGCTGGCCGGTGAGGCTTTGCCCCAGCGCGCCCCGAGTCCTGCCGTCATGGCGCGCATTCGCGACTGTGCCGCGGAGCAGGTTCGCGCGACCGGCCGCGTGTTCTGGTTCCGGCGTCCCGCCGTCGAAGCTCTGGCGGGGGCGGCAGCCCTGGCCCTGATGGTGGGCGGCTGGATACTTCTCAACAGCGCCCGGCAGGCGGCGCGTGTCGAACACGTGCAGAGCTTGATCGCCCTGGTGGCCGGTACGGGGCATCCCGCGACGGTGACGGCGGAGGCAGCTGCCGGACAGGACGAGAAACTGCGCGCGCTTGCCAGGCAATTGCTTGCTCTGGAAGGGTTTACGGACGAGGTTGTGTCCGACGGCGACGAGGCACCTTCGGTGCCGCAGCCCACAGCCCTTCAAGATCGTAATACGCCCGCGCTTCTTCCGATAGGATGTGTATGATCACGTCCATGTAGTCGAGCACGAGCCAGCCGCCTTCCGGGGCGCCTGCCCGCCGGAATTTCTTCTCTCCCGCGGCCTTCAACTGGTACGAGAGTTCGTTCGAGAGCGCCTTCAGGTGCGGGGGGCTGTTGCCGGTCACCAGCACGTAGTAGTCGGTCACGGTCGAGATCTCCCGCACGTCCAGGATGACGATCGCATCGCCCTTCTTCTCATCCAGGATGGCGGCTGCTTGCTTGGCGAGTTCCAACGCGTTGATAGCTTGCACTCCTTACTGTTGCGGCCGGGGTCTTCGCCCCGGTCTCCGAACCGCGCCGGCGGCTCTCAGCCGTAGAGGCGGTGTTCGGTAATATACATCTCCACGGCCGGCGGCACAAGATAACGTATGCTCATCCCCTCGGCCACCCGGTGACGGATCATCGTGGATGAGATGTCCACCTGGCAGCCGACCACCACGTCCCGCAGCAGACGCTCGCCCCAGGGGGGCGGCAGCTGCAGATCCTCGGGATGCAGGGCCGTCAGATCGTGGCGCGGCCGGGCGAGGGTGACGAACCGGCAGAGCGGCAGCAACTCCTCGACGCGGTACCAGGCGTGCAGCTCCAGCAGGCTGTCGGCGCCGATGATGAAAGCCAGCTCCGCCTCCGGATACCGCTGCGCCAGCGCCTTCACGGTGTCGATCGCATAGGACGTGCCGCCGCGCTGCAGTTCGATGTCGCAGACCTCGAAGCGCAAATCGCCCTCCAGCGCGTTTTCGAGCATGGCCACGCGATGGGCGGCGGGAAGCAGCGCCCCGTTGTCCTTGTGGGGCGGCGTGGCGCTCGGGATGAACAGCACGCGCGACAGCTCGAAGGCCTCGTAGGCGCACTGGGCCAGGATGAGGTGGCCGGTATGGACGGGGTTGAAAGTGCCGCCGAAAAGCCCCAGTCGTGTTTTCCCCGTCAGTGTCATAGGTGGTGTCGGCGCCGTGCGCGCGCGCCGCGGCTACAGTTTCAATCCCCCGGCCAGTTCGATCAGCAGGTCGCGGTTCAACACCCGGATCCTGTGGCCCTGGACGGCAATGGCCTTGCGTTGCTGCATCTTCTTGAGGGTGCGGCTGAGCGTTTCGGCAATGGTGCCGAGGCGCGCCGCCAGCACGGCCTTGCTCGAGTCGAGCTCCACCGTCGCGGCCCCGGTGTGCGCGGTCAGGTCGAGCAGGTACTTGGCCAGGCGCGCGGAGACCTCCTTCAGCGACAGGTCGTCGATCAGCGTGACGAACCCGCGCAGGCGCCGCGACAGCTCCGCCAGCATATCCAGCAGGATCTGCGGCTGGCGCCGGGCCGCGGCCAGGAAGCGCTCGCGCGGCAGGAAAAGCGCCTCCAGCACGCCGCTGGCCGCCGCCGAGGCCGGGTAGTCGGTGCCCGCGAACACGGGCACCTCGCCGCACAGTTCGCCGCGCCCGAACAGGTGCAGCACCTGCTCGCGCCCGTCGGGGCTCAGCCGGTGCACCTTGATGCGGCCCTTGACCACGACGTAGAACCCCTGCGCCGGCTCCTCCTGCATGAACAGGTACTCGCCCGCCTCGTAGGTGCGGTGGAGGGCGATGGACGCCAGCGCCGCGCGTTCCGGCTCCGGCAGGGACCGGAACAGGTCGCAGAGCCCCAGCAGGCGGCTGCGTTCCGCGACCGATGTGGGCAGCGTGTGCATGTGCCCCTGTACAATCCGAAAGCCGCGCGCCGCTGGCAAGTCGAAATTCACGGGCGCGACGGGGGCTTGACGCTGGGAGCATCGCGGACGATAGTATCTCCGCTTGGCTCGTCGCAAACCACACACAGGAGGCACGGCACACATGAAACGTTACACCGGATGGGTCGGGATGGTTCTGCTGGCAGTCGTCACCACGCTGTGGGCGGCCGACAAGTTCGCGCTGCGGGTCAACGCCGGCGCCGACAAGGACTGCACGGACAAGGCCGGCAACACGTGGAAGGCCGGCAAGGAGTACGTGAAGGACGGGGGCTACGGATTCGTGGGCGGCAGCACCGTCGATCGCGGGGTGGACATGCAGATCGCGGGCACGCAGGATGCGCGGATCTACCAGACCGAGCACTACGGCATGGACGGCTTCAAGGCCGAGGTGCCGAAAGGCAAGTACACGGTACGCCTGCATTTCGCGGAGACGTATGACGGGATCGCCTCGGACGGCGAGCGGGTCTTCACCGTGAAGCTCCAGGGCAAGGAAGTGCTGAAGGACTTCGACCCACGCAAGGTGGCCGGCGCCAATCAGAAGGCGGTCGTGAAGGAGTTCAAGGGTGTCGAAGCGACGGACGGCCTGATCGAGATCGGGTTCGAGCGCCAGACGCAGGAGCCCGAGATCAACGGCATCGAAATCATTGCCGAATAGGCGTTCGGCGCATGAAGAAACTCTGCATCTTCCTCGGCATGACCGTGTTCGGGTGGCTGGGCTGGTGGGCCGGGGCGAAGATCGGACTGGTGACGGCCTACGTGCTGAGCGGCATCGCCAGCATGGTGGGCGTCTACGCGGGCTGGCGCATCAACCGCGATTACTGCGAGTGACCCGGCGCGTCCGGTTGCCTGCCGGCGGGGGGCGAAAGCATGGCCAAACGCAAGGCCGGCATGGGTGACTGGCTGCCCCTGGCCGGCGTGCGCGCCGCGCGCGTGGCGCCGACGGGCGAGGCGTTCCGCCCGGAGTGGATCGACTTCGAACGCGGCATCCGCGTGGGCAACCTCGAGCCGCACGAGCGGATCACGCAGATCCTGAAGTACCACCTCGAAACCGCGCACGTCACGCCGTTCATCACCGACCGCTGGGGCCGCGGTGTCTTCTGGCAGTGGATTTGCTGGCTGCCCCGCGCGAACCGGGAGGCGAAGCCGCGCTCGCACGACGTCAACTTCGGCTGCGCCAAGTTCTTCATCTCCGCCGATACGACCGCGAAGGTCTTCAAGAGCGGCCTGCAGATCGAGCGCGGGTATGCAGCGGGGACGCCGCCGTTCGCCGGCTGCCTGCTGCAGGATGACTGGGACTGGAACCGGCTGATGCGCCAGTGCCGTTCCGGCAGCGCGCTGGATGCCGAGCTGGGGCGCCTGCTGAAGGGCGAGGGCTTCGTCGCGGAGGTTGGCAACTGGGATGCCAATGCGGTTTTCGACGCGGACCACTTTGCCTCTGCGCGCGACGTGCGCACCGCCGCCCGGCGCTGCTCCGCGCGCGAGTGGGCGGGCTTTCAGCTCTACTATCCCATGCCGGCCGCCGACGTGCAGGCCTGCACGGGCGACGAGCTGGTCACGGCCGTCAAAGGGGTCTTCGCCCAGGTGACGCCCGCCATGAACCTCTGCATGCAGATTACGCTGCCAGGCGGGGCTCCGCAAGGCGCGCACCGGCAAGCTGCGATTCCCGACGCACATCCCCGCGGGCCAAGATGACAGAGACGACCAAAGCGGAGAAGCTCCCCGTCGCCGCGCCCTGCGTGGCGAGTGTGCTGTGGCTGCTGTCGCTCCTCTTCATGGGCTGGACAGCGCCGGTTTTCCTGGAGATGTTTCGCGATTTCGGCGTGGATCCCCTGCCGTACCCCCTCAGGCTGATCTCGCACCTTCACTGGCATTGGACGCTGCCGCTCGGTGGCCTGATTGCCGCCGGTCTGCTGTGGAGTTCGAGGCACTGGTCCCGAAGGACCACGCTGGCGGTTGACGCGGTCGCCATGGCGTTGGCTGTCGTTGCGCTCATAGCCTTCTTCTGCACGGTGTTTCGGCCGATCTTCCGAGTGAACGGTGCCGGGGATTGTGCGGGGGATCCGGCCCGGCACGACGCGCGTTGCCTGGCACTCTTCCCGAATATTGTGCAGGTAGTTTGCCTGGCACCAACAGTGCCTGAACCCCTAACCGGAGGACACCGATGCAACGACAGCGATGGTGTATGATCCTGATGGCGGTCTGGGCCTCTGTGGGGTACGGCCCTTGGACGGGTGGCGAGACGAACGCGGTCTATGTCTATGTGGACCTGCAGAAGGCAGAACTTGACGACATTCTAAACCAGGCGCTGGAGAGTCCCCAAACTGTGGACCGTGCGTACGCCCGCCTGGATCTTGTGTCAGCGGAGTTTCGATTCTCAGTAGGTCTGATGCGTGAGCTTCTGCTTGGGCATTCGAGCGCCTGGCTGAGCACAGACAGTGGGCGGGGAGCTGCATGTGAGGAGCTTGACCGATTGACTCTTAGGACATTGCGGAGCGCTCTGGTCTTTCGCATGGCGAGTTTTCGCGTCAATGTGCTCGACGAGATTATGGTCGATTACCTTTATGACAAGGCAGCTTCTGCGGCGATCATGAACCCTGTTGAGCAGATTGCAGTAGCAAGGCAACGCCTCCAAGCAGAGGGACCCCTGCCATCCTACGTTTCCCCCGTGCGAGGCGGAAACGAGAAAGGTACATGGCGAACCGAAGTGGTGGTGCCGGGGTGTATACGCGAAAGCATCACATGGACGCAGAAGCTCACTGCTCAAGGAAGACTCTGCCTTCCAACCCAGCGCGTATCGGAAAAGCTGGGAGACAACGCGTACGTAGTAGGCCGTGACATGCCACGCGAACGACCGGCTGACATGGAGAATTGGCTGTGGGATGCGATCCAGAAACGCAGGATGGAGCTAGAGGGGAGGAATGATGCGGGAGGAATGGTGCCGAGGAATGGTGCCCGAGGAATGGTGCCAGGTGATTTTTGACACGTGTCCTGGAGCGGGTTGATGGATCGCATCAAGCAGCCGGAACGCC
>CAYOBW010000094.1:0-24352 GCA_964402115.1 uncultured Victivallales bacterium
AGGGTCCACCGGCCTGGAGACGGCGGTCCCCCGCCGTTATGCCACGCCGGGGAGAGAAGGGGGACGGTGGTGTGGAAGCCGGAACGCCAAAGCTCCGGGAGAGGCATAACGGCGGAGACCGCCGTCTCCAGGCCGAAGGTCGTGCCTGCGACCTGGTCCGCTGGCGGAGACATCCACGGGCTGGCGCCCGCGGCTACCGGCTGAAACCGCTGGCGTCAAGACGCCCCTTGCGGCGCGGGCAGCGGCGGCATCAGGGTCCACCGGCCTGGAGACGGCGGTCCCCCGCCGTTATGCCACGCCGGGGAGAAAAGGGGGACGGTGGTGTGGACGCCGGAACGCCAAAGCGTTCCGCTCCGCGGGGCTGGCGGGGGAAGGACGGCGCCGGAGCACCGTCCGGGGAAGGGTGCACAGAACTCAGAAGTCAGAATTCAGGAAACAAACCCCTGACTCCTGACTCCTGAATTCTGCACCCTCTTGCGTTCCCTGGCCGCTTTTGCCACGATCCTCGCCGTGAAAGCCTCCGCCTGCGCCTTGTGTACCGCGATCTGCCTTGCCGCCTCCTTGTCATTCGCTACGCCGCCAGGGCAGTATCGGCTGCTGCTGCGGCCCGGGCAGGTGACGGCTTCGCCGGCGGGAGCGGATTTCACAGGGTTGGTGGACGAGCAGCAGGAGGTGGGCGACCCGCCGGCGGGCGAGGCGGTGACGGGCTGGAAGGCGCCGGCCCGGCATGGCGAGACTGCGCCGCTCCAGGCGACGGTGGACCTCGGCCAGGAGACCGCGCTGGCGACGCTGTGGATCTACGACCTGAACAACACCGGCGACGTGACGATTCACGCGGGCCGGCCCGGCGCGTGGCAGGCGGTGGGGACGTATGACTGCAAGCGCTACAAGAGCTGGGCCGCTGTGCCGCTCGGAGTTGTCACCCGCTACCTGATGCTGGAGCTGAAGTCGCCGGGCGCGAACATGGGCGAGATCGCGCTCGACGCCTATTCCGCGCGCGGTTGGGAGGCCGTCCAGCGCGCGCAGACCGAGGCCGCGCGCCAGGAGGCGGAGCGCCAGGCTGCGCTCAAGCTCGCGCGCGAGGAGGCGCTCAAGCGGCCGCTGGTCGAACTGGCGCCGTACGGCACGCTCTCGCTGGTGGACGAGGTGGACGGCGGGGCGGCGGAGCCGGGGCACACGCTGCGCTGCGACCCGGCGGGCGCCGCGCGCATCGAGACGATTCTCGGCAAACCCTGCCGCGTGCTGGCGCCCACGCCGAACGAGTGCGCCTACCTGTGCTTCCGCCTCGGTGGCCGCAAGCTCCTGCGCCCGGGCGGGGTCTATGTCCTGGCCGTGGAGTATCCCGAGGACGCGCCGCGAAGCATGGTGGTGATCAACACGGGCAGCGAGACCTCGCGCGGCTTCCACACGGGGCCGACCCTCGGCGACGCTATGCACCCGAAGTACGTGGACAACCAGGTGGAGTCGCTGAACACGCCGCTCACCGGCCAGTGGGAGACGTGGACGATGCTCTTCCGGCTGCACGACCGCTTCCCGGAGAAGGGCCTCGTGCGGGGCTCCGACCGGCCGCGCACCCTGACGCCGGAGGACGGCTTCGACGTGACGGTCGCGCAGTTCTCGGACTGGAACATCCCGCTGTCGAAGGGCGCGGCCGTGGGGCGCATCCGGCTCTACGAGGTGGTGGACCCCGACAAGCTGGCGCTGACGATCCACTTCCCGCCCGACGGCCTGCCGCGCCGCCGCCTTTTCTGGCGCGAGGAGATGGCGGACGGCGTGATCGGCGGCAAGAAGCCCGAGGATCGCGGCGTGGACAATCCGCTCGACTGGTATCGCTACAAGGCCGAGCTGATGCGCTTCCTGGGCATGAACACGTACGCGAAGGACCTGCTCGAGTTCGGCGCCTGCCAGCACTGGGATTCCACGGCGTACGGCGGCAACAAGTGGGTCTACTTCAACGGCGAGCTGAAGGACGTGTGGCAGCAGATCGTGGCGCTGATGGGCCGCTACGGGTTCGACGTGCTGCCGTACTACGAGTACAGCGGCAGCAAGGGGCAGGAGGGGCTCGGCAACCAGCGCCGCGCCCAGCCGCTCAAGGGCGAGGGCGCCTACACGCACATCGGCTGGATCGAGTCCGCCAACGCGGACATCACGGACCCCGACACGCTCGCGGACTTCCGGAAAATGCTGGACCTGACGGTGGTGAACCTGCAGGACAAGGCGCACTTTGCGGGCATTTGGATCCGGCCGCGCTCGCAACTGCCCGTCGGGTTCGGCCCCGCCACGCTCAAACGCTTCGCCGCCGAGGCGCACAACGGCGCGGGCGTGACGCGCGCACAGCTGACGACGGACCCGGCGCTCTACGCCCGCTACATCGCCTGGTGGAACGGCAAGCGGCGCGACTTCCTCACGGCGCTGCGCGACTACCTGCGCGGCAAAGGGGTCAAGGACGCCTGCGTGCTCTTCACGGGCTGTGCGAGCGAACCGGGGAAGGGCTTCGGCGATTTCGAGCCGCGCTTCTTCACCGACGAGCCCGCCACATGGCAGCCGATCCTGGCGGAGGAGACGCACAAGCCGCCGCAGGAGCGGAAGTGGCAGGTCTACACCCCGGCGCAAATCGCCGGGCAGGATCTCTACCTCAAGGCCCTGCTGGCGCCCGGCGCGAACTGGGGCGGCTGGGAGATCCACCACGCCAATCCCGCCGACGACCCCGCGACATACAAGGCGGTCGAGGGGGTGCTGCTCTCGCACGCCTTCAATCGGCTCTACACGGTGAGCGCGCCCCGGACCCTGGACCTCTACCGGGCGCCGGCCGGGTTGGCGCTCGTGCGGCACTACGCGCTCAACGAGAACATGCTGTTCGACGCGAACGACAAGGAGAAGCTCGGGTACTTCGTGGCGGACATCGAGCGGGCGGGGCCGTTCTGCATGCAGGCCGAGGCGGTGGCGATGGCCAATGGCGATCCGACGCTGATCGGCTACCTGGTCGGCAGCAGCTTCGCGCGCGGCTTCCCGCTGTACGTCCGCGATTTCAACGCGAACTTCCTGGCGTTGCCCGCGTTGCCCAGCACGCGCGTCGAGGGCGCCGCCAGCGATCCGGCGGTGGTGGTGCGGACGATCGCCGCCGGCCGCAGCGGCACGTACGTGTCCGTCGTGAACACGGCGTGGACCGAACGGCGGCAGGTGCGGGTGAAGCTGCCGGGCAAGGGCGCGGTGACCGCGCCGGCGACGGGGATGGCGCTCGCGCGCAGCGGCGACGGCGTGATGCTCGACCTGCGACCGTGCCAGCTGCTCGCGCTGCACATGGCCGCCCCGTGAAGGAGTCACCAGGCTGCTTCACGGCCGGAGCAAGCGGCGATGGTCGCGGCGTCCATGGAGGACGCGCAGAACGTGAACGCTCTCTCCCTCCAGAAGGGCGAGCACTTCCCTCCATGGTCGTCCTGCTTCCGGATTACGGCCGTAGGCGTCCAGCGCCTCGTCAAGCAGCGACTTCTCCTCGGCTGAGGGCTCGCCTGCTTGCAGCACGTCCCACTCTTCGATATCCCACAGTCTATCCAGGATTTCGCGGCGATCGTGCGCCGTAAGATGGGGCAGCTCCTGAAGTATCTCAGTCTTACTCATAGACCTACCGTACGCCAATCTCCCGTCTGCGTAAATCTGCCTCCGGGATCCTTCCAATGGCCGGACGGGGGGGCGCGGCAGAAGCCGAACGTTCAGGGGGCGATGCAGTCCTGCGTGACCAAGGCCTGCGGTGTGGGAAAGCCGGGAGGGATGCCGGGGGATGTGACGGGGGCGCCGCGCTCGCTCCGGGCAGCGACGGCTTGGTTGAGAGATAGAAGATGGGCTAGCAGGTTGCTCGGCACACCGAAACCGTAGGCCGCCAGCACCGCCGCGTCGGGCGCTGCATGCGCGGCCTTGAGTGGGTTTGCGCCAGGAAGCTCCATCGTCCGGATGCTGACTCCTGAATTCTGGATTCTCGGTACGCTGCAACGAAGTGAAATCGCACCCCAGGAGCGCTGTCCTGCGCGTTCCGGGTTGACCTGGCACGGGGTGTCCCCGTACAAGGGTTGCATGCGGAATTACCGGATCTGGGCAAGGGGAGGGGCGGGGCTGCTGGCGGCGGCGCTCGCCGGCGGCGCGGCGGAAACGAACCGGACGGCGCAAGCGGCGGCGGACGTGGTTCCCCTCGAAACCGTTTGGGCGGCGCACCCGGTCGGGTTCTGCCTGCTGACGAGTCCGCCGCACCAGTTCGTCGCCTACTACGACGCGCAGCGGCGGATGACCGTCGCCCAGCGCCGGCTTGACGAGACGGTATGGCATTTCGCGAAACTGGACTCGACGCTCGGCTGGGATTCGCATAACAGCGTCACCATGGCGCTGGACCGCGCCGGCCGGCTGCACGTGGCCGGCAACATGCACTGTGTCCCCCTGGTCTACTACCGCGGCGCAACGCCTTACGACGCCGCGTCGCTGCAGCGCATGCCCGGCATGGTCGGCGACCGCGAGGCGCGCGCGACCTATCCCGTCTTCCTGCGCGACAAGGGCGGCCGGCTGGTCTTCCGCTACCGCGACGGCTCCAGCGGGCGCGGCGACGATCTCTACAACGTCTACGACGAGGAAGCGGGCGCGTGGCGCCGGCTGCTCGATAGCCCTCTGTTGAGCGGCGGCGGGAAGATGAACGCCTACGCCCTCAAGCCCCTGCTCGGCCCGGACGGGCGTTTTCACATTGCGTGGGTCTGGCGCGACACGCCCGACTGCGCGAGCAATCACGACCTGAGCTATGCGCGCAGCGACGATCTCGTCCGGTGGACCGACTCCTTCGGCAAGGCGCTGGCGCTGCCAATTACGCTCGAGACGGGCGAGATCGTCGACCCCGTCCCGCCGCGTGGCGGCTTGCTCAACTGCAACCGCGAACTGGGCTTCGACAACGCCGGACGGCCGGTGCTGACGTACCATAAGTACGACGCCGCGGGCGATCTCCAGGCCTATGCCGCCCGGCGTGAGGCGAACGGCTGGGTGATCGTGCAGGTCAGCGACTGGACCGGCTACCGGTGGGAATTCGGCGGCGGCGGCACCATCGTCGCCGAGGTCGGTATCGGCGCCGTCGAACCGATTGGCCAGGGCCGTCTCGCGCTGGCTTACCGCTATGGCCGCGGCGCGGGTACGTGGGTGCTCGACGAGGCGACGCTGAAGCCCCTCCCCGGTGCGAAGCATCCACCGAGGGGCCCGGGGCTGCCGCACGCGCTGGCGAAGGTCGAGTCCGCCTTTCCGGGGATGCTGAAACGGTCCGCCGGCGATTCCGGCGAGCCGCCGCCGGGCGTGCGCTATCTGCTCGTATGGGAAACGCTCGACGCCAATCGCGACCAGCCCCGTCCGCCGCCGCTGCCGGAGCCCTCGCTGCTGCGCGTGGTGCGGATCGTGGCCGCCGGGCGGAGGGAGACGTGAGAAGCACGGCGATGGCCCGCGGCGTGTCGCCGGGGGCGGAGGCGGACGGGGGACGCCTGCAGGCGCATACATCGCGCGCGCACCGCTACGGCTTGCTGGCGTTGCTGACGCTGGCAGCGGGCCTGCGGCTCTTCCACGCCGCGGTCTTTCACTTGCGCCTCGAACCCCAGCACGGCACCAATCAGGCCGCTGACCAGGGCATCCATGCCCTGATGGCCATGCACATGGCCGGCGGGCGGGAGTGGCCGGTCTTCTTCTACGGACAGTGCTACATGGGGAGCCTCGAGCCGCTGGTCAGCGCCCTGTTCTACAAGGTGCTGGGCCATTCGATGTTCGCCGTGTGTCTTGGTCCCGTTGTGTTCAGCCTGGCGGCGCTGTGCTTCATCTACCGGTGGGGCTGCGACGCGGCCGGCCGGCGGGCGGGCCTGGTCGCGCTCGCACTGTGCGTCATCGGCCCCGAGCCGCTCTTCTGGTTTGCCGTGGCGCCGCGGGGAGGGTACATGGCCACGCTATGCCTGTGCGCCTGGCTCCTCTGGCTGGCCGCCCGGCTGGCCGACCGTCTCGCGGCCGGGGAACCGGTTCGCGCGCGCGCCTTCGGCCTGCTGGGCGTCGTGGCCGGGCTGGCCTGGTGGACCAACCAATTGAGCGCCGGCGCTTTGCTGGCCGCGGCGCTCGTGCTGCTTTCCGGCTGGCGGGGGCGCCCGCCCGTGGCGGCGGTTTGCGCCGGGCTGGCGGGCTTTGCGGCCGGCAGCGCGCCCTGGTGGGCTTGGAATGCCCGGCACGCGTGGCTGACCTTCAGCTTCGCCGGCACGTTCGAGGGGGCGGCTCTGCCGCAGGGGCTCCGCTACCTGGCGAACTACCTGGCCCAGTTCATCGACGGGGCGCCCGGCTGGGAGGGGGCGGCCGTGTTGCGGGTGGTTGTCGGGGGGTGCGCCCTGGCGGCGGGCGCGGTGGCCTGGCGCCGGGCGCGCGGCGGACCCCGCCGCTACGCCTGCCTGGCCGCGCTGCTCTTCGTCGCCGTGCACGGCGCGCTCTTCGCCGGCTCCCGGACTTCGCAGGGCTGGGGCGGCGCCCGCTTCCTGATCCCGATCGTGCCCGCGCTGGCCGTTCTGCTCGCGGCCGGACTCGCCGCCGCCGGGCGGCGGTGGCACCCCGCCCTCGCCTGGCTGGGCGTTGCCCTGCTGGTGGGGGGACAGCTCGGCAGCGTCCGACGTCTGTTTGCCGAGAGCGGTGAGGACCGCACCGGGTGGCGCGCCGTGCCGGGCCTGACCCGCTTCTGTCTGAGCAACGACGTGGACACCGTGTACGGACACTACGGCATGCATTGGGTCAATTTCGCTGCCCGCGAAGCCTTCTGCTACACGACCGGCGAGGACGACCGCTACGTGCCGTACGCGCGGCGCGCCGCCCTGTCGCGGCGCTGCGCCTACGAGCGGGGGTACCGGGGCATCGAAGGCTTCCTGGACGCGACCGCGGCGCGGTGGGAGGTGGGGCAGGGGGGTGCGTGCCCCGTGGTCTACCGCCTCCGGCATGCGCCGGCCAACCCGGCGCCGCTCACCTCCCGTGCCACGGTGCACGTCACCGATGGCGACGACGCAGCGGCGGCGCGCATGCAGGACGAGGATCTCAACACGGCCTGGGAAGGCGAGGTGCCGGCCACGAACGGGCGGCGGGTCGTCAGCCTGTCGCTGGCCGGGCCGACGCGCCTGTGCGGCCTGCGGCTGCTGAGCCTGCCGAATGCCTATCCGCTGCGCGCCGGCCTGTACGCCGGGACGGAGGGCCCGGAAACGAACGGCCTGCAGACGCTGGTGGCCGCGCAGGACACGACGCGCTTCTTCTGGTCGGGGCCGCAGCTCTGCTATGGCGGCCTTCAGTACGTGCAAGAGTGGCTGTTCGAGCCGCGGCTCGTGACCCGCCTGCTGCTCGCGATCGAGGGCACCGAACAGTCCGCCCGCGTGGCGATCAGCGAGTTGGAACTGCTCGCCCCCGCGCCTGAGCCCTGGCCGAGCGCCTGGTCGGAGGACCAGGTGCTCGCCCTGATCGCCACGACGGGCGTGAGGCGGGTCTATGCGCCGAGGTGGCTGGCGGAGTACGGCCATGTCCGTTGGGGCGCGGCTGTCACCACGCCGCTCGCTCCGTTCTGGACGCCGGATGGGGCGCCCGTCGATGTAAACTTGCAGCCGGGCATCCTGCCGCTGGAGGTCACCAACCACCTGGCGCTTATCGTGCCGCGCGCGGCCGCACCCCGCTCGTGGCGCTGCCTGACGCGGGAGGGGCTGACGCCGCAGCGGACCGCGCTGGGGCCCTTCGAGGTCTTCTGGTTCGACGACCGGAACTGGCAGAGCGATTTTCGCTTCTGCGGCAACCTGTTCTGGTCCGAGGCCGGCGTCGGGGCCGGCACCGAGGATCGCCATGCCCGGGCGCGAGCCCTGGCATTTCTCGCTCGCGCGGGCCGGTCCGGCGGCGCGTCCGTTCCGGGGGACGAGGTGGCCTGGCTGCGGCGGAGCGTGGCGGCGTACCCGAACTGCCAGCCTGCGTGGGAACGCCTGGCGGCTGTCCTGGCGCGCAGCGGCGATCGCGCCGGCAGCGAAGCGGCCCGGCGGACGCTGTGCGAGCAGACCGAGCCGGAGACTCCCTGCCGCTCCGTGTTCGCCGGCGGTTACGAGCTGCTGGGCTGTACGGTCCCGGCGGTGCCGCTTGCGGCAGGCGCGTCCGCGTCGCTGACCTGCTTCTGGCGTGTGCCTCCGCAGCGCGCCACGACGCGGTACGCCGTGTTCGTCCACTTCCGCCGGGAGTCCCGGCAGTTCGAGGCGGACCATGTCCTGCTCGAGAACCTGCCTGCGCACACCCTGGCGGAGCGGCCCTTCCCGGAAGTGTTTCGGCAAACCGTGCAGGTCGGCGTGCCCGCGGGGGCCGAGCCGGGCGCGTACACGGTGCGGCTCGGCCTGGTGGACCGGGTGACGGGGGAGCGCCTCAAGGTCGACTCCCCGCATGCCGCGCGGAAGCGCAGCGTGGCCCTGCCGCGCCCGGTCGAGGTCGTGCCCGGCGGCTGATGCACCGGGGGCCGACGCCACGTTCGCTGCGCGCCTCACGCCTTCGCGTTGGTGTTGATCGTCAGGCCGTACAGCTGCGCGAAGACGCGGGCGTGGCGGGCGAAGTCGCCGCAATAGAGGAGGGGGTGGGGGCCGGGGTAGACGCTGCACACGTCGGCCACGTTGTCGAGTTTCACCAGCACGCGGGTCGCGCAGCCGCCGGTGGGCGGGCAGCCGGGTGAGTCAACCACGGTGCCCGACCACGCGTCGAGCAGGTTCTTCCCGGTGTGGTACTTGAACAGCGTGACCGGTTCGCCCGCCGGCCACTGCACGTCCAGGGCGAGACTTTTCGGCTCCTGGTGGAAGAACGGCCGCAGCGCGTAGGGCGCATCGGCCCCGTCGGGGCCGTGCAGGCGGGGCGTGCAGGTGCAGTGCGAGGCGAAGTACAGGTTCTGCTCGGTGTCGAAATCCGGGTTGTGCTGGAAGCCGCCGCGGCCGAAGAGGCTGGCGCCGAGCATGAGGCCCAGCGCCGCGTTGAGATCGTTCTCGCAGGCGCACGGCATGAGCCGGCCGTTGTTCAGCGCGAAGCTCAGGCACGGCTTGCGGTGCTTGAGGAAGAGGCACTCGATCGTGATCGCGTCCGCGTCGTGGCGCTCCAGCAGCGCCTGCACGGCGGTGTGCGCGCGGACGCCGTCCAGGAAGGCCTTCTCCTCCAGGTCGGTGCTGTGACGCGCGCGCCGCCGCACGGCGCGCGCCAGGCGCTCCATCTCGGGCGTCACGGCGAGCTGGTCGAAGAGCGTGTTGAAATGCGCGGCGGGCACGCCGTGGATTGGCAGGCCGAGGAACGGCTCGGCGTCGTCCGCCTCGCGCTGGAGCCTGCCGGAGACGCGCAGGAGCCGGCTTTGCGCCAGCCGCCCCCACGCATGCACGGCCCGGAGTCCGCGCCCGAGCGCGTCCCAGTTCTCGATCGAGTGGATGTACTGCGTGTGCGGCGCCGTGCGCAGGAGCTCCGGCGGGAGCTGGTGGCTTGCACCCACGGGCTGGTACACGATGATGGGCCCCTTGAACTCCTCCAGGATGGGCTTCAGCTTCGCGCTGAACGTGTTCCAGAAGTTGAAGAGCAGCAGGGCGTCGGGCTTCGAGGCGGCCACGCTGGCGAGAAAGGCCCGGATGCCGGCCTCGGTGCTCAGCGGCTGCGCTTCGAGCGCCAGCTGCACGTCCAGGCCGGCCGTGAGGCGGCGCACCTGTTCGAGGAACTTGGCCTGCTGCTGCTCGGGCTCGAACTGGTTGCCGGGCCAGGTGGACCATTTCTCGTGGCTCCAACTGTCCTCGCACTTTCCGGCCAGCACGGTTTCCTGCGACGGGTAGAAGAACGCGCCGCGGATGACGGCGGGCTTCTTGCGCCGCTCCGCCCGGATCAAGGTGTTCGGCAACGTGGTGGCGCAGCCCAGCGGCCACGCCGCCGCCGCTGTCAGCGCCGCCGCGCTTCTCAGGAATGCCCGTCGATTCGCGATCATGTCCATGAGCGTTCTCCCGGAATGGCCGCCGGGCACGTTCGCGCGGCGCCTGCACATTCCCTATATTGCCGGGTTAGACTACCCGAGGGACGGGCAATGGCAAGCGCCAAGTGACCAGCAACTGCTGGCGCCGAGTGGGGCTTGAATGGGGGCCGAATGGGCAGAGTCGATCAGCAGGCTCGTAGCGCCTGCTGTACGTTTCCCGTGCGGAGGACAGGTACAGCGGGCGCCACGAGCCCGCTCGTGCTCAGTCGCCGCCCCACAGGGTCAGGCCGAAGAGGCTGGTGCGGCCGCCGAGGGAGATGTTGCCGACCACGAGGTTGACGGTGGCGGTAGGGACGCCCTTGTTGAGTTCGAAGCTGGCCCCCAGGGTGTGGCCGCCTGTGCCGATGTTCGCGCCGGTCTGCAGGGTGCCCGACAGCACGTCGGTGTAGACGACTGCGTTCATACCGACCGTGTCGGCCACGGTCACGTTCTGCATGAACACCGCGCGCCCGCTGCCCAGGTTCACGGAGCCGCCACCCGTGACCTGGACCTGGTTGGCGACGTGCGTGGTCACAGCCCCGGCCGCGCCGTTCAGCCGGAGTTCCGTGCTGGCGCCGATCCCGGCGGCCGGCGTATTGACCCCGTTCGCGACGAGCACCCGTCCGTACCCCAGTTCGACCTGCGAGTCGGCGTTGGCGGAGCCGATCGGGGTGCTGCCGCTGACCGACCCGAACGCGCCCACGCTCCGACTGTTGGACACGGTGCCGCCCCTGACATTTCCGCCGAACGGCCCCTCCTCGACGCCGGCGGTGTAGACGCGTCCGCGATTGCCACCCTCGGCGAACTCCCCAGTGCCGGAGTAGGCGTCGCGGTTGCCCTGCTGGTCCGGGGCGGGGGGAGCGGCGGCGTAGGAACCGCGGTCGCCCAGGCGCCGGGAATCGGGGGCGGGGGCCGGCGGATTGCCGGCGATGCGGCCGGGATGCAGGCCGGTCGGGTCCAGCAGGTCGAGCGGATCGAGCCGCGCGTACTGGTAGGGGTTGGCGGCGAAGGGGTCGTCCGGCACGGGCCAGAAGGGATCGCGCGACAGGAAGCGTCCCGCGCCGGCGTCATAGCAGCGTGCGCCCATGCAGAAGAACGCACCGGCGTCGTCCAGCTGGCGCACACCCCATTGCCCGGCGAACGTGAAGGGCTGATCGCTGGCGCCGCTGCGCGCCAGCACGCGGCCGAAGGGCGCGTAGGCGTAGGCGTCGGTCACGGCGCCGGCGGCGTCGGTGAGGCAGACCGTTGCGCCGCGGGCGTCGAAATGGTAGTAGCTCACGGCTCCACTGGCGCCGTCGAGGGCGTAAAGCAGCTGGCCGTCCGGCGTCCAGACGTAGTGCCGCACGATCTGCCCGTTGCCGGCGTTCACTTCGGCTGCCAGCGCGCCGAGTCCCAGCGCGTGGTGATAGCGGTAGGCGCGCGTGGCGCCGCCGCGGGTCCGGGTCGTGTGCAGGCCGAACCCGTTGCAGGTGAACGTGTCCGCGCCGAGCTTCTCAAGTCGCCAGCCCGCGTCCCACCCGACGGCGCCGGTCGGGGTTTGCGTGACGCAGCCGCGCCCGTCGTGCGCGTAGCCGGCGGAGGCGAGTTGCGACGCCGCGTCGAACGTGTCGGCCTGCCGCCCGCTCGCCAGCGTTGCGGCCGCGACCAGCGGGGCGTGAGCGACCGCTCTCTCCAGTTGAGCGGCAGCGTTGTAGTGGAGTGCGAAGTCCGCCACCGTGCCGTGCCGCAGGCCGACCAGGCGGTCGCCGTCGTCCCAGCGCAGTTCGGTGTGCACACCGTTTTCGCGGCGGATGGCAACCAGGCGGTTGTCCGTATCGTACACGAACCGCACTGTGACGCCCGCCAGATCATCGCCGACGCTCGCCAGCCGGTTGCGGTTGTCGTACGCGTACGTGACGGCGAAGCGGCCGTTGTCGTAGGTCACCCGCGCCAGGCGGCCGCCCGCGTCGTAGGCGGCGCCGTACGCGGCGCCCGCACTCACCGCGTTGGTCAGGCGGTTCTCCGCGTCGTAGGCGAGGGCGATGCCGTCGGCAGCCACCAGCCGGTCGAGTATGTCGTAAGTGTAGGCGAGTGCCAGGGGCGCGGCGCCCGCGGCCGTGTAGACCCGTTGCGTGACGACGCCCAGCGCGTTGCGCGCCAGCCGTTGGGTGTACACGCCCGTGACCTCCTCGCGCGCCAGGCGCCCCAGCGCGTCGTATGCGTAGGCGGTGCGGCGCCCCAGCGGGTCCGTGCAGGCCGCGGGGATCCCCATCGGGGAGTAGGCCAGCCGCCACGAGCGCCCGTTGCCGTCGACGATGTTCGTGGCCAGTCCGAGGCCGTTGCGCTGGTAACGCACCGCGCCCGTCGCTGCGTTGCTGACCGCGGCCAGCCGCCCTTCGCCGTCGTACGCGAAGACGGTGGCGCGACCCAGCGCGTCGGTGTGCCGGGTCACCCGCTGCATGGGATCTCGCGCGGCCGTCGCGCCGTGGGCCAGCGGGTCCGTCGCCGCCGTCACCGAGCCGAGCCGGTCGGTCGTGTACTGCCACGTCCGCCCGCCGGGGCTCGAGATGGCGCGCGGCACCCCCTCCGCATCGCGGTCGATCCGCCAGGCGCCGTCGCCCACGCTCAGGGACTGCAACCAGCCCTGCGGCGCGTACGTGTTGCGGCATTCGACGCCGTTCGCGTCGCGTACGGTCGAGAGGCGGTTCAGGGCGTCGTACGAGAAGGTGGTCGTCTGCGCCGTGCGATCGCGCACCGTCGCGAGCCGGTCCATGTCGTCATAGGTGAAGACGACGGCCTGGTCGCAGGCGTCGCGGGCGGCGACCCGGTTGCCGTTGCGGTCGTACGCGTACCGGATCACCGCGCCGCGTTCATTGACGACGCGGGTCAGCCGGTCCTTCGCGTCGTAGGCGAAGCCGGTCCCGCGACCGGCCGGGTTGGTGACCGCCACGAGGCGGAAGAGCGCGTCGTGGTGAAACGTCGTCAGGCCGGTGTCGCTGTCGGCGTGCGACCGCCGCATGCCGGCGGCATCGTACGTGAAGCGGGTGACGCCGCCGACCGCGTTCGTCACCGCGAGCAACTGGCCGCGCGCGTTGTAGGCAAACCGGACGGTCTGCCCGGCGCGGTCGGTGCGGGAGAGCGGGTTGCCGCGGGCGTCATACGTGTAGGCGATGCGCGTGCCGTCGGGGCACCCGGCCTGCGCCAGGTCGTGGAAGGTGAAGGTGACGGCGGCGTCCGCATCCGCGTTGGTGAACGCCTGGTCGCGGGCCTCGTACGCGTACGTCGTCGCGCAGCCATTGGCGTTGGTGATGGTCTGCAGGTAGCCCGAGTCCGCGTGCCACGCCAGGCGGGTGGCGTGGCCGAGGCGGTCCTGCACGCGGGTCGGGCGATCCGCGGCGTCATAGTCGACCGCCAGGGCGTGCCCGGCCTCGTCCGTGCGGTTGGTCAGCAGGCGCCGGTCGGCATGGCCCGAGTGCCGGGGCGTGCCGCCGGGATTCACAATCAGGGAAACGCCGGGCGCGGGGGAATCGTACGTGTGCGTGAAGCGGCGCCCGCAGGCGTCCGTCTGCGACGTTACGCGCGCGTCGGCGTCATAGGCCTGCGTGTAGTGGTGATTGCCTTCGGGGTAGACGATGCGCTGAATCATCGAGCCGAGGGCCGTGGGCGTCATGACGTAGGTCGTGGTGTTCGTCGCGGCGTCGGTCACGGTTGTCAGCACCCCGCCGGTGTAGCCGAACCGCACCGTGCGCCGTCCGTCGGTGACCGAGGTCAGCCGGTCGCCGGCGTAAGCGAGGGTCAGCGTGCGGCCGAGTCCGTCGGAAACCTGCGTGGGCCGGCCGTTGACCTGCGACACCGTGAGGGTGTTGTAGTTCCGATCCACAACGCGTCGCAGGCCGCCGTGCGCGCCGCTGAACTGGCACACGAGGGCCGCGGGGGGATCGAGGAGCCAGAAGTCGCCCGCCGCGTCCTCGCGCAGCTGAAAAGGCGTTTCAGCCGGCGCCGTGCGGCACCAAACGCCCGCGACCTTCGCGAACGAGAGCGCCTGGCCGCCGTGGTAGATCACGTCCACCGCCGACGTGCTGACGCCGGCGAGGCGGATGGCGAAGCCGTGCATCCAGTTTGTGCCCAGGCCGAAGTTGGCGACGCTGGTGTCGCGCGACAGCCGGGCGGCGTAGGAGCGGACGAAGGCCAGCGGGAGCGGGCCTTCCAGGGCCAGGTCGGTGACGGGGTCCACCAGGAACTCGCCGGTCGCGACCTGGACCGGCTCCGCGGTCTTCTCCGCGAACGGCGTGTTGCCCGCGGTGGGCGGCTTGGGCACGGCCTTGCCGGCGCCGGAAAGAAAGGTGGTGTGCCCGAAGATGATCAGACGCTGCTCACCCGCGATCCGCAGCATGATCGTCTTGGCGCCGATGCCGGTTGGTTGGAACCGGACGTCCACGCGGCTGCTCTCGCCGGGCGCCAGCGTGTGGCCGGTGCACAAGTCGAGCGCAATGACGAAGTTCGGCGTATCGGTTCCGAAGCGGCCGACGCCGAGGATCTGCACCGGCGCGGCGGACACGTTCTTCACGGTCAGCGAGCGCTCGCGTGCCTGTCCGACCTGCAGGGGCCCGAAGTCGCAGGGCGAGGGCGTGACCTCCAGCGTTTCCGCTGCACACCACGCCGGGGCCACGAGTGTCAGCGTGAGGAGCGCGCGGCGGGTGCCTTGCGCCAGGCGGCCGAAGCACTGCCCGGGGCGCCGGCGTTTCGTTCTTGCTGTTGCATTTGGCATGGCTGTTCCTCCGCTGGCGTGCGCGCCCGGCTACGGTTTCTCCACGTTCAGACGGTAGAATCCGCCCCGCGCGGCCGGATGCGCATCGGTCATGCTGTCCAGTCCGTCCACGCCCGGGCGCGGTCCCTGGCCCGGCACGTTGGTCCACGCGCCGGCGGTCAGATCCGCCAGGCATTTCAGCGTGTAGGTCCGGCGGGCCGACGAGCGGAAGACGACCTTCAGGCCCGCTGGTGCGTTCGAGACGGCCACGATGCCGAAATAGGCGTTCGGATCGGCGGGCCCCGTGTCGGCCATCCACTCATGGTAGTCGTCCGCCGGATCGCCGTCGGTATTGCGCAGGGCCGGGTCGCTGCCTGCCGCCAGCTCGTCGGCGTTGCGCAGTCGGTCGCCGTCCGCGTCGCCCGCGCCCGTCTGGCCGAGGTGGCCGAAATACGTCACCTCGAGGCCGTCGGGCAGATCGTCGCCATCGGTGTTTGTGCCGTCTCCGAGACCGTTGACGGTCAGGTTGGTGCGGTTGCCGTTGGCGTCGTAGGCGTACCGGATGGCGGCGGCGTTGGTGCTTGTCGTGGCTGTGTACCCCACCGCCACCAGGCGTCCGGCGCTGTCGTACCAGTAGCGCGCGGTCTCCTCCGTGGCGCCGGCACGCCGCGTCATGACCAGCGCCGTGCATGCCAGCAGTGCAATCAGTCTGCGAGTCATGGTCAGCCCTCCGCGTTGATCTGCCGGGAAGGGCGGCAGCATCTGCTCTACCGCAACGGAAAGGCGCCGATGCAAGTACCAGCCCCCCACGGCGTCAGGCTACATCGCGAGGCACATCGCTGCAATCGAAAACCGACATCGAAAGTATCGTCTCAGTGACAGCAGGAGGCTTACAAGGCACCTAACGGCCGGGACGGCCGTCTCCAGCGCGTGGGCAGGCGACGAGGCGTGGAGACGGCGGTCCCCGCCGTTAGCGCCCTCCCCCTCGCGTTAGTGAGGCGTTACCATCGAAAACCGCGCAATATGACCGCTTGAAATCGGGCGTCCGGGCGTCCATGCTGTGTGGGTCGCGCAACGAGGAAACAACGCGGGAGGGGAATGTGAAAGCCGTCCGTTCGCACAGTCTTCGGAACCTGTTTGTCGTGCTGGCCGTCCTTGGCGGCCTCACAGCCGTGTCCGGGCAGACGAACGCGCCGGCCGGGGGGCCGTGGAAGGCGCACGACATGAACCGCCCCCGGCCGCCCGTGCGCGACCCGGGGCCGCCCGGCGCGCAGGAGTTCGCGCCGCCGCCTGCCGGCGCCGTCGTGCTGTTCGACGGCCGTGACCTGGCGCAGTGGGAGCGCAAGCCGGGGGCGAAGGCGGCGGACCAGTCGCCGGCGCCGAAGTGGAAGATCGAGAACGGCTACATGGAGATCGCGTCGAAGAGCGGGAGCATCTTCACGAAAGAGAAGTTCGGCGACTGCCGCCTGCACCTCGAGTGGGCCACGCCCGCGGAGGTGAAGGGCAACGGGCAGGGCCGCGGCAACAGCGGTGTCTTCCTGCCCGGCCACCAGGAGGTGCAGGTGCTGGACTCGTACCAGAACGACACCTATCCCGACGGTCAGGCCGCCGCCGTATACGGGAAGTACCCGCCGTCGGCGAACGTGTGCCGCAAGCCCGGCGAGTGGCAGAGCTACGACATCACGCTGGAGCAGCCGCGCTACGACGCGCAGCGCAAGCTCACCGCCCCCTGCACGCTGACGGTGGTTCACAACGGCGTCGTCGTGCAGGACCGCGTGGACCTCGGCGGCGGCGCGACGAACGGCGTGCTCAGCCTGCAGGACCACAACAACCCGGTGCGTTACCGGAACATCTGGATCCAGCGGCTGCCGGCGGCCGGGCCAACCGGCCGCTGAGCGGCAACCGTGTTCGGAAGCCGGCGCCGGGCTGCGTGAACCGGCGGGACGGCCTTACCCCACGATCCAGTCCCAAGGCAGGGCGCTCACATCCGCCGTGATGCGACGGGGTCTTTCCACGGCGCAGACGACAAGCCCCTGCGCGATGTTCCGGTTCGGGTAGGCCGTGCGGAAGGCGGCCAGTCCCGAGGCATCGCGCGGGCGTGGATTGCCTGTCAGACGCACTTCCACAGGATGGAGGCGTCCGTCGTATTCCAGGATCAAGTCAACTTCTGCGCCGCCCGCGGCGCGCCAGTGCCAGGTGCCGGGGGCGAGTCGCATCGCAGCTGCCTGGCGGTGGACGTCGTTCACGATGGCCGTTTCGAAGAGCGCGCCCAGCAGGGGGTGCCCGCCCAGCGCCTCTGGCGAGGAAATGCGCTGGCCATGACAGATGAGGCCGGTGTCGGCCAGGTAGCCCTTGGGTTTGGATGTGACGCGCTTGATCGTGTTGCCGTGCCAGGCAGGAATCTCATGCCACTGGAAGGTTCCGGAGAGCACATTCAGCCACTTTCGTGCGGTGCGCGGCGTCACGCCGATTTCGCGACCGAGATGGCTGGCGTTGACTTCCTGGGCGGTCAGGGCGCCGGCCAGACGCAGGAACAGGCCGAACTGCTGCCAGTCGCTCAGGTCAGCCAGCGCGCGCGCGTCCCGCTCGATGTAGGTGCGCTGGTAGGAGTCCCAGAACGCCGGAATCAAGGGGTCCCCAACCTGCAGGGTACCCGGGAGGGCACCACGCCAGAGCCAGCTGTGCAGAGGGGTGGCCAAGCGGCGTCCGTGGGAGCTTTCGATCAGAGACGCGGGATCTGCCAGCCAGTCGGCGAGCCACAGCGCATCGGGAGCGTCTGCGAATTCGGCCAGGCTGAGGCCGTGCAAATCGACGAAAACCGCCCTGCCGGCCAGGCTTTCGGCCAACACGCGCATGACCTGCCACTGCTGCGAGCCGGTCAGGATATACTGTCCGGGACGATCGCCCGTGCGGTCCACCCGGCGCTTCAGCGCGGCGACGACTTCGGGCGCATACTGTACCTCGTCCAGCACGGCCGGCGCCGGATGGTTATCAAGGAAAAAATCGGGTTCCGCCCTGGCATTCTCAACGTCGGTAACAGGGTCGAAGGTGACGAAATCCCATGTTGGAAACAGGCGCCGGAGAAGGGTCGTCTTCCCGGTCTGACGTGCACCGCTCAGAACAACTACTCTGAAGGTGGCGACCGCCTCCGTCAGCTTCTTCGCAACTGATCTCGCTTTGAACATACTTGCAGTTTGATACCGACGGTATTAGAGTGCAAGCTTAATCATCCTGCTTGAAATCGTGCGGCCGGGCGTACATGCTGTGCCGGTCGCCCGACGAGGAATCAACGCGGGCGGGGAACGTGCAATCCGTCTGACGGAGGTTTGGGTTATGCGCGGAGTCTGTCGTCGGGCACGCTGCCTGGCAGCGGGGCTGCTGAGCGCGGCGCTGGCAGGCGCGGCGCATCCGGCCGGTGCCGTCGGCGCCCGTGAACTGGGCCCGCCCGCGGCGCGCTGGATCTGGTTCCCGGAAGGGCAGCCGGCCCAGCACGCGCCGGCGGGCAGCCGCTACTTCCGCGGCCGTTTCGACCTGCCCGCCGCTCCGCCGATCACCTGCGCGCAGTTCAGCTTCGATGCCGACGATACGGGCACGCTCTACGTCAACGGCCGCCTGGCGCTCGCCAAGGAGACCGGGTGGACCGATTTCGCGACGGTGGACGTGACCGACCTGCTGAAGCCCGGGCGCAACACGTTCGCGGTGGAGGGGCGCAACGCGGGCTCGTCCGCCGGCGTTGTCGGTTGGCTGACGCTCCAGACCGCGCAGGGGAAGCGGGTGGCGCTGGTGACGGACGGCGCCTGGAAGGCCTGCGAGCGGCTGGTGCCGGGGTGGGAGACGGCTGCCTTGGACGACTCGGCCTGGCCGGCGGCGCAGGTCCTGGGCCCGGTGCGGATGGAGCCGTGGGCCGGGCGCCTGACCCTCGCGTCGCTGCCCGTGACGGCCCTGCTCGCGCGGCGGGGCGGCCGGCCCGTAAGCGGGGAGGATGCGCAGTCGCTGGTGACGGAGGACTGGCTCTTCCAGGCCGGCGACAGCGTCACGGCCGGGCGGGCGTTGCAGGAGGTCGCGTGGGCGCGCGACCTCGCTGCGCGGCTGGCGGCCATGCCCCCCGGTTCGGACTTCGCTCCCGAGCGCGCGGAGCTGGATCGCCTGGCGGCCAGGCTGGAGCTGCTGCCCCCCGCCCAGGATGACGACGAGGCGCGCACGCTGTACCTGGCCGTGCGGCGCGTCAAGCGCGCCATCCACTTCCGCAACCCGCTGCTGGATTTCGGCAAACTGCTGCTGGTGGACGGGCCGCCCTACGCCGGCGCGCATGAGTCCGCGCACCGCAACGGTTACCACTACGGCGCGCGCACGGGCAGCCGGCTGCTGGTGCTCGACGGGCTGCGGCCGGACGCCGCCGAGCGCGAGCTGGTGCCAGGCGCAGCGGGGTACATCATGCGCATGGACCTGTCGTTCGACGCCGCGCGCGTCGTGTACAGCCTCAAGCCCAGGGCCGAGGCGAGCTTTCACCTGTACGAGGTGGGTGTCGACGGCGCCGGGCGGCGGCAGCTGACCGACAGCCCCTACGACGACATGGATCCGATCTACCTGCCGGACGGGCACATCCTTTTCTCGACGTCGCGGGGCCACACGTACGTGCGCTGCCTGCCGCAGTCGGCTTCGACCGTGCTCGCCCGCTGCGACCCGGACGGGCGCAACATCTACTTTGTGTCGCGCAACAACGAGCCGGACTACACCCCGACGCTGCTCAACGACGGGCGGGTGCTCTACACGCGCTGGGAATACACCGAGCGGCCGCTGTGGCGCCTGCAGAAGCTGTGGAGCATGAACCCCGACGGCACGGGCGAGGCGGCGTACTGGGGGAACGGCAGCGCCTACCCCGACATGCTGTGGGAGGCGCGCGCCGTGCCGGGCAGCGGGCTGGTCATGGCCGTCGGGGTGGGACACCACGACGTCATGACGGGCTGCCTCGGGCTGCTGGACGTGACGCGGGGGCTGCAGTGGCCGGCCGGCATCTTCAAGGTCACGCAGGAGCTGCCCTGGCCCGAGGTGGGCGAACCGCCCGGCGGCAGCCCCGGCGCGTCGCCCCGCTACCATGCGAGCGGCCCCCTCTGGTCGGTGCGCAGCCCGTATCCGCTGGGGCCGGAGGATTTCCTGGTGTCGGCCGCGCGCCTGCCGGGCAGCGCCTTCGCGCTGTTCCTGATGGATCTCCACGGCAATCGCGAGCTCGTCTACGCGGGCAGGGAGACGGTGTGGTACGCGCAGCCGCTCCGGCCGCGCCCGGCGCCGCCGGCGATCCCCGACCGCGTGGCCTGGGCGGGGGCGTCCGGGACGGCGGAGGACGGCGTGCTGTTCAGCCCCGACGTCCGGGCGGGCGTGGACGGGTTGCCGCCCGGCGCGGCGCGCTACCTGCGCGTGCTCGAGATGGACGCCAAGACCTACAGCATGGGGTACAAATCGTGGCGGCACTCGGGGCCCGCGATCTCGGTGATCCAGGAGGACGGCGTGAAGCGCATCCTGGGCACGGTCCCGATTCAGCCGGACGGCTCGGTGGCCTTGCGCGTGCCCGCCGGCAAAGCGCTGCACTTCCAGCTGCTGGACGAGCGGCAGCGCTGCCTGCAGGTGATGCGGTCCTTCACGGGCGTCATGCCGGGCGAGACGCGCGGCTGCCTGGGGTGCCACGCGCTGCACAGCGCGACCCCGCCGGGACGCCCGGCGGCGCTGGCGCTGCGCCAGGCGCCGGCGACGCTGACCCCGCCGCCCTGGGGCGCCGCCGTCAGCATCGGCTACGAGCGGTTCTGCCAGCCGGTGCTTGACCGGCACTGCGGGCGCTGCCACCAGGGGGCTGGCGCGGGGCGGGCGAAGCTGGACCTGACCCTGCGCGGGGGCGTTGGCGAGGAGGGGATCGCCGATCCCCTGCTGCTGCCGTTCAAGGAGCCGTACCTGACGCTGGTCGGCCAGGCGTGGGGCGGGCCCCGGCCGGCTGGGACGGGAGCGGGGCTGGGGCTGGCCGGTTGCCTGAACGTCGAGGCCGACCACCGCTACGGCCCGCTGCCGCCGCGGACGATGCTCTCCGGCACGAGCCGCCTGATCGACCTGGCCACGAGCGGGCGCCATCACAACGTCAGCGTGGGCGGGGAGGATCTGCTGCGCCTGATCGCCTGGGTCGACTGCAACTGCGTCTACCGCGGCGACGAGGAGGTGCGCGCCATTCCCGACCCGCCCGCCGCCATCGCCGCGCGGTTTCCCGTGCCCGTGCGCACGCAGTCAGCCCCGCGCATCGACCGCCTGCGGCCCATCAACGATCGGCCCTGACACAGGGCTTTCCATCCGGCGCGAATCCGGCTATGTTCCTGACGCTATGCAACCAGCCATGCACCGACGCACTTTCCTCGCCGCCCTCGGCGGCGCCACCGCCGCCGGGGCCCTGCTGCGGCCGGCTCGCGTCGCAGCCGCCGACGCCGTGCCGTCATACCTGGCCGACCACGCCGAACGCTACGCGCAGGATCCGCGTGCCGCGGCGCTGGCGTGGTTCAAGGCGGCGCGGTTTGGCCTGTTCATGCACTACGGACTCTACTCGCTGCCGGGCCGGCACGAGTGGGTCCAGCTGCGCGAGGCCATTTCCGTGGCCGAGTATGCCAAGCTGAAAGAGCGGTTCACCGCGGAGAAATTCGACGCCGACGCCATTGCCGATCTCGCGCTGGCAGCCGGGATGCGGTACGTCAACATCACGACGCGCCACCACGACAGCTTCTGCCTGTTCGCGACGAAACAGACCGACTTCAACAGCGTCAACAGTCCCGCCAAACGCGACCTGGTGGGCGAGCTGGCGGCCGCCTGCCGGAAGAAGGGGCTGGGGCTGTGCCTGTACTACTCGCACGGCCGGGACTGGCGCCACCCGCACGCGCCGAACAACGACGGGTGGGGCGGCAGCGCGCGTCCGAAGTACGCCCCGCCCGAGCCGTCCTACGCGTACGGCAAGGATCACGACCTGCAGAAGTACCTCGACTTCATGACCGCGCAGGTCACGGAACTGCTGACGCAGTACGGACCCATCGCCGCCATCTGGCTGGACGGCATTGCGGTGCCGCTCTCGGGAGACCGGTCGCTGTTCAAGTGCCAGGAGCTTTACGATCTCATCCATCGCCTCCAGCCCCAGGTCCTCGTGTCGTACAAGCAGGGACTGCTCGGCACCGAGGACTTCTTTGCGCCGGAGCACAAGGCGGTCAGCAACCCTGCCGGGAAGCCCATGGAGATCTGCTCCACGCTGCAGGAAGGCAGCTGGGGCTACAATACGCAGAAGCGCAACATCGCCACCGATGAAGCGTGGGCCAAACTGGCCGCGGCCGGCGCAGCGCAGGCCAACCTCCTGCTGAATACCGGCCCGCTGCCCGACGGTTCCATCCCGCCGCCCCACGCCCGCGTGCTGCGCGAACTGGGCGAACGGATCCGCGCGCAAGGCTGGCCGGCGGCGGTGACAACCGGAGCGGAGGCGCAGCAGCCGAAGGCAAAACGGAACAGGAAAGCGGCGCCAGGCACGTGATGTCGAAGAGGGGGCCGAAACAGTACCAGTAACAAAGAGGAAAGGACGGAAGCATGAAGTACAGGATCATGGGAGTTGTCACCGCCGCGCTGCTTGGCCTGGGTCTGACAGCCGGGGCCGCGGATCAGGACCCCGCACCGGAGAAGAAGCCGGCGCCGACGCCGGAGCAGAAGGAGAAGGCTTTCACGAAGAAGGATGCCGACGGCGACGGCAAGCTCAGCAAGGTGGAGTTTCTCGGCAAGGTGAAGGAGGAGAACAAGGCGAAGTTGGAAGCCTCCTTCACGAAGATGGACAAGGACGGCGACGGGTTCCTGACCAAGGAGGAGTTCCTCAACGCCGGCAAGAAGAAGAAATAAGCGGTGCGGATCCTTTCCCCGCGGCCCGGGGGGCTTCGGCCTGCCGGACCGCGGGGTTTTGCCGCACGTTGGAAGCGACTGCCGGGAGACCGCCGCCGGGGGAAAGAGGGACAAGCGAAGATGACGAGCAAACGACTACCGATGAATGTTCTCGCGGCCGCACTTCTGCTGGCGTGGCCGAGCGCTTCGCGCGCCGCCGGGGGCCAGTCCTTTCGTCCGGGGCAGCTCTGGCCCGACGACAAGGGTGTCCACATCAACGCGCACGGGGGCGGCGTCCTCTTCCACGGCGGTCGCTACTACTGGTTCGGCGAGCACAAGATCGAAGGCAATGCCGGCAACGTCGCCCACGTCGGCGTTCACGTCTACTCGTCGGGGGACTTGTACAACTGGAAGGACGAGGGGATCGCCCTGGCTGTCTCGGCGGACCCGCAGTCGGAGATCACGAAGGGCTGCGTCCTCGAGCGGCCCAAGGTCATCCGCAACGCGACGACCGGGAAGTTCGTCATGTACTTCCACCTGGAGCTCAAGGGCCGGGGCTACGGCGCGGCCCGCACCGGGATCGCCGTCGCCGACCGCGTCACCGGCCCCTACACGTTCCTGCGCAGTCTGCGCCCGAACGCCGGGCAGTGGCCGATCAACGTGGCACCGGAGCAGCGGGACCCCGCCTCGGTGGCGAAAGCCAAAGCCGCGGGCGACAACTTCAGCGGCGGACCCAATGAGGAGATCAAGCAGGTGAACATCCTGGGCGCCCATCACGCGGGCGGCCAGATGGCGCGCGACATGACGCTCTTTGTCGACGACGACGGGAAGGCCTACCACATCTTTGCGTCCGAGCACAACAGCACGCTGCACATCGCGGAGCTTACCGCGGACTACGTGGGGCACTCCGGTAAGTACGTGCGCCTTTTCGAGTACCGCTGGATGGAGGCCCCGGCCATCTGCAAGCGGCAGGGCCGGTACTACCTCATCGCGTCCGGCTGCACGGGTTGGGCGCCCAACGCGGCGCGCTCTGCCGTCGCCGACTCGATCTGGGGCCCCTGGACGGAACTCGGGAATCCGTGCATCGGCACGAACCCCGGTAACAAACTTGGGCCGGAGAAGACCTTCGGCGGCCAGAGCACGTTCATCCTCCCGGTGCCGGGCAAGCCGGACGCCTTCATCGCCATGTTCGACATCTGGCAGCCGGACAACGCCATCGACGGCCGGTACGCCTGGCTGCCGATCCGGTTCACGGACCAGGGTTTCCAGGTGGCATGGGCGGACGAGTGGACGCTCACCGCTTTCGACGAGATTGCCCTCGGTAAGCCTGGTCCGCGGTAGCCCTGCGCGGAAGCGCGCGGCGCCGGATGGTCCCCAGTACCGTGGGCGCTTCAGCTTCGCGATCCAACCAGTTCACGCGAGGCTGGCGCCCCGGTGACTTTCGCCGGCCGCACGGACGGGTAGACGACCGGCGTGGCGCTGGCCTCCTCCCAAGCTGCCACCTGCGTCAGAATATCCCGCAGCTCCTTCTGCATGGAGACACCCCGGCTTCGTGCCCGTGACCGGAGCGCGGCCACCACCTTCTCGTCTACATCGCGTACCAGCAACTGGCTCATGGGACTCTTTCCTTTCGACTGCTATCAAGATGATAGCATGCTGACGTGGGGCGTTAACCGGATCGCCAGGGCAAACGCATCTCATCCCTCGAACTTCTGCCGCTGAAAAGAACGCGT
>CAYOBW010000095.1:0-24326 GCA_964402115.1 uncultured Victivallales bacterium
CCTCCGCCTCCCGCCGCACCGCCGCCTCACGGGCCGCCCGCTCCGCCTGCTCCGCCGCCTGGCGCTGCGCCTCTGCGGTGGAGCGCGCGCGCTGTTCCGCCTCGACCTGCGCCCGCTGCCGCGCAGCTTCCTCGGCCTGCCGCCGGGCCTCTGCCTCCTGCGCCTGCCGCGCAGCCGCTGCGGTTGCGGCTGGCTGCCGCACGTCAGCCGGCGGAGCCGCAACCGGCAGCTCCGCGGTGATCGGTTCGTCGTCCAGATCGGGCAGCGGCGTCGGGGAGAAATCGGCCTCGGGGGCGGGTGCCGGCGTCGGGCCGGGCGCAGCCTGCGCCGGCCTGGCCAGCATCGCCGATCGATCAGGCACCTGATCCAGATCAAGCGGCATGGTACGGCTGGTAATCGGTTCCTCCGACACAGCGGCCTGACCGGCAAAGTCGGCGAGCGGAAGAGCCATGGTCTGACCGGTAATCTGCTCTTCGTCAACATCTTGCGACCGCTCCGCTCCACCGCTCAGCGCGTCCCGGACATGGGCTGCCACATCGAGCGCCCGCGTCCGGGCCGTATCGGGCTCAGCGTCGGCCCCGGTCGCCGCCGCACCGGCAGCGGGCTGCCGGCCACGGCGCAAGCCTTCCAGCAGCCCCTTGGCATCGCAGCGGACCGTCGGATCGGTCGCCAGCGCGGCCGTCAGCACAGCACCCAGCGCACCTTGGGCAGCGGCAGCCTCGCCCGCGCGTTCGCCGGGGGGAGGCTGGCCGGTCAACGCGTGCAACAGGCAAGCGGCCAGCCCGTAGACATCCGCCTTCGGGGTGACCGCCGCCTGCCCGCCGCCGCGCCCTTCCGGGGCCGTGTACGCATCGGCCGGCGGCATGCCAGCCGCGCCGACGTGGCGCACGCCCCAGTCGAGCAGCAGGCTGGAGCCCGGCTGGTCCGGCGCCAGGTAGAGCTGCGCCGGGGTCACGCCACCCGTTACCACCCCGCCGGCATGGAGCGCGGCCAGCGCCTCGGCGTAACGTTCGAAGGCCGGCAGCAGCACGTCCTGCCGGCCGGCCAGCGGATTCCGCCGCCCGCGCGCCAGGTGCAGCGCCAGCGTCTGCCGTGACCAGTCCGCGGGCAGCACGGAGGCCAAATCCACGGGTCCCGGCGCCGGCGGCACGACGTAATCCACATACGGCGCCAGCGCCGGGTGCGTGACGCGCAGCAGCTCGGGCGCCCGCCGCGCCGCCACGGACGGATCGACCGTCACCCGCGAACGCAGGAACGTCACCTCGCGCCCGCCGCGCAGGGGCGTCGCCAGCCAGCGCTCGCCCAGCGCATCGGTCTCCAGCCGCGCGCCGCGCACGTACGTCTCGCGCACGCCGCGCACCAGGCCTTCGCGGATGCGCAGCAGCGCCTTGCGCATCTCGTCGGCGCTGTCGAAGCGGTCCTTGGGCCGCCGCTCGAGCGCCCGGCCAACGAGCTTGCGCAGTTCCGGCACGGCGACAAAGACGGGGTGCGCGTAGTTCACCTCGGGCGGGTGGCGCGAACGGGTCAGCAGCTCCTTGCGAGCCTCCACCTCGTTGGCTGGCAGACGTGGGAAGGTCGTGGCGCCGGTCAGCGCTTCGTAAAGGCACAACCCGAGACAGTAGATGTCCCACTGCCTGGTGCCCCGGTCCTGGTCCCAGGCCTCGGGCGGCATGTAGTCCCACGTGCCGGGGATCGCACCGTGCGTGCGCGTGACATTCTGATCGCGGGCAATGCCGAGGTCGAAGATCTTGGCCTGTTCCGGGTGCCCGGCAGGCGCATACAGGTTATGCGGCTTGAGATCGCGGTGAATGATGCCCTTGCCCGTCGTGTGCAAGTGGTGCAGGGCCGCCAGGTAGCGTTCGAAGATCGTCAGGACATCCGCCAGGTCCAGCGCGCCTTCGTGCGCGATGCGGTGGCGCAGGCTCGAACCCGGCATGCCCTCCAGATACTCCATCACGAGGAAAAGATTGTTATCGCCGCCGTCCTCGGGAACCTCGACAAAGTCCACGTACTCGCAAATGGCGGGGTGCTTCGACTCCTTGAGGATGTCGGCCTCCCGCACGAAGCGCTCCGGATACCCCGGCGCCTTCAGCCACTTGACGGCCACCAGGCGCTTGGTTTCCAGGCAGCGGGCCTTGAAGACCCGCCCGTAACCGCCGCGGTTGATGTACTCGAGAAACTCGTACGTGGCCTTGCCGCGGTGCACGACGGACTGCCGGCTGATGCGGACGAATTCGTCACGCACCTCGGCGAAAGTCTTGAAGCGGACCTCGCGCGCAGGATTCAGCGCGCAGCGGATGAAGGTCTCCGCCCGGCGCAGGACGTGAAAGGGGTTCTCCCGCAGTTTCAGCTTCGGCTGTTCGCTGCCATGCCAGCGGCTGACGAAGGCGATTTCCGGCCGGTCGCCGAGCGGCCCGAAGGGCAGCTCGCCGGTCAGGGCCTGGTAAATGCACGCGCCCATGCTGAAGACGTCGGATTGCTCGTCGCCACGGAAGCCCTCCTGCAGCACGAAGTCGGGCGCCATGTAGTCGAACGTGCCCTTGAACCCCACGGTCGTGTGGCCGCCGTGCGACCCCAGGCGGCGGGCGATGCCGAAGTCGATCAGCTTCACCACGCCCTCGTGCGTGACGATGATGTTCGCCGGCTTCAGGTCACGGTGCACAACCCCCGCCGCGACGGCGAACACCAGGGCGTCGAGGCATTGGATGAAGATCTCGCGCACCTTCTCCCAGGGCAGGCCGGACTGGGCGGCCTTGATCGCGAACATCAGATCCTGCCCGTCCAGGTACTCCATCACCAGGCATTCGCGCTCGTCGAAATCGTATTCCGCGATAAAGGAGTCGCGGTACGTCACGATGTTCGGGTGGCGCAGCGAGCGCAGAATCTCGGCCTGCCGCCGAAAGAACACATCGGAATCGTCGGCGTCGCTTTCGCGCCGCATGACCTTCAAAGCCACGATTTCGCCGGCGTTGACGCCGCCCGCCGTCTTGAGACAGCGAGCCTTGCAGACAAACCCCTCCCCGCCCGGATTGCCAATGCGATCCAGGAGTTCGTAGTTGCCGAACTGTTTGCGGGTCTCGCCGCTCATCTGCGCCTAAAGCACCCTCGCCGTCACCGGCGTCCCTTTGCCTGCCCGGACTGGAAGTCGTCCACGTCCCGAAGAAGCTGACCGATAATATCGAAGTCCGCCTGTTTGACCCAGTCTTGAATCTGGTCCAGCATGAAAAGCCGGTCGTCAAGCCGTTGCAGTTGCACATCCAACGCCTTGCGCTGCTGCGCCGCGGACGTGGAGTCCTCGCGCGGCCGCGGTTCGGTCAACCGGTACTGCTGCATCTCCATGAGGCGGGCCTTCAGCGTCAACTGCACGCTGTGCGCCTGCCGCCCGGCCTCCTGCATGCCGGACTGAACCTGGGCGGGGATCGGCGCGGCGGCGGAGACGCCTGCGGCATCGACCTGGCTGACCCAGTCCCGCACGACAGCCAGATGCTGGCGGAGATCCTTGACCGCGCCCGGCAGGGCCGCCATGTCAGCCTCGCGCGGATCGCCGGGACGGATGCCCATGAAGGCCGCCAGGGAGGCGACGGTACGCTCCGGATCCAGGCCGAAGACGGCCACGGCGCGCCCTTGCAGACCTACGAAATCCTTCACCGGCTGCAGGCTGGCGGCCCGCTCGCGGGCCAGCCGCGCGGTTTCGTCGGCCTGCCGTTTGGCCTCGGCTTCGCGCGCCTCCCGCGCCCGCGTCTCCTCCGCCGCGCGTCGCGCTTCCGCCGCCTGGGCCTGGCGGGCGGCTTCCGCTTCCTGCGCCTGCCGCGCCGTTTCCGCTTCCGCCTTGCGCCTGTCGTCCGCTTCCCGGGCCTGCCGCGCGGCCTCGACCGCTGCCGCCGCCTGGCGGGCCTCCGCTGCGCGGGCCTCACGGGCGCGCGCCTCTTCAGCCAGCCGCTGCACTTCCGCCTCCTGGGCCTGGCGGGCGGCGTCAGCCTCGCGGGCCAGCCGCGTCTGCTCTGCCTCCGCCTCGGCCTTGCGCTTGTCGTCCGCTGCGCGGGCCAGCCGCGCAGTCTCGGCCGCTGCCGCCGCCTGGCGGGCCTCCTCTGCGCGCGCCTCCCGCGCCCGGGCCTCCGCCACCACACGCTGCGCGTCCGCTTCCTGCGCCGGCACGACTGGCGCGGTCCCGGCTGTCACGGCCGGCGGTTGTCCGGTCGTGGCCCCGGCCGGCGGGGGCTGGGGAGCCGTCGGCCGCGCGTCTTCGGTGGGCAGATGCCTGACCGCCATGACAGCCAGCACGAGCAACACGACCAGCGCGCCACCGCCCAACCAGAGGCGCCTGCCGCCGGGCGCCGGGCGCTCTGGCGCGGCGTCGACTTGCGGAGTGGCGCCGACGAGCGGCTTGTCGTCCGTGTGCGGAGTGGGCGTGTCCTCCTGCCTGGCCGCCAGCTCGGCTGCCACCCCGGCCGCCACGGACACGTTTTCGACCAGTCCCCGGGGGGGCGCCACTTCGGCGGTCACCCGCTCGGCATCCTGCCCGGCCGTCTCCGCCAGCGGGGCGGGCAACGGTCCGACTTTCACGAGCACCACGCTGACATTGTCCTCGCCGCCCGCGGCGTTGGCCTCGTCCACCAACCGCCGGGCCAGCTTCTCGGCACTGTCCTCGCGACCCTTGACCAGCAGCTTGCGCAGCGCCGCGTCAGGCACCATGCGCGTGAGGCCGTCCGAGCAGACCAGGAAGATGTCGCCCTCCTGCACGTCGGTCACATCCTCGTCCAGCTCCACGGCCTCGCGCAGCCCCACCGCCCGCGTGACCACGTTGCGGAACATGGCGGCCACTTCCTTCTCGTCGTGAAGGCCCAGTTCCGCCATGATGGAGTGGTCCTTCATCAACTGCTCCAGCTTGCCTCCGCGCAGCCGGTAGGCCCGGCTGTCGCCGGCATGGAGCGCACGGACCTGGGTGGGCGTCCGCCCGTTGAACAGCAGCAGCACAACAGTCGTGCCGGTGCCCACAGCGCCCTTGCTGTCGGCCCGCTGCTTGATCCACCGGCTGGCGGCATTCACGGCCACGCGCACATCGCGCACCGCTGCCGTCGGCGACACGCCGCCCGGGGCCTGGGCGCGCAGCGCGTTCCGCAGCTCATTGACCACAGCCTGGCTGGCGACTTCGCCATCCTCCACGCCACCCATGCCGTCAGCCACACAGAACAGGCCGTTCGACGGAAGGCGCAGCACCGCGTCCTCGTTATTCTTGCGCTTTCTGCCCACGTCGGTGACGTCGAAGGATTCCAGATGTTCAAACGCCATGGTTCACCTCGCCCTTGTTGCCTGCCAGCGCCGGCACCTCGCACACACCTTCCCGCGCGGACACCGCCCGCCTTACTGGGACTCCATGTAGCCGGCCAGCCCGAAGGAGTAGGCCCGGTTGTGGCGCGCGGCGGGCAGCGGCAGCGTCACGGAACCGTTCAGTTTGGCGCGCCCCGGCACCGCCGCGACGGCCCCCGTGTCGGTGTCGTCGTAGGGAATCGGCAGCCCCGCCGGCCCGTACACGCCAAACAGGTCGCCAGCCCGCACCACGAAGGGTACGGCAAATTCCCAGGTCTGCAGCCCATCGCCCTCGGCCGACAACTCGTTGCTGATCCAGGCGATCTTGTAGCCCTTCTCGGGCTCCGGACGCAACACGAAGAATTGCACCTTGCAGGGCCCGGTGGTGTAAGCGCGCCCGCTCGTCACGGTGCCGCCCGTGGCCAGCGCGTGCGACGTGTCCACCAGCATGATCTCGGCGGCGGCCTCGTCGGTGGGCGTCAGGGCCCGCTTGCACACCTCGCTGCCGAGCAGGTCCGCCGGCACGGTGCGCTGGTAGGACTGTTTGAGGCTGATCACGACGTCGTCCTGGAACTGGCGCACCCCCTTGCGGAGGGCCTGGATCTCGCCAAGGCGCTGTTCTTTTTCCGCCAGCAGGACCTTGGAGCGCCGGGTGAAGTACTCCGTCTCGGTCTTCTGGAAGCGCAAGTCCGAATCCAACTGGGCGTTCTCGCGCTTTGCATTGTCCAACTGGGTCTTCAGCCCCTGGTTCTCGGCCGTGAGTTGCGCCACCTTGGCGTCCGGCGTCGCACAGCCTGCCAGCCCGAGCGTCACGCCCGCCAGCACACTTATCGTCAAGCCCCCACGCTGTCTCATGTTGCCCTCCTTTATCGTCGTTGTCTACAGGGCCTTGCCCACCTGCCCATCCGCCGGTCCGGCGCCGGCGCTTTCACCTGTCACCGCTTCCGTTCTGCCGTTGCCGTTCGCCAGTTCCATGCGCGCCACCTCCGCCTGGAGCCACGGCAGCGCCGCGAGGCCCGCCTGCTCAGCCGGCGAGAACTCGAAGATCGCGGCCCGGCTGAACGGGGGATGGCAAAGCTGACAGACAGTCTGCCGGAGGGGATCCGTCTCGGTCAGGCCGGCTACCCGCTCCGTGCTGGCCTGCACCCGGAAGAGCATCGTCAGGAACTCGTGGCGGGTGACCGTCTGCTGGGCGGGTGACCGGCTCATGCAGGCCGCGCTCACCGTCCATTGCGCCTGCGTGACCAACTGCGCATGGATGACGTCCCAGACCGCCGCGCGCACCTGTTCGCCCAACGGCGCCTCGACCCCCTGCGCCGCCGTCCACAGCGAACCGACCGCCGCCACGAACTGCTGAATGGGCTTGTCGTCCACGAAGCAGTTCTGCAGCTCCAACCCGGCCCGCACGACCGCGGCCTGCTCGAGCAGGCCGTCGAAGGCGGCCTGCGAAACCGGGGCTCCGGCCGGTACGGCACAGGTGCGCTCGCCGCCGCGGATGGCTGCCACGAGCCGGCCGCCCAGGTCGAGCGCATCGACCTCTGCCAGCGCGGTCTTGTACGCATCCCCGACCACCCGCACCACGTCCGGCGCGTCCGCGGGCAACCCCCGCAGGGCATCGCGCGCCGGGTTGCCCGTGGCGCCCTGCCGCGCGGCGGAGACGGCGGCATCGCGCAGCCGTTCCAGCTCGCGCGTGGCGCGGCTCTGCAGCGCGTCGTCGGCCTTGCGCAGCTGGGCGTCGCGCTCCTCGGCCGGCAGGCCGGTCCAGGACCGCCCGCGCAGCCGCTGCAGGCCCGCGAAGGCGGCCTGCAGCCGTTGCGCCTCCGGCCGCGGGTCGTTCGGCACGACACGGATCAACTCCTGCAGGCCCGATTCGAACGCCGCGCGCCCCACCGTCCAGCCGTCGAAAAGCGCCACGGTGCGCTGGTAATCCTCGCGCGCCAGGGCGACCAATTCAGGCATGCCGGCGTTCAGCTGGGCCAGGCGGGCCTGCCAGGGCGCCAGGTCGCCCCGCTGGTCGAAAACCCGCCGGGCAGCGTCGCTCAGCTGGCGGAAGTGTTCGACCACCGCCTGCTGCAGCTGGCGATCCAGGAGCGCAAGTTTCTCGTCGCGCTCGGCCGCGGTCACCTCCCGCCAGTCGCGGCCTCGCGCGTCGGCCAGGCGCCGGGCCAGCGCCTGCAGGTGCGCGGCGTGTTGCTCCAGGGGCACGGCCCGGGCCAGGTCCGCGCGCAAGCCAGCCAGGGCGTCGCTGAAGGCCTTGCGTGCGCTTGCCAGATTCCGCAGCGCCGCGCCGGCCTCGACCGGGCGGGCGCCGGCCAGGCGGGCGAGCGTCGGCGCCGTCCGGGGCAGGTCGGTCAGCCGCTGCAGCGCGCCGGTCGCCTCGCCCCCCGCGCGAATCTGCCGCAGTCCATCCTCGCGCCACGCATCGAGCCAGGCGCCCACGGCGTTGGCCAGCGCATTCGAAAGGGCGGCGAGCTGCGTGCTGCGTTGCCCGGCATCGGCCGGCGGCCAGGTGGTCGCGACCAGGTTGGTGTACGCGCGCGCCGCCACGTCGAGGGCCGCGAAATCCGCGCCGTTTGTGCCAGGCTTCACGGGAATCCGAACCAGCAGGCGTTCGGCCTGCGCGGCCGGTCCGTTTGTTGCTGGCGAAGCTGGCGTCGGCACAGGTGGCGGGACGACCCGCGCAACCTCCGCGGTAACAGCCGGGACGACCACGACCGGCGCGGGCAGCTCGAGCGGCTCGGTCTCAGGCGGGGGCGGCTGGGGCTTGGCCACAAACCCGTTGGTCACGCCGGCCGTGGTCGCCGACGGCGGCACAACCGCGCCCCCGGTCGCGACCTCGATGCCGTTGGTCACCCTCACGGACGCGGTTGGCTGTTTAACGGGCGCTTCGCCGCCCCGGTGCGTCGTCCACCAGTAGCCGCCGCCCGCCGCGGCTGCCGCGCAAGCGGCCGCAGCCAGCCAGCCGCTGCCAGCCCCCCGGCGGGCCGGCGGCGGGCTGGCGGGCACCGGGGTTCCCGACACATGGGTCAGCGGTGGGGAGGGCAGGACGGGGGTCTGCGCAGGCCGCTCCATGGGGGGCATGGTGGGCGTGGTGAACTCCGCGGAGATACCCGCACCGGACGGCCGCGTGGGGAACTCCGTCACCTTGGCGGGCATTTGTCCGCTGGCCAGCCCCGCCTGCAGGTCCACGCGCATGTCGTCGGCGGCCTGGTAGCGCCTGCGCCTGTCGCGCTCGAGACACCGCCGGACGATCGCCGCCAGCCAGGGGTACTCCTGGAACACGGCGTGGCTGAAATCGATGGGCGTCGGCTTCTTGATGCGATTGACCAGCTCGACGATCGCCTCGCGATCCGCCAGCGGCAGGCGCGGGAGCGCGGGCAGGCCCACGACCGCCTCGTAGAGGGCCAGGCCGAGGGCGTACAGGTCCGAAGCCGGCGAGCCGCGCTGCGTGGGGTCGGAGAAGAACTCCGGCGCCATGTAGTCCCAGGTGCCCGGCACGATGCCGCCGGTCTGCGTCCCGCTCACGTCGCGGGCCACGCCCAGATCGATCAGCTTGCCGCCCTGCGGATGGCCGCGGGGGGCATAGAGGTTGCCGGGCTTGATGTCGCGGTGAATGATGTGCTGGTCGTGCAGGTACTGCAGGCCGTTCAGGTAGCCGACGAAGAGCGGCACCATCTCATCCACGTCCAGCCCGGCGCCCGCGGCCTTGATGCGCCCGGTCAGCGCCCAGTCCGGCATGCCTTCCAGCAGCTCCATCACGAGGAACATCTGCTCGTCGGCGGCGGCGCTCTTGATGCTGAAGAAGTCCATGAACTCGACGACGTTCGGATGGCGCGTGGCGCTGAGCAGCTTGGCCTCCCGTTTGAAGCGGTCGGCGCCGGAGGCGATCGAGAGGTGCTTGAAGGCCACGGCGCGACCGTCGCTCTGCCTGAGCGCGCGGTAGACGATCCCGTAGCCGCCGCGGCCGATGACGTCCACGAGCTTGTACTCTTCCGCATCCTTGTGGCGGATGATCCGGTAGCGGAGCGATTTGAAGCAGGCCGTGGTTTCCAGCAGCGTGGCGTGGCGCTTTTCCGGCTCGGGCAGCAGGGCGGTCTCGAGGAAGTTGCGGGAGTTGAGCAGAACGCGGAAGATGCCGTGCACCGCGCGCGGCAGCGGCGGCTCGGCCCCGCGCCAGCGTTGCAGGTAGGCTTCAAAGGAGCCCGCCAGCGGCGGCTCGAAGGGCAGTTCGCCGGTCAGCGCCTCGTAGAGGCAGACGGCGAAGCTGAACACCTGCGAGCGTTCGTTGCCCTTGAAGTCGGGCACCGTCGCGAATTCGGGCGCCAGGTAATCCAGCACGTAGCTCTCTTCGCGGGCCACCGGCTCGTCGGGACTGCCCCACCCCTGCATGTCGAACCCGGCCACTTTGACGGTGCCATCGGCCAGCAGGAAGATTTGCGACGGCGTGAGCACGCGGTGCCAGATGCCGCAGCCGTTGACGAAGGTCAGAGCCTCGGCGCAGGCCCGGAAGATGGCGCTGACATCCTCCCACGGCAGCCCGCCCCGCTGGCGCGTCAGCCGCTGCCGCAGGGTTTCGCCGGTAAGGTGTTCGGCCACGATGCAGGCCAGGGGACCGGCCGTTTCGTCCAGGACCACGCCATCCTTGTAGGCGATCACGTTCGGGTGCGGGAACGTCCGCATGGTCTCGACCAGCCGGTGCAGGGGCTCGAGCCCCTCGGGCGCATCGCCGAGTTTGTAGCGGGCCTTGATGACGACCGCGTCGCCGACCTGCAGGGAGGGATTCGCAGGGGTGACGCAGCGGGCCTTGTAGACCAGCCCCTCGTCACCGCTGCCGATCCGCTCCAGCAGTTCGTAGCCTGCAACCATTCGGTTGGTCGTGCTCATCCCTCTTTCGCCGTTTCACATGCGTTGGTCGTGAACTTACCTCATTTCCGGACCGCCGCCCACAAAAAAGGGGGGAGGAGATGAAACGGCGCGGACAGACCGCCGCTCCGCCCGCCGACCGTCCGGTCACCGCTCCGCGCGTGGCAGCCCTTGAGCCGCCTGTCACCCACCCGCCGCCGGGGCGGCCGCGGGTGGTCGTAAAGCCGGGGCCCAGAACCGGCTCCAGGCGCGGGGGCGCGGCAAACGCCCCGTGCACCGTGGATTTCCGTGTCCAATTGTTGCTGCCGCGCGTGAGGATAAGGTAGAAACGGTTCTGTCCCCAGGGGTGTTTGCGGGGTGTTCGGGTCCGGCGACGTATGGCGTCACTATCCGACAACGGGCATCGGGAGTTCCTGCGGCTCTTTCTCGCGAATGAGCGGGAGGTCTTGCGCTATGTGCTGGCGATCGTGCCGTCGCTGGCGGATGCGCAGGACATCGTGCAGCAGACGGCGGCCGCCTTGTGGGAGAAGTTCGGGCTGTATGACCGGTCGCGGCCCTTTGCGCCGTGGGCGTGCCGGTTCGCCCGCATCGAGACGCTGCGCTGGCTGAAGACGCAGAAGCGTTGGCGGTGCCTGCTGGCGGAGGGGTTGGCCGAGGAATTGGCGACGCGGCACGAGGCCAGGACGCCTGAGGACGAGGCGCGGTTCCTGCGCCTGGAGCGGTGTCTGGGCAAACTGCCGGACGGGCACCGGGAACTGGTCGCGGGCTACTACTACCGCCGCGAAACCGTGGAACTGCTGGCCCGTGCGCGGGGACGCACGGTCGAGGCGGTCTACAAGACCTTGCAGCGAGCCCGCCAGGCGCTGCTGGACTGCATCCGGCGGGAGTCGGCCATGGAGGGCGCCACCTCATGAACTTCCCGTCGCCGGAATACGACGATGCGGTGGCAGCCGCGTGTCATGGCACGCTCGGCGACGCGCCGGCCGAGGCGTTGCACCGGCTGCTGCGCGACGCGCCGGCCGCCCTGGACGAGTACGTGGCGCGCGTCGGCGTGCACGCGGCCCTGGCCGTTTCGACTGAGCTGTTCGCCGGCGCGCCGGGCATGGGCGCGGCGCTTCCTCCGCTGGCCGGCAGCCGGCGACCGCGCCTGGTTCGTCCGGCGCGGCAGCTGGCGCGGACGGTTCGGCGGATGCCGGCGAGGCCGTCACGCGCCTGGCTCAGCCTGGCCGCGGCGGCGGCGCTGTTGATCGGGGCGCTGGGCTGGCTCGTCCGGCAGCGGCGTCCGCCCGAGGCTGCCGTGCTGGTGAGCACGGCCGCGGCGGCCTGGGACTCCGGCGAGCGGCCTGCCGCGGTGGTGCGCGCATCGGACGTCGTGCGCCTGGCGGCGGGTCGCGCGCGGCTCGATTTCGCATCCGGAGCCCGGCTCGCGTTGGAGGGGCCCGCGGCGCTTGAGATTCTGTCCGGCGCGGCGGCGCGGCTGCAGTATGGCCTGGCGGTCTGCGAGGTTGGCGCGCGGGGCGGCGGCTTCCGCCTGGGCGCGGCGGACCTCACCGCGGTGGATTTAGGAACCGCGTTTGGCGCGCGACTGACCCGCGGCGGCCGGGCGGAGGTGCACGTGCTGGCCGGCCGCGTCAGGATCGAGGGGCCCGCCGGGGTGCGGCGGGAGGTCGCGGAGGACATGGCGGTCCGCGGGGATCCGGGCGCGCTGGTCGAAGTGCCGGCGGCGAGATCGGCCTTCTCCGCCACGGCCCGGCTGCTGCCCGGCGTGGTCGCCGACACGGAGCGGCGCCGGGCCGCCTGGGGCCATTTGGCGGCGGCCATCGCCGGCGATCCGGCGACGCTGGTCTACTTCGATGGCGCGTCCCGGGGCGACTCCCTGCCCAACCGTGCGACTGGGCCCGGGCGCGGGCCGGACGGCAGGCTGCACGGCACGGCACCCGCGGAAGGCCGTTGGCCCGGCGAAGCCGCGCGGCGCTTCCGCGGCGGGGAAGACCACGTCGTCTTCGAGGCCGCGGGGCGCCAGGCCTCGCTCACGCTGTTGGCGTGGCTCCGCGTGGATGCCTTGCCGCGGGATATCGGGGCGCTGGTCATGTCGCTGGGCGCGGCGGAGGAAGGCGGCCGGGACATTCACTGGGAATTGGGTCGGCAGGGGGCGCTGACCCTGAGCCGCCACCGGCCCAAGCACCTGCGCCCGGCCGGCACGGCGTGGGATCAGTTCCATGCGCCCGGGGTCCTCCGCCCCGAACACGTGAGCGAATGGCTGCTGCTTGCCACCACGGCCGACGCGGTTGGCGGCGAGGTCGTCCACTACCTCAACGGTCGCGCCGTCGCCCGCCTGCCTCTCTCGCCCGGGGATTTCGCCCTCTGCTCCACCCGCATCGGGAACACCGCGGCGTTCGCCGCCTACGCGTTCACCGGCGCTGTGGACGAGCTGGTCATCTCGCGGCGCGCTTACAACGAGTCGGAGATCCGCAACATCTACGAGGTGGGAAAACCATGAAGGCCATGAGACTGCTCGCATGCCGACACGCCGCCCCGCTCAGCCTGCTCGCCGCCGCGTGGCTGCTGACGCAGCCGCGCACGGGCGCGGCCCAGTCGCTGTCCGTCGATTTCGCCAACGACCGGGGGCCGGTCACCCACCCCGGCTCGGGCTGGCTCTATAGCTGGTGGCACACGCGCGAGTCGCCGGCGCACGCCAACCTGGAACTCAAGCCCACCTCGTGGCGCATCGGCTACTGGGGCACCTGGGACTACGAGTACCAGCCCATGCTGGACCAGGGCGTCACGCACATCCAGGTGCTGCTCACCGACGCCTTCCGCAACCGCGCCCACGGCACCGTCGGCGGCTTCTCGCACGACTACACCTGGCAGGGCAAGAGCTATGTCCAGACCGTCGAGTCCACCGTGCAGCTGGTTAACCAGCGCGGCTGGAACCACGTCGCCTTCGACCTGATCAACGAGCCGGACGCCTTCGGCATCGACGGCGTCGGCGACTGGTACGCGGATGCCTGGGTGCCCGCCTTCCGCAAGATCCGCGAGCTGCGCCCGCAGGCCGAGATCGTGGGCCCGGGCTTCTTCAGCGCGAATCTCAGCCACCTGCGCACGTTCCTCGCCAAGGCCAGGGCGGACAACGTCGTGCCGGATATCGTCAGCCAGCACCTGCTCGACAACCAGAACGCCGACGTGGTCGAGAGCTACAACAACCAGATTCGCGCCATGCTGACCGAGTACGGGCTGGCCCAGCGCCCGCTCAGCTTCAACGAGTACATCAATCCCGGTCACATCAGCTTCGTCGAGGACGTGGTCAACGCGCTCGCGCAGGGCGAGCGGGTCGGCATCCAGTCGATGATGCACTCGAGCTGGGACGATTCGGGCGAGCTGCCGCCGTGGAACAGCACGGGCGATGCGGCGTGTTTCGACGGCATCATGAGCATCCCGGCGCAGCGCGAGCGGGCCTGCTACTGGGTGTACAAGTTCTACGGCGACATGGCCGGCCGCAACGTCCACACCTCGGGCTCCGCCGCCGGCTGGGAAGGCGTCGCCAGCCTGGAGAGCGGCACCCCGGTGGCCCGCGTGCTCCTCGGCGGCAAGAACGCCGGCACCAGCGTGACCCTCGCGCTCAACAACATTCCGGCGGCTTTCGGCAGCTCGGTCAACGTGCGCGTCGAGCGCGTGAACAGCAACGGCAACGACCTGACGGCGGCGCCCACGCTGCATGCGCAGGCGGACGTGGCGGTCAGCGGCGGCTCAGCTTCGATTCCGCTCAGCGGGTTTCCCGGCCGCACCGCCCTGATGGTGACGATACGGCCCGCCGGTCTTCCCGCCAGGGTGTCCGCGCCGGTCTTCAGCCCGCTGCGCGGCGCTTACTGGAAGACGCAGGACGTCTCCCTCTCCTGCGGGACGTCCGGCGCCACCATCCGGTACACGACCGACGGCAGCGCGCCGACCGGCGTCTCCACGCCCTACACGGGACCGCTCCGCGTTTCCGCCACGACGACCATCCGCGCCATCGGCGTGAAGGCCGGCGCGCCGGACTCGGAAGTCGCCAACGGCACGTTCACGATCCGCCGCGCGGACAACGGGGTGTACGGCGAGTACTACGCCAACACGGGCCTGTCGGGGACGCCGACCCTCACCCGGGGCGACCCGAAGATCGACTTGAACTACGGCGGCAACCGGCTCGACGCCAGCCTCCCCGCCGACAACTTCTCCGCCCGCTGGACCGGCCGCCTGCGCCCGTACGTCAGCGGCGCCCACGTGCTCGAAACCGTGACCGACGACGGCGTGCGCCTGTGGATCGACAACGCGCTCGTCATCGACGGCTGGGGCGGCCTCGGCACCCGCACCGCCAGCGTCAACCTCACCGCGGGCCAGGACCACGAGCTCAAGATGGAGTTCTACGATGGCGTCGGCGATTCGATCGCCCGCCTGTTCTGGACGCCCCCGGGGGGCAGCAGGGCCATCATCCCGACGGCAAGGCTTTTCCCGCCCACCGCCCCCTCGGGCGCCAACCTGCTGGTCGGCGCCGGCACGGTCTGGAAGTACCTGGCCCCCGCCGGGGCGGGTGGCGCCCCGGCCGCGGCTTGGACGGATCCCGGCTTCAATGACGCCGCGTGGACCTCCGCGCCGGCCCGCATCGGCTACGGCGGCGACGGGGAGGTGTCCGCCATCGACACCACCGGGGGCCGCCCCTTCACCGCGTACTTCCGCAAGACGTTCAGCGTGTCCGATCCCGCCGCGCTGTCGGCCTACCTCGACCTCGCGGTGGTGCGCGACGACGGCGCCGTGGTGTACCTGAACGGCGCGGAAATCTTCCGCGACAACATGCCGGCCGGCGCGGTCAGCTACGACACGGCGGCGCTGGGCGGCGTCGGCGACTCCAACGAAAGCGCGCCGGCGCGGTTCCAGGTGGCGCGCGCGCGGCTCCTCGCCGGCAACAACACGCTCGCGATCGAGATTCACCAGAGTGACGCCGACAGCGCCGACTTCGGCTTCGACTGCTCGCTGAGCAACCCGACCGACAACACGCCGCCGGTTATCGGGCCCATCGCCAGCCGCACCGTCTACCGCGACCGAACCGCGGCGCCCATCGGCTTCAGCGTCAGCGACGGCGAGCTGTTCGCCAGCCTGATCACGGCCAGCGCCACCTCCTCGAACACGGGGCTGATTCCCGACGGCAGCTTCACGTTCGGCGGCTACGGCCGATCGCGCACGCTCACGCTCACCCCGGCGGCGGGCCAGACGGGCAGCGCCAACGTCACCGTGACGATCGGCGACGGGATGGCCACCGCCGCGCGGACCTTCACCGTCACCGTGACCGATCCGCCGGCCAACACGGCCCCGACCATCAGCGACGTGGCCGACCGCAACGCGACGGCGGGTACCCGGTCGAACGAAATCCTCTTCAACGTCGGCGACGGGCAGACCGAGCCCGGCCTGCTGGCGGTCACCGCGACCTCGTCCAACACCAGCCTCGTTCCGAACGCCAGCCTGTTCCTCAACGGCACGGGCGACTGGCGCACGATCGCCCTGACCCCGGCCGCCGGCGAGGGCGGCTCGGCGTTGATCACGCTGACCGTGAGCGACGGGAGCCTGACGGCCACGGACACGTTCACCGTCACGGTGGGGGCGGCGCCGACTTTCCTGACGTACGATTTCGACAACGGCACGCTGCAAGGGTGGACGGACCTCACCGCGGCCAACAGCAATGCCGGCCCGCGCAACTGGTCCCCCGCCCCGCCCGCGTTCCCGAACGCCACCCAGGGCGGCGCGGCGGCAATCGGCCAGAACATTGTCGGGGGCACACAGGATTCCAGTCACCCCACCCTGTGGCTGCGCTCGCCGGAGTTCGTCCTCAACGGCGCGGGGAACCTGACCGCCTGGCTGCGCGGCGGCACAGGGTCGGGCAGCCTGGCCGGCGCGACCGTCGCTTCGGTTCCGGCGAATTCCACCAGCCCGGGCTTTCAGGGCGTCGCCCTGCGCAACGTCGGCACCGGCGTCTTCGCGCTCTCCGGCTCCAAGGTCAGTTCGGGCGACGATTGGCAGCAGGCGACCTTCACCCAGGCTCAGCTCGCGGCCCTCGACCAGGGCGCGCGCTACACGCTCGACCTGATCGATCAGGGCCACGGCGGTTGGGGCTGGGTCGCCATGGACAGCGTGACGATACCCGGAACGCTGCCCGGCGGCGGCAACACGGCGCCCACCATCAGCGATATCACGGGCCGCACGATCGACCGCGACGCCAACACGGGGGCGATCGGCTTCACGGTTGGCGACGCCCAGACCGACCCCGGCGCGCTCACCCTCGGCGGCAGCTCCTCCAACGCCTCCCTGGTGCCGAACGCCAACATCGTGTTCGGCGGCGGCGGCGCCAGTCGCACGGTCACGGTCACGCCCGCCGCGGGCCGGACCGGCAGCGCCACCATCACCGTCACGGTCAGCGACGGCGAACTGACCGCCAGCGACACGTTCCTGCTCACGGTCACGAGCCCGGGCCAGGCGCTGGCGGCCGAGGATCATTTCCTCGCCGGCGGCAACCCGGCGGCCGGCGAATACGCCACGGGCAACCTCGGCGGGCAGAATCCGACGCTGACGGGCTGGAGCACCGCGTGGATCAAGGCCTCCAACGGCGACGTTCAGCTCAGCGCGATTCCGCTCTCCTACACCGGACTCCAGTCGTCTGGCGGCCGGATCTCCGTGCCCGACGGCACCCGCAGCGGCCGCGTCCTCAGCGCGCCCCTCACGGCGGCGACGGCGGGCACCGTCTACCTGTCGCTGCTGCTGCGGATGGACGGCGACGATGCCGCCCGCTACCGCGCCTTTGAACTCCACGGCGGCGGCTTCGACGATGGCGCCCATCGCACGCTGCAGCTTGGCCAGAACGCGGGCGACTTCGGCCACATCAACTACGGCCTGCGCGTGCTCAACAACAGCGCGCTGCGCGCCGATCTGGGCGCGGTGGACGCCGAGGTCAACCTGTTCGTCATCAAGTTCGTGCTCAGCGCGGCGGACAACGCCGATTCGCTCACCGTCTGGCGGAACCCCGGCAACCTCGGCGGCGTGGAGCCCCCCGGCGGCGCCACGCTATCCGGCTTCAACCTGACCTTCGACCGGACGAGTTTCGCCCACTTCCTCCAGGGCGCCGGCTTCAGCGCCGACGAGCTCCGCATCGGCAGCACCTGGGCCGCGGTGACGCCAACCGGATCGTCCGCGGACAACCGGCTCTTCTTCGAGTTCGACGACGGCACGTTCCAGGGCTGGACGAACATCCGCACCAACAACGACTACTCGCCCCAGTACTTCGAGGTGGCCGGCGGCGGCGACGCCCAGGCCGGCGCGTTCGCGATCAAGCAGCATCTGGCGGACACCTGGCAGGGCTTTGCCGACCTCGCCCACCAGACGCTCTGGGTGCGCTCGCCCGCGTTCACGCTCAACGGCGCCGGGGACCTGAGCTTCTGGCTCATGGGCGGAGGCGTCAACCCGCTGGCCACCCCGCCGGCCAATGAAGCCGCCGTGCCCGCCAGTTCGGTGGACACGGTCAGCGGCGGGTGGCATGGCGTGGTCCTCCGCCAGGTCACCACCGGCGCGTTCGTGCTGAGCGGGGGCCGTGCGACCGACGGCTTCGGCTGGGAGCAGGTGGTGTTCACGGCCGCGCGACTCGCGGCGCTGGACCAGGGGGCCGCCTACACGCTCGACCTCATCGACGCCCGGAACAACGCCTGGAGCTGGTTCAACTGCGACACCGTGAGCATTCCGGGCGTGCTGGCAGAGACGCCCAACACGCCGCCGACCATCAGCGACGTCGCGGACCGTGCCATCGCCGCCGGCGGCAGCACCGGCCCCATTCCGGTCACCCTCGGCGACGCCGAAACCCCGGCGGCGGCTTTGACCCTGAGTGGCTCGTCGTCCAGCACGTGGCTCGTGCCCAACGCCGGCCTCGTCTTCGGCGGCTCGGGGTCCAACCGCACGGTCACGGTCACGCCGCTTGCGGGCCTGCGCGGGCGCGCCACGATCACGCTCACCGTCAGCGACGGCAGCCGGACCGCGCGCGACACGTTCGTGCTCACGGTCGGCCAGCCGCTGCCCCCGCTCGTGTACGACTTCGACGACGGGACCCTGCAGGGGTGGCGCGTTGTCTCCACCGACGGAACGGGCCGGCAGCTGTTCGCCATCCAGCCGCCCGGCGTGAGCTCGCCGAACGCAACCCCGCAGGCCGGCACGCACTTCGTCGGCCTCCACATCCCGGCGTTCGGGGGCGATCCGCTCTACTACCAGGACTCGACGCACGGCACGCTGTGGCTGCGTTCGCCGGAGTTTCGGCTCACCGGCAACGGCGACCTGGCCGCATGGCTCTGTGGCGGTCACGGCTACGGCGCCGATGCCACGGGCAAGCGCGTGGCCGATGTCCCCGCGACCGCGTTCGACAGCCCCGGCGCCGCACCGTTCCCCTCGTTCCTGGGCGTCGCCCTGCGCAACGTGCAGAGCGAGATGTTCGTTCTCGCCGGCACGAAGTCCTCGCCCGGCAACGACTGGCAGCAGGTGGTCTTCACGGCCGTTCAGCTCGCGGCCCTCGACCCGGGCGCAACGTACACGCTGGACCTGCTCGACGTGCGCCAGGGTGGCTGGGGTTGGGTCAACCTCGACAGCGTGACCATCCCCGGCTGGATCGCGCGCCCCGGAACGGTGATCTTGCTGCGGTGATCGGCGGGGCGGAACGGTGATCCTGAAGGGCGTTCAGCCCAGAAAAGTGTTCGGTTTACCGGTGTTATGCACCCGTCCCCGGTCCTCCGCCCGGCTCACGGCGCCCCGACTCACCGCACGACGAACACCGTGCCGTTGTCGATCTTGCGCGCGGCGAGCACGATGGCGTGCGGGTCGTAGCGGATGATGAACGCGGAACCGCCGGACAGGAACTCCTGGCCGTCCGGCAGATCCATGAACGTGCCGGTTCGTACGGAGAAGCCGGAGACGATCGTGAACGCGGTGTCGGGATCGGGTACGTACCCCGCTGGCAGCACGACCTCCAGCGCGGAGCCCGCGAGTCCCAGCGTATAGGCGCCCGTCATGAGCAGCTGATCGCAGCCGGCCGGCCGGAGGTTGATGTGCAGGGTAGAAGCCGCCTGCAGGTCCACGGCGCCATTCACCGTGAGGGTTCCCACGCCGTTCGTCCCCGCGGCCCCCGGCGCCAGCACGCCGTCGCCCCCCACGGTCACCGGGCCGGGCAGGGATCCGCTCCCGCCGAGGACGGCGCCGGTGACGGCGTAGGTCGCCGTGGCGCCGCCGCCGTGGACGGCGTTTACGAGCAGCGTGCCGCCGTTGACCGTGGTGGCGCCGCTGTAGCTGGTGGCGGCGTTCAGGGCCATTGCGCCCGCGCCGGACTTGGTGAGCGCCTTGCCGACCGACTCTTCCGTGATGGTCGCGTTGACCACCAAGTCCGTAACGGCGCCGCCGTCGGCCACGGTGAAGACCGTCAGGGGCTGGCCGGCCCGCAGGTTGATCCGCCCGGCGATCGTGGAAGGCGCGGCACTGGCGAGCGCCTGGACGGCGATGTTGTCCAGGAAGTCGAAGTAGCCGGCCGGATCCGTCGTTTGCAGCGTGCCGCCCGCCAGGTTGATCGTGCAGGCCCCCAGCGTAAGGTTCTGGTTCGGCGTATGCGAGAAGGTGCCGCCGTTGAGGTTGAGCACAGACAGGTTGCCCGTGCCGTCGTAGCCCACGGAATCCTTCACGAGCGACTCGGCCAGCGCGCCGGCGTTGACGGTCAGCGCGCCCCGGATCGTGCCGATATTGCTGGGGCCCTGGTTAAGCCGCAGGATGCCGGCGTTGACCGTTGTGCCTCCCGAATACGCATTCTGGGCCGACAGCGTCAGCGCGCCGGCGCCGGCCTGGGTCAATCCGCCCGTGCCGGTGATGGCCTGGCCGTACGCGATGTTGTCGCTGCGCTTGAACGTCAGCATGCCGTTGTCCGTCACCGCGCCGCTGCCCAGCGTGCCCGTAATGCCACCGTTGCCAATCTGCAGCGTGCCATCGTTGATCCGCGTCGTTCCGGTGTAGGTGTTGTTGGCCGACAGGAGCAGGGTCCCGGGCCCGTTCTTCACCAGGTTGTGGTTGCCCACATTGCCATTGCCCAGGATGCTGCTGACCAGCAGGTCCGGGGTCGCCACGCCGTCGGCCACGGTGAATGGGGTGTCGTTCTGGCGCAGGTTCATGGTCGGCACCGAGATCGTGGACGTGGCGGCGGCGGCGAGGGTCGAGACGCTGGCCCCGTTGTTGTAGAGGTCGATGTTGCTGCCGGCGACGCCGGAGACGGTGGCCCCGGCCAGCGTGATCGCGGCGTTCATGGTCTGGTTGAGCGTGGTGTTGACGCGCAGCGTGCCGCCGTTGACGTTGATCACACTGAGGCGGTCCGTGCCCGTGCCGTAGCCGGTCACATCCTGCGCGCTGAGCTGCAGCGTGGCGCCACTGCCGACGGTCACCGTGCCCCGGATGGTGCCGGCCGAACCGCCTCCGCCAGTCAGGTTAAGCGTGCCGCCGGTGACGGTGGTGCCGCCGGTGTAGGTGGCGCGGGTGCCGAGCGCCAGGGTGCCGGCGCCGACCTTGGTCAGGCCGAAGGCGCCGCCGATCGCGTTGTTGAGCGTGAGCGAGGCGGTGCCCTGGGTCACGCCGATGGTCGCGGGGCCGGTGAGGGTCGTGCCGCCGGTCGGGGTCAGCAGCGCCGCCGTATTGGCGCTGTTCACCAGCGCGCCGACGCCGCCGATGCCGGCGCCGCTCAGGCTCAGGGCGGAAACGGTCTCCACGAGGGCCTGCTGGAAGTCGAACATGCCGCCGTCGTTGACCACCACCGGGCGGGCGTTGCCGATCGAATCGCCGCCACCGGTCGGGATCCGGCAGGTGCCGCCGCTGTTGACAGTGACGCCACTGCCGTCCAGGCGACCGCCGCCGTTGAGCAGGACGCCGCCATTGACGATCCAACCGCCCCCGACGGTCTGGACGCTGGTGCGCACATCCAGCGTGCCGGCGTTGACCGTGACGCTGCCGCTGAAAGCGTGGGCGCTGCTGAACTGCTGCGTCCCGGTGCCGGCCTTCGCGACGGACACGTTGCCGCGGATCAGCCCGGTGTGGTTCCAGCCTGTGCCGTTGCCGGCGCCGATCGTCAGCGTTGCTGCCGTGGCCGAGTTGTTGGTCACGCCGGCGCTGCCGCCGAGCCTGTTGATGGACTCGTTGAACCCGTTCAGGTCCAGCACGCCCGCGGACCCGTCCACGTCCGAGCTGTCCGGAATAACGCCGGCGGCCCCGAGTTTGAGCTTGCCGGCCGTGAGGGTCGTCTTCCCGCTGTACGTATTGGGGCCGCTGAGGACAAGCACACCGGCGCCGACCTTCTCCACGGCGCCGAAGCCGGCCGCCGTGGCCTGGATCACGCCGGAGATCGTCAGGTCGCCCGCGGAGGCGTTGCCGACCTGCAGGTTGACCCACTTCAGGTCGAGGGACGAGGCGATGCTGTGCGCCCCGCCACCGGCGCCCGTCACGTAGCCCCAGGATCCGCTGGTGTCCAGGTTGATCGTGAAGCCGCCTGTGATCAGATAATTGTTGTCGTCGTTGAACTCAACCGTTCCGATCTGGCTGACGTTCTGCGTGAGCGTGATGACCCGGTTGGCCGCGATGGCGCCGCCAAGGGTGGCCTTCACGTTCTCGCCCTGCGGCACGCCATTGTTCCAATTGGCGGCCGTGTGCCAGTCCCCGTCGGCATCCACGTTCCAGGAGCTGTCGGCCAGGGCCGTGAAGGCAAACAGGCTGAATCCTGCGCCCACCATCCGCGTGAACACTGCAAAACCGTGCTTGGTCATGATCCGATCTCCCTCCAGGACGGGGGCCTTCGTGGCAAACCACGTTCCAGGCTCATATTATGGCAGAAACCCGCCCGAAATGAACTGGAAATCAGCGGGGAGCATTCCAGGGGGCTTTCAGGCCCACCGGCAGGGACCGACCGTACCACGGGGCATCCACCCGCCCGGGTTCTCCCCCGGCACACGCACGGTGCCCGCACGGCGCCAGGCAGACTGTGCGCGATCTGCTGTACCGTTTCGACAGGATCGCATGCAGCACGCCGAGCACCCCAGAAAGTGCGGACAATGCCAGGCGGTCCTAGTGAGCCGCCACGCGACCGGCTTGCGGTCTTCCGGTGCGTCTGCGATACTGCCCGCGACATACACCGGAGACACGCGCAAACCGCAGGCCCGGGCAGAAACCTGGACCCGTCTGGCGCGCCGCCGGCAACGGGAGATGAAAGCGATGCACAACCAGGCATTATCCACGCTCCGGACGGCGATCCTCTGCGCCGGCGGCCTGTCGGCGGCCCTGGCCGCGGATCCCGCGGCTCCGGCGCGCCCGATCGTCGAGCCGGACCGGCAGGCGGCCAAGCCCGTCCCGGAGAGCGTCCTGCAGACCGTGTACGAGGAGGTCAAGACGCCATTCAAGTACGGGATCGTCCTCAAGCCCGAGGCCGGCCGGAAAGTCGATTGCCCCGGCGTCTTCCGTCACGGGAACACGTGGTATATGCTGTATATCGTCTTCGACGGTGCGGGGTACGAAACCGCGCTCGCCGAGAGCAAGGACCTGCTGACGTGGGTCGGCCGCGGCAAGATCCTGAGTTTCCGCCAGGGCACGTGGGACGCGCAGCAGGTCGGCGGCTACCTTGCCCTGCAAGACTACACGTGGGGAGGCACCTGCCAGCTGCAGCCGTATGACGGCAAGTACTGGCTGTCCTACCTCGGCGGTGCGCTGAAAGGCTACGAAACCGATCCGCTGGCCGTCGGCATCGCCTGGACCACCGAACCGACGCAGCCCGCCGAATGGAACCGGCTCGACCTGCCGGTCCTCACCCGCGACCAGCCGGACTGCCGCGACTTCGAGAAACTGACGCAGTACAAGAGCAACATCATCTGGGACAGGGAGGAACGCCTCGGCTACCCCTTCGTGATGTACTACAACGCGAAGAAGGCCTCGGGGTACGAGCGCATCGGCATGGCCGTGTCGAAGGACATGCGCACCTGGCTGCGGTTCGGCAAGGAACCTGTCGTGGACAACGGCAGCGGCATCTCCGGCGATCCGCAAATCGTGAAGATCGGCGATGTCTGGGTGATGTTCTATTTCGGCGCGTTCTGGAAACCCAGGGCGTTCGACACCTTCGCGTGCTCGTACGACCTCGTGCACTGGACAAAGTGGACGGGGCCGCACCTGGTCGAGCCCTCCGAGCCGTGGGACAAGGAGTACGCGCACAAGCCTTGGCTGATCAAACACAACGGCGGCGTCTACCACTTCTACTGCGCCACCGGCGACCAGGGCCGCGTGATCGCCCTGGCGACATCGCGGGATATGCGGAAGTAAGCCCGCCCTACCCGATCACCAACTCGCCGCCCCTGGCATCCACGGTAACCGTGGCGCCGTCGGCAGCCGTGCCGGCGATGATGCGGCGGGCGACGGGGGTTTCGAGCTCGCGCTGGATGAAGCGCTTCAGCGGTCGCGCGCCGTACACCGGATCGTAGCCCTCCGTGGCGATCAGCTTGCGCGCCGCATCGGTCAGCGTCAACGCGATCCCGCGCTCGGCCAGCCGGCCCTGCAGATCCTTTGTCAGCAGGTCCACCACCTGCCCGATTTCCGCCAGCGTCAGCGGCTTGAAGAGCACGGTCTCGTCCACGCGGTTCAGGAACTCGGGCCGGAACTTCCGGCGCAGCTCGTCCATGACCTCCCGCCGTGCCCCTTCCGTGATGTGACCCTGGCGGTCAATCCCTTCCAGCAGGTGCGGCGAGCCGAGGTTGCTGGTCATGATCACGAGCGTGTTCTTGAAGTTCACCGTGCGCCCGTGGGAGTCCGTCAGCCGTCCGTCCTCGAGAATCTGCAGCAGGATGTTGAACACGTCGGGGTGCGCCTTCTCGATCTCGTCGAGCAGCACCACCGAGTAGGGGTGGCGCTTCACCTTCTCGGTGAGCTGCCCGCCCTCCTCGTGTCCCACGTAGCCCGGGGGCGACCCGACCAGGCGCGAGACGGTGTGCTTCTCCATGTACTCGCTCATGTCCAGCCGCACGAGATTCGCCTCGGCGTCGAACAGGGTCACGGCCAGCGCCTTGGCCAGCTCGGTCTTGCCCACGCCCGTGGGTCCCAGG
>CAYOBW010000096.1:0-24230 GCA_964402115.1 uncultured Victivallales bacterium
GTTCCTGGAAGCCCTTGACTACAAAGTCCTGGTGGCGGAGACCCCGGGGGAAGCCTTGAAGATGACAGCCCAGCATCCCGGTGACATCCATGTCTTGCTGACGGACGTGGTCATGCCGGGGATGGATGGGCGGCAACTTGCGCAACGCATCAGCGCGCTCAGGCCAGGCGTCAAGGTGCTGTTCATGTCCGGCTACACGGCCGACGTGATTGCCCAGCGCGGCGTGCTGGACGAGGGTATGCAGTTCCTGTCGAAGCCGTTCACGCGTAACGACCTCGCGCGCAAGGTGCGCGAGATGTTGGACGGGCCACGCCCCGGTTGATAACTGGCGTCCTGGCAAGAGAACCAGCTTTCTCGACGCCGTTGACAGTTGGTAGTGACTGGCCGCTCCGCCGGTTGCGCCCCCTTGCCTCGCCGTAGCCGTCTGCGGCGAAGGCGGGTTCCACGCCAGAGCGCGCTTGCTTTCGAGAACGGTCCCGTCGACACGGTAGACGGCTGTCCGTCTTCATTTCAGACCACCTTTCCGTTTGTCACCACAAAGCGCAGCTCTTTAATGGATACCGCGCAAGCCGTTTCAAGCATGTTGCGCGACGCCTCAGTGACGCAAGGGGGGCGATAACGGCGGGGACCGCCGTCTCCACGCCTCGTCGTCTGCCCACGCCATGGAGACGGCCGTCCCCGGCCGTTATGTGCCATGTACCTGAAACCGGGAGTTCGTCCGCAGATTACGCAGATGCACACAGATCATCAACGACTTGTGACTGAACGAGTTGGTGCCACATGGAAAAACCCGAGCAAGACGTAAAATGTTATTCCTGAATACCTTATCTGCGTTCATCTGCGTCATCTGCGATTTCTAGGTTCAAGCATGTTGCGCGACCCCGCTAGGACGGAGACAGGCCGCCCATCGCGGTCGATGGACCACAAGAAGGCACGTATCGCGGTCCCTGCCCTTGAACTGCCCCGGTGACCCGAAAGCAGTTCGCCGCGGGCCTCGACGAATCGGCGCCGTCTGTTCCGCTTGGGCGTCGAGGCGCCCCGCAGAACAAGCGTCAGGTTCTGTCGCCGCTGCCGCCGTCCGACCGCGCCACGCGTCCCAGGGCGGCGATCGTGAATAGGCGCGGGTAGAGCCGCTCGGCATACCAGAGACTCGCGAAGTAGAGCCCGATGGGCGCGGCGGGAAACGCCTCGCCGCCCCCGGTCCGATCCACCAGCCAGGCCGCGCCGCGCCAGGCCGGCGCAGCCGCCCCCGCCGCCGCGAGAGCTTCCACGGCGACCGCGGTCTCTTCGATCGAGGGCGCGCACCCCGGCGCCCCCCCCCACCCGCCATCCGCCCCCTGCGCCTCCTCCAGCCACCGCACGCCCTCCTCCTGCAGGGCGTCGCGCGCGGGCAGCCGTCCCGGCGAAATGTCGGCCAGCGCCAGCACCACGCGGGCGGTGCCGTACACGGCGTTCACGCCCCCCGGCGCGGCCTGGTTGCCGAACCACAGCGGTTCCCACGCCCCGTCGTCGCGGCGCGTCTGTTCCAGGTAGCGCATGCCGGCCGCCATGGCCGCGTCAGTCCGCGCCTGCGCGGCGGGCTCCAGGGCGTCGTACCAGGCATCCAGCGCGCGCAGGGCATGGGCCGTGATGTCGGGGCAGCTCCGGTCGAAGGGCAGCTTGCCCCACCCCTTGCAGAAGGTCGGCCAGCCGCCATCGCCATTCTGCATGTCCAGCAGCCAGCGCGTACCCGCCACGACGGCGGCGCGCGTTTCGTCCGCCGGCCGCGCGAGACGGTGCAGCGCCAGCAGGGCGCCGGCCGTGTCGTCGGCATCGGGCACGGCGCCCGCGCGATCGGACCAGCCCCAGCCGCCCGGGGCGGCCTGCGTAAAGGGGTGCTGCACGCGGGACTGCTGGGCGAGCAGCCACGCCGCCACCGCCGCGCCGGCCGGATCGGCCGGATCCCGCACGCCGGCGCCGGCAAGCGCCTGCACACCCAGCGTCGTGACCCACGTGGCGAGGTTCGTGTCGATCGGCCAGCTGCCGTCGGCACGGACGGTGTCGAGGAGGAAGCGCACGCCCCGCGCCACGACCGGGTGCGCGCCGTAGCCCGCGCCCGCCAGCGCCATGACGACGAAACCCGTCAGCGGCGCGGCTTCCAGGAACCCGCCGTGCGGCGGCTGGAGGCGCTCGAGGCGGGCGAGCAGCGCGGGCGCCAGCAACCCCGCGCAGGGCGTGCGCAGCCGGCCGCCGGCGGGATGCCGCCGCTGCCGCAGCAGTCCCATCGTAATCAGCGCCGGCAGCGCGTAGCTCACCACGCGCAACCCGAGCCAGCGGAACAGCCACCGGGGCAGCAGCGCGAGTTCGAACGGCAGGGGCGGCGTCAGCGGCCACGCGACGTCGTCCGGCCCCAGCCGCCCGGCCAGCGCGCAAAGGCAGAGGATCGGCGCGGCGAAGGTCCGGTCGCCGCCGTACAGCGCGGTCACGGCCTCCACGATCCGCCCGGGCGCCTCGGCGCCGCACCGTTGCCGGACCCAGCGCAAGGCGCCAGCTTCGGCGGCGCGCCGTTCGGGCGTATCGGCGCCCGCGGCAAAGGCCGACCAAACGAGCAGCGTCGTGCTCAGGTTGCTCGGGCTGTCGGGCGTGTCGCCCCAGCCGCCGTCGGCGTTCGCGTGCGCGGCCAGCCAGTCGAGCGCGCGGGCCACGACCGGGCGCTGGGCCGCCGCGTCGGCGCGCTGGAGGGCGAAGGCCGCGACAGCGGTCGAGAGGGCGCTGCTGCTCAAGCCGCCGTCCCAGTGCCCGTCGGGCAGCCGCTCGGCCAACAGGCCTTGCACGGCCTGCCGCAAGGTGGCGCTCAAGGCGGCTGGATCCACGGCAACGCCCCTTTCAAAACCGACGGGTCAGGCCCCCGGCGCCAGGCAGCCCAGCGCCAGCAGGCCGTAGTAGGTGTACTCGCAGTCGGCCAGGGGATCGAGCTGGTGCCCGCGGAAGCCGCCGCTGGCCTCGTCCCAGACCGCCGTGATGAACTCGAAGCAGCCCAGACTGTCCACCTCGCCCAGGTCTTGCAGCCGCCGCAGGGCGTAGAGCGCCGTGGCGGTGGACAGCGTGTCGGGGCACGGCGCCAGTTCGGAGGCGCAAAAACCGCCCTCGGGGTGGGAACGCGCCAGCAGCCAGTCGCGTGCGGCAGAGCCGGCGGTGTCTTCCAGGTGCGACAGGACGACGACGGCGGCCGCCGTCGTCGTGGTGGTAGGCTCGGGGTGCCCGCCGCCCGACACGAAGGCGCCGTCGGCGCGCTGCAGCGCGCGCACGGCCCGGCGCACGTCCGCACCGGGGAACGGCAGCCGCAGGTCGCCGGCGGTCAGCAGCGCCAGGAAGCAGGCGTAGACCGAGGATTCGGCCTGGCCGGGCCGCAGGCCATAGCCGCCGTCCGCCGCCCGGAAGACCTCGAGCTGCGCGGCCAGCCGCTCGACCGCGGACGGGGCCACGGGCGTGTCGTCCAGGCGCACGAGGCAGCGCGCCAGGCAGGCGAGGTGCGGCAGGTCCAGCGTGCCCGCGTCCGCCGGCACGAGCCCGGCGAGCCAAGCCGGGTGCGGAGCACAGTCGTCGAGGATGATCTGGCTCTCCACGCCGAACGCGGTGTAGTAGAGGTCGCGCTGCCCGTGCCGCCCGACGTACCCGCCGTCCGGATGGCGGCGGCCGTGGAGGAAGCGGCGCAGCTGTCCGACCCCTTCGCCGTCCAGCACGTCGAGCGCGAGCATGGCCGTGGTCAGCATGGCATGGCTGGCCGGATGCGCTGGAATCTCTGCGTTCATGGGGCTACTCCTGACGACCGCCGTCCAGAATCCGGCTGACGGTCCGCTGCAGCAGCGACTTCAGCGCCGCGTGCTGCAGCTGGCTGAGGCAGCGCACCGCCTGGCGCTTGTAGTGTTCGAGCAGCTGCCGGGTCTTCTCGGCAATCCACTCCTGCGCGACCCACTCGCGCAGGCGCGCGTGGCGCGCGTCGGGCGCTGTGGCGTGGCCCCACAGGCTCGCCAGCTCAGCGGCGTCAGCCTGCTCGCAGGCCAGCGCCAGCGGCAGCGTCGGGCGCGTGACCACGGCCTCGCCGGTCGCATCCAGGTCCTGCAGGTCGTCCAGGTCGTCGCGAATCTGGTAACCCACGCCCAGCGCTTCGCTGAACACGCGCAGGATCTCGCACATCGCGGGGTCCGCCCCGCCGGCGATGGCGCCCAGCCGCAGCGCCACGTCGAAGGCCGGGGCGGTCTTCTGGCGAAAGATCTCGAGCACTTCCCCGACAGTCGCCATGCCGGGCTGACGCACCCACACCAGCTCCGCCCCCTGCCCCAGGCTCAGCAGGCGGTGACCCTCCGCGGCGACGGTGAACAGCCGCCCGACGGCCTCCGCGGGCAACCCGCAGGCGGCGATGAGGCGGTACCCCTCGCCGAGCAGGAAGTCGCCCACGTTGATCGCCACCGGAACGCCGTGCGCGCGGTGCAGCGTCGCCTCGCCGTAGCGCTCGTTGTCGCTGTCCTCGATGTCGTCGTGAACCAGCGAGGCCTTGTGAAAGCACTCCACGGCGAGCCCGAGCTGCGCCACACCGGCAGGCAGGGCGCCAACGCGCCCCAGCAGCGCCTGGTACGCGCAGGCCGTGAGCAACGGCCGCCAGCGCTTGCCGCCCTTCAGCAGCCAACCGCGCGCGATACGCTCCGTGGCCGAGGCCGCCGGCCCCATCAGCGCGTCGAGCGCGGAGGGCGTAAACCACTCCCGCACCGTTTCGCGCAGGGCGTCGGGATCCTGCCAGCCGCACCAGTCGGCCGCGACCCGCAGCGCGATGGCTTCGCGGATCCACTCCTCGTCCACGGTGGTGCCCGTGCAGCCGTCGCGCACGAGCGGGATGGCGATGCCCGGCACGGCGCCGGACGCCATGTGCGGGAAAGAGCGCTCGAGGGCGCTGAGACAGCTCACCCCGATGACGGCGTCGATCTTGCCGCCCTCGAGCAGCTTCGCCACGACGGTGGCGCCCTCCGCCACGAGCACGACGTAGCCCAGCCGCTCGGCCTCGGCCTGCAGGCCGCCGATCGGACAGGCGCCACACTCCATGCACAGCACGCCCAGCTCGTCCATCTCGGCGCGACAGACCGCCCGATTGCGCAGGCACTGGGGCAGCAGCAGCATGCGACGCTCGAAGGGAATCGCCGCCACGGTATCCCGCCAGACGGCGTTGCTGACCAGGACCATCATGAAGTCGGCCAGCTCAGCGGGCAGCCCCTCGCGCGCCATGAGCGTGGCCGCGTGCTGGCGGAGTTCGTCCATGCCCAGCGGCGGCACCAACCGGCAGGCCTGCACGTAAAGGCGCGCCGCCTCGCGCAGCCGCTGCCTTTCGGCGGCAGCCACGGGCAGATTCGCCGTCACGCCATTCTGTGTCGTATCAGCCATAAGCGCCAAACCCGAAGAACCAATACCTCTTTGCGACCCGATACATCCAGTGCGATTCCGGAATTTCTGCGCCCGGCTGATGGTGGCTGGCGCAGGGCGGCAGGGCGGCCAGCTCCGCGGCGACCCGCCCGCGCCCGCTGCTGTCGCGCGCGCCATCCGCGGCGGCCTGCGCCACGATGGCCTCGGGCTGCTCCATGATCACGCAGCCGCGCGTGGTCGCGCACGCCATCCGGCGGAAGCCGGCCAGGTAAGCCGACCCGCCCACCAGCTCGGCGAGCGGCCGCGCGTCGTTCACGTTCTCGGCGGCGAACTGCAGCGGGGGACACGGCTCGATGGCGCCATTCGGCGCGATGTGGTGCGCAATGCCCGTGGCGGCCGGGCACAGCGCCCGCCCGTCGTGATCCCAGTAGGCGTCCACAATCACCAGCGGGAAGCGGTGGCGCGCCTCGACGATGAACCGCCGCAGGACCTGCACCTGCTCCGCGCGCAGCGCGAGCTCGGGGTGGGGCCGCGGCCCGACGGGACGGTAGATGTAGTACCAGGCGTAGTGCACGCGCAGCCGCACGAGCTCCCGCAGAAAGGCGTCCGAGACCAGGTCGTCCATGTTCGACTGGCAGACGCTCGTCGCGACGCCGGTCACGAGCCGGTGCCGGGCGGCGCAGGCGATGCCGGCCAGCGTCCGGGCATGCACGTCGGCCCCGCCCCGGCGCTCGTCACTGACCACCTCCGAGCCTTCGACGCTGATCAGCGGGCTGACGTTGCCCAGGCGGCGGAACTCAGCCGCCATCGCGTCGTCGAGCAGCAGGCCGTTCGTAAAGACGACGAAGTAACAGTCGGGGTGGCGCTCCAGCAGCGCGACAAGACCGGGGTACTGCAACGGCTCGCCGCCGAGGATGCCGAAGAAGAAGCACCCGTAAGCCTTGGCCTCGCGGATGACACGGTCCGCGACCTCCGGGTCGAGCACCTGCGGGGCCCCCTCGACACCGACCCAACACCCCTGGCAGGAGAGGTTGCAGGCGCTCGTGAGGGAGAGGAACAGGAAGGCGGGAAAGTGCTCGCCGCGCTTAAGCCGCCGCTGGAAACGCTGCACCGACCGCATGCCCTTCCAGCCGAAGTTCCACGAGAACTTCCACAGGAGCCGGGGAGCCGGCTCGGTCAGAAAGCGGCGGGTAAGCGCTCCCATCATGTCGGCAGCCCCCCCGTCGGCGGCGCGTCGGGCACGACCACGCCGGCGGCCCGGGCGCAGCGCGCACGCTCCTCCTGCGCACGGGTGGGACTGAGGGTATCCTTCAACAGCCGCCGGCGTTTGTCCTGGCGGGCGGCCAGAGCCGCGTAGGGATCGCCGCCGAGGATGCGCTCCATGTCCACCCGAATGCGTGCCTGCTGGGCGGCTTCGTCGGCGATCTCCGCGCCATTGAGCGGCGCCTCGGGCAGCTTCGGAAAGATGATGGCGACCTCGGGACAGATGCGGGCGCAGGCCGGACAGTGATCCTTGCACCGCAGCGGGTCGCGCACCTGCACCCAGCCGCGCTCGTCCGGCCCGTAAACACCGAAAAGACAGAAGCTTGTGCATTGCCCGCAGTTACGGCAGCGCGCCTGGTCAATCACCGGAAACCAAGCCGGCCTGGGCGGGGTGGCATCCGCCTCAGCAGGCATGGCGGGCGGCGCCGGCACGGCCGGATCAGGCGCGGCGTCGGCCGTCAGCAGACCGTCCAACACACCCGAGATGTCGCCGGACGCCGCGGCCGCCAGGTCGCCACAGGCCACGGTCGCCACATCGGCCACCGCGCCGGCCGCGTGCAGCAGCCAGCGCACGGCCCGCGGCTTGCAGGCCAGCACCCGCACCGGCCCAGGCGCGCACCATGCCGCCAGGCGCGGATCGCGCTCCGCCACGAGCCGGCAAAGATCGGGCACCTCCCACAGCGCGACACCGCGGCGGGCCAGCTCCGCGCGGGCGGCGGCCAGCGTCGACTCCGCCAGCAGCCGCTCACCCGCACAGGTACACAGCAGTACGCGCTTCGCATTCATGGGATCCCGCCAGCCGGCTCCGCACTCACGGCGCCAACGTCACGCAAACCAGGTCGCCGTGGCTGTTGCGGCCGTACAGCCGGCCGTTGCTCAGCACCGGCGCCGTCCAACACACCTTGCGCTCGATAATCCGCCCGGCAGCCAGTTCCTTGTAGCCGGTCAGCGAGGCCTCGGCCACCGACAGATGCCCGTTCTCGTTGAGGATGATCAGCTTCTCGTCCGCGATGATCAGCGAGCCGAAGCCCGTGTTGTGGCTCCACTTCTCCTGACCGGTCTGCCAATCCAGGCACCGCAACGTGCCGCCGCCGGTGTTGCCGTCAATGCCGAAGAGGTGCCCTTTCCACAGGACGCAGGAGCTGAAGTGGTTGCGCATGTTCTTCTGCTGCCACACCACTTTCGGCGTGCTCGTGGTCACATCCAGCATCGCGCACCCCTTGTCGTAGCCGGAGGAGATGAATACGCGATTGCCGTCCATGACGGGGTCGGCAGCGTTGACATCGTACCTGGTTTCCCAGGGGTGCGACCACAGCTTGGCGCCGGTCTGCACCTCGACAGCCCGCACATCGTTCTGGCTGAACAGCACGACCACGCGCTTGCCCTTGTCGGTGACCACGACCGGCGTGGAGTAGCCGCTCTTGCCGGCCGACGCCCACACCGTCTTGCCGGTGGCCTTGTCCAGCGCCGCGCCGGACTCGCCCACATTCACGAGCAGGAGCTTGCCTTCGATGCACACCGACCCGGCGATGCCCCAGACGATGTTCGCGGCCTTGGAGTCCTTGAACAACTCGCGCGACCACACGACCTCGCCGTTCGCCGCACGCAGGCAGAAGACCTGCGCGTTACGGCTGATCGTGTAAACCAGGCCGTCTTCGACCGTCGGCGTGGCGCGCGGCCCCTCGTAGGAACCGCCGTCGCACGGGTAGCTGTGCGACCACACCTTGGCGCCGGTCTTTTCGTCCAGGCACCAGATGGTGTCCTTGTTGTCGCGATTGCCCATCGTGTACACGTGTCCAGCCGCCACGCTCACGGCCGAGTAGCCGTTCTGCACGTCGGCTTTCCAGGCGATCTTCGGCCCCTGCGCCAACGCGGCGGGGCTCCACCCCTTCTCTTCCGTGATACCGTTCCCGTCCGGCCCCCGCCAGCGCGTCCAGTCCGCGGCCATGACCTGCCCCGCCACGACAACCACCGCCAGCCCCAACCCTGCCCGCACCACCACCTTGCTCATCGTAGAACCTCCCGATGCATGTACCGCCTCCACCCTTTATCAAACGCGCGGCAGTCTAGCAGCGTCCGCAAAGCCCTGTCCAGCCGCGGCGCAGATGAATCTGAGCCGGGCTACGGGTGAAATGTCGTTTCTCCTTTCCGGCGTCCTCTGGTAATGTGCGGCTCACGAAAGGAACGGTGAACGCCGCCATGCCGCTGCTGTCGCGCCACTACCTGGCCACCCACCCGCTGCCGCCGGCCGTCGCGACGTGCGGGCCGCTGACGGCGTTCCCGGAGCGCGTCATCCAGTTCGGCGAGGGCAACTTCCTGCGGGCGTTCGCGGACTGGATGATCGACGCCCTCAACGAGCGCGGCCTCTTTCAGGGCTCGGTCGTCGTCGTGCAGCCCATCCGGCAGGGCGCCGCCGCCGCGCTGAACGCCCAGGACGGCCTCTTCACGGTCGTGCCGCGCGGCCTGCGCAACGGCGCCCCCGTGGAGCAGCGCCGCATCGTCACCGCCATCAGTCGGGCGTTGGACCCTTACGCCGACTGGGACGCCGTCCGCGCCTGCGTCCGCGCGCCTGCGCTGCGCATCTGCCTCTCCAACACCACCGAGGCGGGCATCGCCTACGTCGAGGCGCCGTTCGACCCCGACCGCTGCCCGGAGTCGTTTCCCGCCAAGGTGGCCGCCCTCCTGTACGAGCGCTTCCGCGCCTTCGACGGCGACCCGGCGCGCGGCCTGCTCTTCCTGCCGTGCGAGCTGATCGAACACAATGGCCGCACGTTGCGCGCGTACGTCCTGCGCCACGCCGCCAGTTGGGGCCTCGGCGACGCGTTCCGCGACTGGGTGCTGAACCACAACCCCTTCCTCGACACGCTCGTGGATCGCATCGTGCCCGGATTCCCGACCGCCGAGGCCGGTCCGCTCGCCGCCGCCCTGGGGTACGAGGATCGCCTGCTCGTCGCGACGGAGGATTTCCACCTCTGGGTGATCGAGGGCCCCGCGGCGCTCGCCGCCGAACTGCCGCTGCAAGCCGCGGGCCTCAACGTGGTATGGACCGACGACCTCGGTCCCTACCGCACGCGCAAGGTCCGCGTCCTCAACGGCGCCCACACCGCCAGCGTGCTTGCCGCCTTCCACGCGGGGATCGATACGGTGCGCGACATGCTGGCCGACGACCTCTTCCACGCATTCCTGCGGCAGGCCGTGTTCGCCGAAATCCTCCCGGTGCTGCCGTTCGACCCGCGCGAACGCGAGGCGTACGCGACGGCGGTGCTGGAGCGTTTCGCGAACCCGTTCATCCGCCATAACCTCCTGAGCATCGCGCTCAACTCGGTCTCCAAGTGGCGGGTGCGCGTACTCCCCTCGCTGCTCGACTACGTCGCCACGCACAACCGCCTGCCGCCGGCGTTGACCTTCTCGCTGGCGGCGTTGCTGTTCTTCTACCGCGGCGTCCGCGCACCCGACGGCACGCTGCAGGGCAGCCGGCAGGGCGCGCCCTACCCCATCCTGGACGAACCCGCGGCGCTGGCCGGGCTCGAGGCGCTGTGGCACGCGCTCGCCCCCGAACCCGACCCGCGCGCGGCAGTTGCGACCTGCCTCGCCGACGCCGCCCTGTGGGGCCGCGACCTGGCCGCCATCCCCGGCTTCGCCGACGCCGTCGCCGCGCACCTGCAGCGCATGCTGCGCGACGGTATGCGTGCCGCCGCGGCCGCTGTGATCGCCGCCGGGGACGCCGCATGAATCAGGCGACCCACGTCCTCAAGCTCCACCGCCGCGACAACGTCGCCGTCGCGCTGCACGACCTGCCCGCCGGCCTGGAGCTGACCGTCGACGCCGCAGCCGTGACCGTGCGCGAGAACGTGCCGCGCGGCCACAAACTGGCGCTGGCCGCCGTGCCGGCGGACGCCGTCGTGATCAAGTACGGGCTGCCGATCGGACGAGCCACAACCGCCATCGCGCCCGGCGCCTGGGTGCACGGGCACAACCTGCGCACGGCGCTGGCGGGCCTCGAGCGCTACACCTACCACCCGGCGCCCGCCCCGGCCGATGCCGTTGCCCCGTCCGGCGCTGCCCTGACGTTCGAAGGCTTTGAACGAACCGACGGACAGGTGGGCATCCGCAACGAGCTCTGGATCCTGCCCACGGTGGGCTGCGTGAACGAAACCGCGCGGGCGCTGGCCGTGCGCGCCCACGCCGAGGGCCTGGACGGCGCGTGCGACGGCGTTTTCGCCTTCACCCACCCCTATGGCTGCTCCCAACTGGGCGAAGACCACCTCAACACGCAGCGCATCCTCGCCGCCCTGGCGCGGCACCCCAACGCCGGGGGAGTGCTGGTCGTGGGCCTCGGCTGCGAGAACAACACCCTGGAGCGCTTCCGTGCGCTGCTGGGCGACCGCGATCCCGCGCGCGTCCGGTTCATGGCGGCGCAGGAGGAAGCCGACGAGGGAGAGACCGGGCTGCGCCTGCTGCGGGAACTGGCGGCGCAAACCGCGGCCGACCGCCGGCGCCCCCTGCCGGCGAGCGCGCTGCGGGTCGGCTTGAAGTGCGGCGGATCGGACGCCTTTTCGGGGATCACGGCCAACCCCGTCGTCGGCGCCTTCTCCGACCTGCTGATCGCGCACGGCGGAACGACGCTGCTGACCGAGGTGCCGGAGATGTTCGGCGCCGAGTCGCTGTTCCTGAACCGCTGCGCGGACCGCGGGGTGTTCGAGCAGTGCGTGGCGCTGGTGAACGACTTCAAGGCGTACTACCTCAGACACGAGCAGGCCGTGTACGAGAATCCCTCGCCGGGCAACAGGGACGGCGGCATCACGACGCTCGAGGAGAAATCGCTGGGCTGTCTCCAGAAAGGCGGCGGCAGCCCCGTCGTGGACGTGCTCCCGTATGCCGGACGTCTGCGCACGAGGGGCTTGAGTTTCCTCTCCGGCCCCGGCAACGACATCGTCTCCGTCACCGCCCTCGCCGCCGCGGGGGTTCAGCTCGTGCTTTTCACCACGGGGCGCGGCACGCCGCTTGGCGGTCCGGTGCCCACGCTGAAGATCGCGTCCACGAGCGAACTGGCGGCGCGCAAGCCGCACTGGATCGACTTCGACGCCGGCCGGGTGCTGGCGGGCGCCGGCCTCGGGCTGCTCGGACGCGAGCTGCTCGACCACGTGCTGGCCATCGCCGGCGGCCGAACCCGCACACGCAACGAAATCAACGGCTTCCGCGAGATCGCAATCTGCAAGGGCGGGGTGACGTTGTAAAGGCGCGTCAATCGTCCGTCGTCCGCACGCTTCCCCGCGCCAAGCTGCCCGGCGCCGGGCGCGGCAGCCCGTCCGCCGCCGGCGACGCCGGTCGCTGTTCACGGCGGCAGCGGATGATCAGGTTCTTGACCTGCTCGGGGTGCGGGAGTCCCGCGGCGACAATCTCCACATCCGCCTGCCCCGCGGAGGAGAGGCTGAGAGTGCCCACGCCGAAGATGCGCTGGAACAGCGTCTGGTCCACCTGCACGTTGCGTACGTCAGCGTGGTAGACGTCGCTCGTGTGCCGCGCCAACAGGCCGCGGCGGAACGTCGTGCGCTCGCTGGTGATCGTCAGCCGCTCGCCCAGGCAGCGCAGCCACCACACGAACAGGATCAGCAGGCCCGCACCGAAGGCGGCGATCAGGAGCAGGGACAGGATGAAGCCGAAGGGGTGATTGCGAAACATCGCCGGATGACTGTCGTAGAGCACAAGCTCCGGCGCCCCCCCGTCGTCGGCAGCGGAGGGGACGCGCGGCGCGGTCGGATCGTCTGGCACGACATAAGACATGCGGCATTGCGCCACGATCCGCCGCGCGGGTCAAGTCCATTCCCCGGGAACCTCACTTGACATGCCGCTCGCAGATCTTGCGGAAGTGGTGACCGTAGATCGCGAGCACCACCGCCTCGGTGAGCAGCCGGGGACGCTTGAACTGCGTCCAGAGCAGGAGTTTCCAGTATTGGAACCGTTCCCTGCCCACGATGCCGAGTCGGTAGAACGAGCGCAGGAGCGCGACGAAGTGCGAGAACGGCACACGACGGCGCCGGCGGGGCGGCTTGTACTCGCGCAGGAACGTCCGCAGCCGCCGGTAGTACGGCGCGGGCGCATAGATATGGTCGAGAATCCGCCGATACCCCTCCTTCAGCGCTTCCAGGCTCATCTTCGGGATGATGTTGGTCGTCCCATCCACGTTGTCGCCCGAAGTCGGCGCGGACAGGCGCCCCTGCAGGGCCAGGCGCTCGTACAGCCGCGTCCCGACGGGCGCCTGCAGCAGGCCGACCATGGCGGTCACGATCCCGCTCTTCTGGATGAAGTCAATCTGCCGCTGGAAGATGGACGGCTTGTCGTGGTCGAAGCCGACGATGAAGCCGCCCTGCACCTGGAGCCCGGCCCGCTGGATGCGCTTGACGTCCGCGACGAGGTCCCGGTTCCCGTTCTGGACCTTGCGGCACTCGGCCAGGCAATCGTCGTCCGGCGTCTCGATGCCGATGAAAACCTTGCGGAAGCCGGCTTTGACCATCAGGTCCATCAGGAGCTGATCGTCAGCCAAGTTGATGGAAGCTTCGGTGAAGAACTCGTTATCGGGCTTGTGCTGCCGCCACGCGATCAGGGCCGGCAGCAGATCGGTCTTCAGGAAGGGCTTGTTGCCGATGAAGTTGTCGTCCACGAAGAAGACCTCATCGCGCCACCCCAGGGCGTACAGGCTGTCGAGTTCGGCGATGATCTGCGCCGAGGATTTCATGCGCACCTGGTGACCCAGCAGGGCCGTGACCGTGCAGAAGTCGCAGTTGAACGGGCAGCCCCGCGTGAACTGTATGCCCATCGACGCATAGCGCTTGAGCTCCAGCAACCGCCACGCGGGCACGGGCGTTTGCCGCATGTCCGCGAACTGAGAGGAGGCGTAGATGCGCTGCGGCCGCCCCTGAGCCAGGTCCGCCAGGAAGGGCGGAAGGGTCAGCTCCGCCTCGTTCAGAACGAAATGGTCCACCTCCTCGAACTGCTCGTGCTCGCTGCTGAACAGGGGACCACCCGCCACCACCCGTCGCCCCGCCGCCTTGCACCGCGCTATGATCCGGCGCGCCGATTCACGCTGTACGACCATGCCGCTGATGAAGACATAGTCAGCCCAGGCAATGTGCTTGTCGGTGAGCCGACGCACGTTGGTATCCACGAGGCGCGTCGTCCACTCCGACGGCAGCATGGACGCGACGGTGAGAAGGCCCAGGGGCGGCAGTGCGGCCCGCTTGCCGACAAACTGCAGGGCGTACTTGAAGCTCCAGAACGTGTCAGGAAACTCAGGGTAAACCAACAGGATGTTCATAATCTCCGTTCCTCTCACCTTCATCTTACCCCGTGTCCGGGACATTGTAATGCTCTTTCGCAGCTCTTTCGCAGCTCTTTCGCAGCTCTTTCGCAGGGTATTCCGCGGCGACCACACGGGGGCTCTTAGGAGTTCTGCATCGTTTTCTCAACGGTCAAGAGGGGACTCCCGCTGCCTGAATTATTTGCCCATGGAAGCCCTTGACCTCCGCGCCACGGGTTGTGTAAGGTATTTGCCAGTATTCGGTAGTGATGGCTTCAATCCGTGATTGAACGCAGGGGGGTGTTATGATCAGGAAGCTGGCATGGGTGACGATCGGTTTGGTTTTTGTGGCTCGTTTGAGCATCGCAGCGCCAGCGCCATTTGACGCGCGCTTCGCTGTCGTCAAGATTCAGGGCGACTGCGAGGTCAAGATCTCGGGCGAGATGCTCTATCGTCCCGCGGTCGAAGGACGCACCTACCAGTACGGCACAACCGTACGCACCGGCCGCAAGGCCTCCTGCGTCATCCGCTTCTCGGAAGGCAACGAGTGCCGCGTGCTGGCCAAGGCGGAACTGATCGTCTCCGAAGACGCACGCGACAAAAAGATGAAGACCATCAAACTGGCCGAGGGCAAGATCAACGTGAAACTCGATCCCGCCTTCCACCAGAACAACGATCTCAAGGTCGAAACGCCGGTCGCCATCTGCGGCGCCATCGGCTGCGATTTCACCATCGAGGTGGATCCCGGCCTGGGCACCATCAAGGTGACCTTCTCGTGCGCCGAAGGTTCGATCAACCTCACGGGTGACTACTTCAGCATCGGCACCATGGATGGCGGCGACGCGCTGGCCATCTTCCGCTCCCGGTTCGGCGATCACATCACGATCGACCCGATCACCGGCCGCTTCACCGTCAACTTCAACGATCCCAGCGGGAGAACGCCATCCTTGGATGCCGGCGAAAACACGGTGATCGATATCTGGGCCTCGATTGTCGGGACGGGCAACCAGGCCAACGTCGAAGCCAAGGTGAAGAAAGAGGACGGCACGGAGCAGACGTTCCTCTTCACGGCGAAGACTGAAGCATCGGGGGTTGTCGTCGGACCGCGCACCACGACGACCACGACGACCACGACCACCTCCACGACGACCACCACGCAGCCGCCCGACGCAACGCCGGTTGGCAAGCGGTAGTACAGCGCTGACGATTGGATGCCACACACGGCCCCGCGGTTCGCCGCGGGGCCGTGTTCTTTTCCGGGGCAAGCGCGGACATCGGCCTTGTTGCGCACGAATCTGCGAAGAGGCCGGCAGCGCGGCCTAGCGGAGCGTCACGCCGCCGGAGGCCGTTACCGACCCGCTCGCCGGAGACGCTGCAATCCAGCGCATGGCATCGCCCGGGGCGAGGACCAGCAAGGCGCGCGCGGCATCGGCGCGCACGGCGGGATCGGCATGCCGCAGCAGGCTCCTGAGCGGACGCACGGCACGGACGGACTTCAGCTTCGCGAGCACGGCACACCGCTCGCGCAGCGCCTGCCGCGTTGCCGTCTCCAACCCCTGCAGCAGCGCGCGTTCGGCGTCCGGCCCGAGGACGGCCAGCGCCCGCCCCGCCGCCTGGCGCACGGTGAACACCGGGTCGCCGAGAACCGGCACCAGGGCCGGCACGCCACGCGGATCGCGCATGTCGTGCAAGGCGTTGGCCGCCGCGATCCGCCGGCGCTCGTCGTCGTCCGACAGGTACGGCACGATGCGCGGCAGATACGCGGTCTGCTTCCACTTCCCGAGGGTCCGCATCGCCGCACCGGCGGTCTCCCTGTCCGCCAGCAGCGGCGCGACCTGCTCCGCATAAGCCGGCACATCGTACCAGCCCAGATAGTAAGCCGCCGCTTTGCGAACCTCCATGCGTTCGACCGCGAGGAAGGCGGCGAGCACGGGTGCGGCCTCGTCCGGCTTCAGCTTCTCGACAGTCTGCTCCAGGAGAATGCGCATCCAGGTGTTCTTGACGTGAGCCTGAGCCACCAGATAGCGCAGGGCCTCCGGCCCTCGCCGCTCCCACTCTACCCGCGCGGCGGCCTTCTCCTGGCGCCGCTCCCCGGTATTGCCGTAGGTCTGCAGGCTGCCCATCAACCGGTCGAAGGAGACTCCGGCCAGCGGTGCGTTTGTCGCCCCGTTAGCGGACGAAGCCCAGGCGGCGGCCAGCGCCACACACGCAGTGAACCCGCCGGTCAGGGCATGCGTTCCCCCGCTCATGGCTGGCCTCCCGCGGCGTGGTCGTACACGACGCCCACGTCCGGCCGCGGCAGGGCCGCACCGTTCGTGGCGCCGCACGAGTAGACGTCGAAGCCGCCCAAATCCAGCAGCAGCGACAGGCTGTCGTATTCGCGCTTGGCACTGACCTGGCCAATCCCCTGGCAGGAGTCGGGCTGACGGGCGAAGTAGCCGTCGCGTCCGGCAACGTCCACCAGCACGCCCAGGGCGTTGTTGATCCCGCGGCCCTGGGAGTAGTGGTCGGCGGTGTAGTCGTCATCGCCGCCCCCGTCCAGCAGCCAGCCCACGCCGTAATCGTGCCCGGCCCCCTGCGCGAGCGAGTACCCGGTGTAGTGATCGTTGCCGGACCGGTCGTACAGCAGGGCGGCGCTGAGGTGAATGCCGGCGCCCTGGCCATACTCGTGAATCCGGTAGTTGTCGTGCCCGCCCAGGTCCAGCAGGAACCCCGCGGCATACCAGTAGCTGACACCCTGCCCGTAGACATCCGCCAGGTACGTGTCATTGCCGCCGCCATCGACAAGTGCCGCGACGCCGCCGCCGGCAAACGGGCGGATGCCCGTGGCGAAGCCCTGCGCCATCGAGAGGAAATGCTCCGTGTGCCGCTCGTAGTCGGGTTCGCGACCACCGGCCTGGTAGACGTCGTTGCCGCTGTCGTCCTGCAACACCCCCACCCCGCGCAAGCCTGCAAAAGCCTGGCCGCACGTGCCAACCCACCACGTGTCATGACCGGCCCAATCATGCACGAACCCCATGCCGCAGGTGCCGGCCCCCTGCGCGTGCGTGCGCGCCTCGTAGCGATCCTGCCCCTGCCGGTCTTCCAGCCATGCCGCGCCGAGGACCCCGCTCCCCTGCCCCAGATGCGCGGCGCGGTAGGTATCGTCTCCAGCCAGGTCCAGCACGCCGGCCACGCCAAACAGCGCCGTGGCCGCGCCCAGCAGGCGTTCGCTCGCGTAGCGGTCCTCGCCGGCCAGGTCCACGACAAGACTCAGCGGAGCCCCCGTCAACCCGTTCGCCACGCCCGCGGCGCCACCATACGTGTCATCTCCGCCCGGCTCCAGGATCAGCAGGGCGGCCTGCGTGTGACGGTCCGGGCCTGATGTGCCCACAACCACCGGACCCCACGGGGTGTTCAGGCGGACAACCTCCGCCGGCCAACGCGTCACCGGCGCCACCGCTGCGGCCAGCGTCGCTGCCGCTGCTTGCTGGATACCGGCTGCCGCAAGCAGCGCGCCCGTGTTCACCCGCCCCGCCAGCGCCAGGAGCCGCAGCGCGGCAGGCTCCGGATCGAGCGCGCCGCTCTCCGCCTCCACCTGCCGGACCGCCTCGCTGCCGACCCCCGTTTCGAGCAAGCGCGGGATGGCCTTCGCATCGACATCGGCGCCCGCCAGCGGCACAAGCTGCCCAGCGGCCAGGTACGCGCGCGCATCCGCGTCCAGCGCGGCGAAAGCGCGATCCTCGAACGCCGCCGCCACCGAAATGGCTGACAGGAAGTCGCGCAAGGCGCGCCCCAGCAGCGGATCCAGGCCGGCCGGGAACTCGGGTAACGCCACGGCGGCGGATGGCGTCTCCGTGGGCGGGGCGGCTTCCAACAGCTCCGTTCCCAGGCGCCACCACGCGCCCGCGACGGTGGAACTCGCCGCCCCGAGCAACCGGTCCGCGAGCCGGGGCACCTCGCACGGCCGGTGGATCAGGCCCCGCACGCCCGCCAGCGTGTTGGAGGGCTGGGCAACATCCTTGTCGAAGGCCAGGTCATTGGTGGTGAGGTTGATGACATCCAAGGCGGCCACGAGATGGGCGAAAACGTTGGTGTCGAGGCAGGCGGCCGGAGCCGCTGGTGCGCCGCACAGAAGAGCCGCGACCGCAACCCGCACCGCGTGCCCGACAAGGTGCGACCCATGACGCACAGGCGCAACCCGACTCGTCCTCGTTGGATATCGGCTGTCGTTCATAATCTGGCAAACAGAAGCCCTTGCACGTTATGTCAGCGCGTTTGCCTGCCAGCACACTACCGGTCCGCGCCCGGTGTCGGCGCGGGGGCCGGCACGGCTGGACCGGGCGCCACGGACTGGGGCACGACCGGACTGGGCGAGGTGGGCGTTCCGGCCGACCGACCACCCTCTTTCAGCAGTTTCTCGAGCAGTTTCGCCCCCTCCTCGCGCATGAGGTTCTGCAAAGCCTGTTTGACCAGCGACTCGTAGTTGGCGCGCCAGTTGTCGGCGGAGAGACTGGGACGGTTGACCGTGCCGCCGATGCGCAGCTGCACCCGCGTGTCTTTCAGGTACTTCCAGGCCTGGGCGCCCACCAGCTTCTCGCTCAGCGGCACCTCGGCGCGATAGTCCAGCGTCCCATCGAGCCCCATGTTCCCCTCCATGGTCAGCCGGGCCCGGTCCACCTTGAGCGTCAGCGGCTCGGTTCGCACCCGCCCGTCCGCGCACGCAAACCGCAGGCGCTCGGAAGGCAGTTCCGCGACGGCACCGGCGTCCACACGCGCGAGGTCGAGAACGCTTCGCAGCAACCCGGAAGGGCGCAGGACCACGTTGGTGAGCGACAGCACGCCGGCGAAGACGGTCTCGCGCGTGGCCGTGGCTGTCAGCGGCAGCCTGAAATGGTCGAGGTCCAGATTGAGGCTTCCCGCGGTCACCGCGCACCCCTTGAAGAGCGGATGAATCTTCGCCAGCAGGTCCGAAGCCAGGCTGTCGGTCAGGGTCACGCCGTCCAGGACGTGGGAGCGATCGGGCAGACTCAACACGGGCACGGGGCCGCGCAAATCCAGGGCCAGCGTCGCGTCGAGGCGGCCGCCCTGCAACGTGGTCCGCAGCACGGTGCGCGCCAGGCCATTGCTAAGCTGCAACCGCGCATCACAGGCGCCGACCTCCACGCCAAACAGGTTCAGCCGGTCGAAGCAAAGCGGCAGATCGGCGCACGCCTCCTTGAGGCAGGCCAAGGCGTTGGTCCCGGCCAGCGGCAGCTTGAGCGTGAACGGAGCCGTTTTGCGACCTTCGATGTCCACATCCGTTTCGGCAAATGCCAGCGCGAGCGCCGACAGCCGCCGCAGGTCCGCGGTCAGCTCGCCGCCAAGCTGCAGGATGCGACTCCGCGGCAGATCGCCGATACTGCCGCCCGCGGTGAACGAGAGCGGGGCGGACTGCAGCGCCAGGCGCCGAATCCGTACAGCGTCCGGCGTCCATGCGCCCGCCAGGCCCAACTGGACTTCAGGCTCGACCAGGCTGGCTTTGCCGGTATCCACGACGAGTTTCGAGATCGTGGCGTCTGCCTGCTCCACTTCCACGGCCTGCCCGCGCGCACCGCCACGCACGTCCAGCTTCACACCGCCCTGCACCACCGGGGGATTCTGCACCCATCCAGCCTGTTTCAGGAACGCCACCAGCGTGGCCAGTTCGCCCTCGGCCCGCAGGCTGGCGCCCTCCACGAGCAGCGGCGCCCCCTCGCGGGCCGTGGTCAGGCGGCGCACACTCCACGCGCCATGGGCCACATCCGTGCGCAGCTCGCCGCTGAGCTGCTGGCCCGACGCGAGCCGTCCCCCGGGCGTGAAAGCCAGCGCCCCCTTCGCAATCGACCGCACTTTCTTCAGGCGCAGCGGCTGAGGCGACGCGCCGGCCACCGTCAGGTCCTCCACGCCGGCCTCGACATCGACAGCCCGCAACCCGTCCGGCTGTTCGACCATGCGCATCGTCGCTGTCAACTGCCCGTTCAGTTCGAGCCGCTCGATCTGGACGAACTTCCGCGCCTCGGCCAACGCGCGCGCCAGGTCGGCGGACAACTCCATGGTGAGGTTGCTGGCGGTCCCGCTGCCGGATATGCGTGCAAACGAGGAGTTCAGGGTCACGCTCTCGAGGCTCGGCCCCGCCGGCAGCAGCAACCCGCGCGCCGCGAAATCGAGCGGCTCCTCCAGGCTGTAGGCGTGCCCGTCGAGCTGCGCGGCGAGGTCACGCGTCTGAAGCCGGCCGGAGAAGCCCAGGGCCTCGGGACTCGATGCAACCGCTGCGTCGAGCGTGGCAACCCCACTGGCCAGCGTCACCCCCTTGCGCAGCCGGATCGTGGCCGGCAACTGGGCGGCCAGGGTGACGAGATCCACGCGGACGGCGCCTTTCAGGGCGCCCGAGGGGTAGCGGCCGGTGACGGCGTCCAGCCGTCCGGTGGCGGTTACCGAGGCCAGGGGGGACGTGAACTGCAACTGCCGCACCACGAGGCACTCAGCGTTGCGTGCGACGTCGAAAACGAGATCGGCGCCCGACAGGCGGGGCTGGTCGGTAGCCAGCAGGCCGCCGCGCGCCGCCAGGTCACGGGCCGCCACGTGTCCGCGCGCCTGGACATCGCCCACGCCGCGGAAGTCCGCAGCCGCGAGCCCCTCCAACACCCCGCCGACGACAGTCAGGCCATCGGGTCGGCGCAGCGTCGCGGGCAATTGCGCAACCAGCGCCCCGAGGTCGCACGTCCACTCCAGCGCCAGGGTACCCGCCGGCGGCCCGTTCGTGGCGGTGGGGAACAACACCGCGCCGCAGCCGGTGAGACTGGCCCCGGGCAGGGCGAGCCGGCCGTGGCGCACGATCAGGGTGCGGTTGGACCAGATCGCGTCGAAATCCAACGCCGCTGTATCAAACCGGGGATGGTCGGTCCCCAGGCAGCCCCCGTGCGCCATGACGTTGGTGCCGCGCAGCGTGCCGGCAGCCTGGATCCCCAGCGGACCGCGCGCCGCCAGGCGGAGGCTCGCGTCGAGTCGGCCGGCCACCGCCGGCACGGCCGCGTTCGTGCCGGCAAGGGCGCGCAGGGTGGACAGCTGGCATTGGGCGAGGGTGACGGCGGCGGTGACCACCAGGTCCGCGGGCCGGGCGCCGGCCGGCCACGGCAGGTCCACGACTCCCGCTATTTCGCACACGCCCGGACCGTCCACCTCGCCCGCGCGCAGGCTGAAAGCGAGGGGCTGGCGCAGGCCGGCCAGGCACACGGTAGCCGCGACGTCACGCAAGTCGCAAGAGAGGTTCTCGGCCGGATCGTACCGCACGGCCCCGTCGCGCACGATCAGCAGGCCGCGCACGTCCTCGAAAGGAACCACCGCCGCCGGCCAGGCGGCGACACCGCCGGGCGCCGGCGGCGGGGCTGCTTCCGGCACGACGGGAGGCGCAACGGGCGGGGCGGGCGGCGGTCGCTGCACGAAGACGGGTCCCACCACCTCGACGCGCCCGAGATCCTTGACGGGCGGCCTCAGCAACGGCCAGAGACCGGTGGATGTGGAAACACGCTCCACGCGCAGGTCAAGTCCGCGTGCGGGGTCCGCGTAGGCAATGCCTGAGGCCTCAAGGCCATGCGTCCAGGAGAGCCGCCACTGCGCCACCGCCGCCGAGGCGGGGGCGATGTGCGCGTTCACCCGGCGCAGGACGGCTTCACGCCCGGGCGCCGTCGACAGCAACCAGGGGGCCGCAGCCACGAGCGCCAACAACAGCATCGGCACGCCCGGGAGCAACCACCACCATCCGCGTCGCCCGCGCTGCGGCGGGGGTGGCGCGGGCTGCTTGTTCTCGTCCATGCCGGCAGACGATAGCAAACGCCGGGGCGCGGCGAAAGGGGCGAAATCCAACGCCCAAAGCCGCGCGCAGGAAAGAACCTGATGGCGGTCGCTGGCTTCGTGCCGCCGCGCTTGCTCCACCGCCCCGGCTTCAGCTACATTCAGCGCCACGAAGCACCTTGGAGCATCCATGCCGGTACAGGTTGCGCGCTATCAGCCCCACGTCGACGGCCTCAGGGCCGTTGCGGTTCTCGCCGTGCTCCTGTTCCATCTCAAGGTTCCAGGGTGTGCGGGCGGCTTCGTTGGAGTCGACGTCTTCCTCGTGATCAGCGGCTTCCTGATCACGCGCCTGATCGTCGCTGAAATCGACCTGACGGGGGATTTCCGCTTCGGCCACTTCTACCTGCGCCGCGTCAGGCGCCTCGCCCCCGCGCTGATCGCCACGACCCTGGCAACCGTGATCGCGGGAACCCTGCTGTTCGCACCCGGGACGCTCGCGCGCACAGGCCGGGACCTGATCGCCTCGACGCTCAGCTTCGCGAACGTGCGTTTCTGGCTCGCGGCCGACTACTTCGACGTATCCGCGCACACCAAACCGCTGCTGCACACGTGGAGCTTGAGCCTCGAGGAGCAGTTCTACCTGCTCTGGCCCGCCTTCCTGTACCTGGCCTACCGCGCGCGCGCGAAGCGTGTGCTTCCCGCGGTGTTCCTCGTGATCGCGGCGGTCAGCCTGCTGCTCAACCCGCTCTTCGGCAGCGGCGCGCCGGCTTGGCTGGCGAAGTGGCTTCCCGGCCCTTTCGCGGACGGCAAGTCGACGGTGTTCTTCCTGCTCCCGTTCCGCGTGTTCGAATTCACCATCGGCGGCATGCTCGTCTGGACGACCCGGTGGAAGCCGGCGCGCGCGTGGGTGTCTGACAGCGGACTGGTGCTTGGGCTCGCGCTGATCGTCGCGGCAACGGTCGCGTTCCACGAGGAGCTGCTGTTCCCCTCGTTCCCGGCGCTCGTTCCCTGTCTCGGGGCCGCGCTCGCCATCCAGTGCGGCGGTCGCTCGCGGCTCCACGCCGTGCTCACGAATCCCGTGGCCGTCGGCGTCGGGCTCATGAGCTACTCCCTCTACCTCGTGCACTGGCCGCTCATCGTCTGCTGCCGCTACGCCGGCGGCCCGCTCGCCGCGACCGATCGGCTGTGGGTGGGCGCGCTCTCGCTGCTGCTCGGCTACGCGAGCTATCGGCTGGTCGAGGCGCCGTTCCGCCGCCGTTCGCTCCCCCTCTGGCCCGTCGGCCTCGCCGCCCCCGTGGTGCTTGCGCTCGGCCTCCACCTCGCGTGGTCAGGCGGGTGGACGTGGCGGGTTTCGCCGGCCATCGCGGTCGATCTTTCCGCAAGCGGGCTCGAATTCCACCGCGAGCAGTACGGTGGCGCGGGCTACGCGCAGGGGCCCCTTTGCGGCAAGGGCCCGCCCGACGTGCTCCTCATCGGCGACAGCCACGGGAAACAGTACGCGGAGGGCGCGGACCGGGAACTTGGCGCGCCGTACGGCCTGTCGGTGCATATGCGCGCGGGCGAGAGTTGCCTGTACCTGCCCGGCTTCGCGCGGACGACACCGGGTGTCGACTGGAAGACGGTGCTTGCAACGGAACTGCGCAGCATCGCGGCGACGGTGGCGGCGGGGGATCCCAAGCCAGTCGTCCTGGTCGCGCAAGCGTGGCTTAGCCAGAGCGCACGCGCGGCACTCGTCGATGCCGACGGTCGGCCCGCCAACCGCGGGATCGATCCCCGGGATTTCGTCGCTGGCCTGGCACGGCTCAAAGAGCAGGCGGGCATCGAGCACCTGGTTGTGATCGGCAACGTCCCGCTCCCCGCGGTGCAGAACCTGTTCGAGGAGCTGACCAAGCCGAGGCTCACCCGTCGCTTGCGCACGGCGGATGCCGCGACGTTCGCCGAGAGTGAGGAGGTGCGGGGGCTCAACGCTGCGCTCAAGGAAGGCGCGGCCCGAACGGGCGCCTACGTCTATCTCGACCCGCATGACGTGCTCTGCCACGAGGGCCGCTGCCTGGCGATCGCTCCGTCGGGCGAGCTCGTGTACTCCGATGCGACGCACCTCTCCAGGTTCGGCTCGCGCCTGGTGATGCGCGCATTCGCGCCCAAGATCCTGGAGGTCGTGCGCAGCCGTCAACCCCGTCACTCTCCCGCCAGGTCATTGTTTCCTGGCCGCGATGACGGAACGGCATCGTCCTCGTCCTCAGTGAGCGCAGCGAACGGTCCTCGTCCCCGCACGCGAAGACGGCGGGGGGCTTCGAGGACGAGAACGAGGACGACAACGACGAAGACGAGGGCGGGGGCATGGCTCGCGAGAGCAATGGAACGAGGCGTGACCGCGGCACAACCAGCCGTCGCAGCGGCGCCTCGCCCGCAAGCAGCGGCTGGCCCACTACGCGGGCGCATATCAGCTCCGTAGGGTCTGTAGCCTCGCCGACAGCGGGAGCGGTCG
>CAYOBW010000097.1:0-24167 GCA_964402115.1 uncultured Victivallales bacterium
GGGAGCGCCGTCCAACGTAGGACGGTCCTCCCGGGCCGTCCCGGCAAGCGCGGAGCAGCCAGCGGCAGTCTCGTCATGTTATCTCTGCGTGGCCTCGCGCGCAGAGGGGGCCGCTGAAGGCGGGACTCCAAACGTCGCAAACGCGCTGGCAACCCGTTTGGAGTCCCGGCTTTAGCCGGTCTCAGACGCCTGGCGGCGGCCATAATGAGCCCATCATGAAGACGGCCGTGCCCTTGACGTATCCGTACCCGTGGACTAAAGTTACATGAGTTTGCGGGGGGAGGAAGGCGCGCTCGCGCTGCGCGTGAGGGTTGCCGGGACGAAGGGGAAAGGGGCCGATATGGCGCGGGGACACGGATGTGCCGGTGGTTTGGCAGGGCTGCTGCTCGGCTTCTTGAGTGTCGCGGTTGCGACCGCCGGCGAGATTCGCCCGTTTCGGGGTCCCAGCCCGTTGGCGGCGGGGTATGCCCACTCGCTGGCATTGACATCCGACGGACGTATCGTCGCTTGGGGAGCCGGCGATGAGGGGCAAACGACGGTTCCACCGCCCAATGCCGGGTTCGTGTCCGTGGCGGCGGGCCTGCATCACTCGCTGGGACTGAAGGCGGACGGACACGTTGTCGCTTTCGGGCGAGATGACTATGGGCAGTGTAGACCGCCCGCTGCCGCGGTCTTCACCGCCGTCGCCGGCGGCGCTGAACATTCGTTGGGCTTGCAGCCGGACGGCAGCATCGTGGCGTGGGGAAGGTCGGTTGAAGGTCAGAGGACCGTTCCCGCGCCGAACGCCGATTTCGTGGCGCTGGCTACGGCCGGGTGCGCCTACCACTCGCTGGGATTGAAGGCGGACGGGCGGATTGTGGCCTGGGGCTACAACGGTGACGGCGAGACGAACGTGCCGGAGCCGAACATCGGCTTTGTGGCCGTAGCGGCCGGCGCAGGTCATTCGCTGGGGCTGAAGGCGGACGGTCACATCGTCGCCTGGGGGTGGAACGACTGCGGCGAAACGAATGTGCCGGCCCCGAACGCGGACTTCGTCGCGGTGACGGCCGGTGGCCATCACTCGCTGGCACTGCGGTCGGATGGGAGCGTGGTTGCCTGGGGAAACAACACGTATGGGCAGACCAACGTGCCTGAGCCGAACGCGGATTTCGTGGCCGTGGCCGCAGGCTACTACCACTCCATGGGGTTGAAGGCGGATGGAAGTGTGGTTTGCTGGGGGCAGAGTTCCCTCGATCTGCTGGCGGTTCCGCCGCCGAACACGGGCTTCGGCCAGCAATCGGGCGTTCTGCCCGCGCGTGGGCCCGCGGTCGGCGGTACGACGGTGACCATCACCGGGCGGAACCTCGGAGACGGCACGGATGTGACCCGCGTCATGCTTTGCGGGGTGGAGGCTGCCATCGTAACCCAGTACTACGCCACGGTCGTGGTACGGACAGGGGTAGCCCCCGCCGCGACGAACGGCGAAGTGGTTGTCGTCTCGACAAGCTGTGGCCGCAGCGCCCTGACCAACGGCTTCACCTACTTCTCGTTGCCCATGGTCGTGACAAGGCCCGTGACCGGCATCTCGGCCACGCGGGTGTTGGCGGCTGGCGATGTGTTGCACGATGGCTACGCTCCTGTGAGTGCGCGGGGGGTGTGCTGGGGGACCGCGCCCGATCCGACGTGCGCGGATACGGTCGTTGCGAGCGGAAGCGGTGTCGGCGCATTCGGTGGCGTACCGTTGACGGGGTTGAGTTCGGGGGGCCGGTACCATGTCAGGGCCTGGGCCCAGAACGCGGTCGGCATTGCCTATGGGGCGGATGTCGCCTTCACGACGTTCTGGGTCGTGAAGGCTTCCGCGGCGCCCCGCGGCGTGATCGTGCCGCGCGGGAGCTACGACGTTGCTGACGGCGGCGCCGCGGGTTTCACGATTGCGCCGGACACGGGGTATCGCATCGCCGACGTCCGCGTAGACGGCAGGTCCGTCGGCGCCGTGGACCGCTACGCCTTCGCCGCCGTCACGAACAACCACGCCATTCACGCGACGTTCTCTGGCGTGGGCCCGTGGTTCGGGGCGTCGCCCCTGGCGGGCGGCTTCGGGCACTCGCTGGGTTTGCGGCGGGACGGGCGCATTGCCGCCTGGGGGCGCAATACACGCGGCCAGGCAGGCCCGCCCGGAACGAACGAGGACTTCGTGGCGGTTGCGGCGGCCGGAGACTACTCGCTGGGTTTGAAGTCGGACGGACGCGTTGTGGCTTGGGGAAGCAGCGACAACGATCTGACGATCGTGCCCGCTCCGAACTCCGGCTTCGTGGCGGTTGCCGCGGGGATTACTGCTGCCTTGGGACTGCAGTCCGATGGACGCATCGTCGGTTGGGGCTCGAATGCCGACATCCTGGACAGTGTGCCGACGCCAAACGCCGATGTTGTCGCTGTGGCGGTTGGCGACGGGCACGCGCTGGCGGTGACGTCGGATGGGCGCGTCCAGGCCTGGGGCCGCGACGGGAGCGGCGAGACGACCGTGCCGTCACCGAATGCGGATTTCGTGGCCGTGGCCGCGGGGGCGTCTCACTCGTTGGGGTTGAAGGCGAGCGGATGCATCGTGGCTTGGGGACTCAGTACCCACGGCGAGACGAACGTGCCGCCGCCGAATGCGGACTTCGTGGGCGTCGCGGCTGGCGCTTCGCACTCGCTGGGATTGATGGCGGACGGCCGCATCGTGGCCTGGGGTTACAACGGATTCGGCCAGACGGACGTGCCAGCGCCGAATGCGGATTTCGTGGCCGTGGCCGCGGGGCGCTACCACTCGCTGGGCTTGAAGTCGGACGGTCGCATCGTGGTGTGGGGCGATGGCGCGTACGGACAGGGAACCATCCCCATCCCGAATGCGGACTACGGACAGCCGTCGGGCGTCATGCCGACCTGCGGCCCTCTGCAGGGCGGCGCCACGGTGACGATTCTGGGGTCGAACCTGGGCAACGGCGCCGATGTCACGAGTGTCACGCTCTGCGGTGTACCGGCTGCGATCGTCACGCAGAGCGCCTGGCGCGTGGTGGTAAGGACCGGGCCGACGGCGACGCCGACGAACGGCGATGTCATCGTCCGTTCCACAAGCTTCGGCAGCAGCACGGGGCGGCAGGCCTACGCCTATGGCGCCCTGCCGGAAGTGGAGACGTGGCCGGTGACGAATATCACGGTCTCGAGTGCGCTTGGCGGTGGCGCGGTTGTGGCGGAGGGCACGAGCCCGGTGACCGGGCGGGGGCTGTGTTGGGGAACGACGATCGACCCGACCGTTTCGGACAACGTCGTCGTGAGCGGAAGCGGTGCCGGATCGTTCGCGGGCGTGCCGCTCTCGGGCTTGCACCCGAACGTGCGTTACCATGCGCGGGCGTGGGCGCGCAGCGCCATCGGCGTGGCGTATGGCACGGACGCGGTCTTCAACACGCACTGCTCCGTGACGGCGTCCGGGGGGCGGTTTGGCATGATCGTGCCTAGCGGGGTGGTGGACATGGAGAACGGTGGAGCTGTCTCCTTCACGCTGGCGCCGGACACCGGGTGCCGTATCGCGGATGTGCTGGTGGATGGCGTTTCGATAGGCGCCACAAACCGCTACACGTTTCACGACGTGGTCAGCAACCACACGATCGAGGCGCGTTTCGCCCGCGCGGTTGCCCGTTGGCGTTTTGCCGTGCTGGCGGACTCCGGCGATGCCGACCTCTCCAGTACCGGGATTTTCGCTGAGATCGCGCAGGCGATCGCGTCAGACGAGCCGGATTTGGTCATCTTTCCGGGTGACCTGGTCCTCTCGCCCTCTGTAGCCGGCTTCCAGCAGTGGACCAACCTGTTGGCGCCGGTCATCCGTGCCGGCATCGGTCTCTATCCGGTCCGCGGCAACCACGAACAGGGTGACGTGGTGGCTGCGAACTGGCGGGCCGCGTTCACCGCCCTGCCCACCAACGGACCGCCAGGCGAGGTTGGCCTCACCTACTCCTTCGGTCACTTGAACGCCACATTCATTGGACTTGACCAACTCGTCGCTCCTTACCGCGTGAACCAGGCGTGGCTGACCGCGCAACTGGCCGTGCACACGCAGCAGCACGTCTTCGTATTCGGTCATATGCCGGCCTTTCCGACCAGCTACCATGTGGGCAGCAGCCTCGACAAGTACCCGACGGAACGTAATACGTTCTGGAACTGCCTGGCCACCAACTGCGTGCGCGCCTATTTTTGCGGCCACGAGCATTTCTACGACCGGGCGCGCGCGGACGATGGCAACAGCAACAGCGCTGACGACGTGTACCAGTACATCGTCGGAACGGGTGGTTCGCCCTTCTATCCCGATCGTGGCTACAGAGGCGACAACGGCACCTGGCTGCCGGTGCGCGAGGTGCATACCAATGCCTACGGCTACGTCCTCGCGGAGGTGGATGGCGGGGAGGTTACGCTGACGTTGAAGCGGCGCACGGCGGCCGGTGTGTTTGTGCCGGATGCCGTGACGGTCCTGACGGCCATGCACAACCTCACGGCCTCCGCCGAGCCGCACGGGCGAATCGCGCCCAATGGCTTGGTGCGTGCGGTTGACGGCGACGATCTGACGTACACGATTACGCCCGCGGCTGGCTACCAGGTGGCCAACGTCTGGGTGGACGGCGCGGCGATCGGCGCCACGAACCGCTATACGTTCGCGAACGTGGCACGGCGCCACAGCCTACGCGCGAGGTTCTGGGCAATTGGCCCGTGGACTGGACGACAGCCACTCGCGGCGGGAACCTTCCATTCGGTGGGGTTGAAGTTGAACGGGCAGATTGTGGCCTGGGGGCGAGCGGTTTCCGGCGCGACGGCAGTGCCGCCGCCAAACGCGGATTTCGTGGCCGTGGCAGGGGCGGGCTGGGGTCGTGGCGGTGTGCACTCGTTCGGGCTGAAGTCGGATGGTCGTATCGTTGCCTGGGGCGACAACTCCTGGCGCCAATCGGATGTGCCCGTGCCGAATGCGGATTTTGTGTCCTTGGCTGAGATCGGTACGCATGCGCTGGGGCTGAAGGCCGATGGACGGATCATTGCCTGGGGCTACAACAGCAGTGGGCAGACGACGGTGCCCGCGCCGAATGCGGATTTCGTGGCGGTGGCGGCGGGGGGCAGCCATTCCCTGGGGCTGAAGGCCGACGGAAGCGTTGTCGCCTGGGGCAGCAACACCAGCGGTGGGCAGGCGACGGTGCCCGCGCCGAATGCGGATTTCGTGGCGGTGGCGGCCGGGGGCAGCCACTCGTTGGGGCTGAAGGCCGATGGAAGCGTTGTCGCCTGGGGCAGCAACGCCAGCGGTCAGACGACGGTGCCCGCGCCGAACGCGTTCTTTGTGGCTGTGGCGGCGGGTGAGAAGCACTCGCTTGGACTGAAGGCCGATGGAAACATTGTCGCCTGGGGCAGCAACTCTTACGGCCAGTCGGCGGTGCCTGCGCCGAACGCGAACTTTGGCGCGATAGCGGCGGGCTACGCGCACTCACTGGGCTTGAAGGCGGACGGCAGCATCGTGGCGTGGGGGCAGAACACATACGCCCAGCTGAACGTTCCTGCGCCGAACACGGGTTTCGGCTTGCCGTCTGGTATCATGCCACCCCGAGGTGCGCTGGAGGGCGGGACGGAGGTCATGATCCAGGGGTGGAACCTGGGCGATGGGGCGGACGTCACGAACGTGACGCTCTGCGGGGTGGCGGCCACGATTGTGTCGCAGAGTCCGCTGGCCGTGATTGTCAGAACGGGCCCTGCATCCGTGCCGACCAACGGGGACGTCGTCGTGTGCTCGGCTGGCTATGGGCGGATCGCGCTGGCCCGCGGCTTCTCTTACTTCAACGAGACTTACACGCCGCACGGAACGCCGCAGGCCTGGCTGGACAAGTACGGGCTGACGAGCGACACGTCAGACACGGATGGAGACGACATGCCGGAGTGGGCGGAGTACAAGGCCGGCACCGTTCCGGCCCTGAACACGTCCCGGCTCTCCATCACCAACGTGAGCACGACGGTCGCCCCAGGCGGGGCCGGCATCGTGCTGCAATGGCCCAGCGTATTCGGTCGCACGTACGCCGTGGACCGCGCGACGAACGGGGTTTACACGAACTTCGTGCCGCTGGCCACCAATCTGCCCGCCACGCCGCCCGGCAATGTACATACGGATAGCGCGGCGGTTCCGCCGCGCGCCGCGTACCGCATCCGGCTCACGCCTTGAAACGGTCGCCGTGCGCCCACAGGCCGATGGCGGGGTTGGAGATGAAGAACACCTCCTCGCCGTCCGGCAGCGTGTTGCAGCCGTCGCGGAGTTTGTCGGGCGGGTAGCGCAGCAGCATCGCGGCCAGGTCGCCGTACGCGAACCCGACCCCCTCGATTTCCTCGCGCGTAATGTGGCCGGGGCAATAGGTGACCCGGAAGCGCCCCTCGGAGGAGCCGTGGATCAGGTGCGCGGCGGAGCCGAGATTGGCCCGCAGTTCGGCGTCGGCCTCCAGCGCCGCCATGGTCGCCGGCGTGCCGCGGTAGCCATGGCGGCGGATCAGGCGGTCGATGGTCGGATCCTCGCCGAACTCCCGCAGCCCCGGTGCCAGCACGATCAGGTGGCCGCCGTCGGCGATGGCCATGCGCGTGCGGTAGATGCTCTTGTTGCCGAGCCAGGTGCTCTTGAACTCGTGGGGATCGAGGTAGACGACGACCTTGCGCAGGGGCTTGTCCACCATGGTGAAGTTCACCTTCAGGGAGAGCTCCGCCGCCGCGTGGAAACAGGCGCTGTCATCGCCGATGAAGAGCCCGCAGGTGCGGAGTGTGCCGTCCGACGCGCGCCGGACGACGGTCTGCACGTAGATGATCGGCAGGTTGCGCGTGAAATGCTCGGAGGCGTAGTTCAGCAGGCGGCGCACGGGCGTATCGGCACGCCCCATGATCCGCTCCATGCCGTAGGCGGCGCCCACGAAGTGGCTCTTGTTGATGCCTTCCGGGCCGCCGGTGCCCACGAAGATGTTCTTGTTGTAGCTGGCCATGCCGATGACTTCGTGCGGCACGACCTGGCCGAGCGAGAGGATCAGGTCGTAGCGCCCTTCGAGCAGCAGCCGGTCCACCTGCGCCGGCCAGGAGAAGTTCACGGCGCCCGCGGAGACCTCGCGCACGTACTCCGCCGGCACCTCGCCCACGGTCTCCGTGCCGTTGCGCCAGTCGTGCACGCGGAAGAGGCTCTGCGGCATGGGGCCGAACATCGCGTCCAGCTCCGCCGGGGTCATCGGGTAGTGCGTGCCCAGGGCCGGCAGCACATCCGTCAGGCGTTCGCCGTAGTACTGCCACGCCTGCTGCGTGAGCAGGCCGGCGCGCGAGTGGAAGCGGGTGAAGTCCGGCGGGATGGCCAGCACGCGCTGCACGGAGCCGATCCGGCCCAGCGCCTCGTACAGGCCCAATCTCAAATCCGCGTCGCTGAGGGAAGCATCCGGTGAACCGTTTTGATAGTAAAGCATCTGTGCGTCTCCGTTTTCGAGTCCGCATACTAACGCGCCTTCCGCGCCACGCGCAAACAGAAACACCGGCGGAAGGCGGTTCGGCCCCGGTCGTCCGAAATGGAGATTGCGGGGCCCGTTGCAATGCGCCAATTCGGTGTGTTTGCCTGGCTCCGCGGTCCGGGGAATAGGGGAGGGGCGGGGTGGGCGAGGGGGGAGAGGAGGCGGCCCGGCTGGTCCCGCCTCCCGCTTCGGCTCGCGCGGACGCTCGCCCAGGTGCAGCGGCAGGATGCTGCGCGCGACCGAGGGACATCGCCGCGCGCCCTTTGCCTGGCGCAGGCCGCTGGCAGCACGGTCAGAGGCGCATGAGGAAGTCGAAGTGCTCGTCGGCGGCCTCCACCTCGACGCCATGATGCCGGGCGCAGGCAGCCACCAGCACGTCGGTGGCTGGGGCTGTCTTCCCCGCCTTCCGACAGCGCCCGGCCAACTCGCACGCCTCCCGCCAGACTTCGTCGGTAATCGCCAACTCCGGAATCCGCTGCTCGAAAATCCTCAGTTTCTGCCGCTCATCCTCGGCGCCGATGCCGTTCCACAACTCAAGGCGCACGACCGCGCACCAAGCCGCCTGCCCGTTGCTTAGCACCTGCGCCAGCCGCGCCCGAATAGCCTCGTCACCTTTGCGCCGCAGGGCCGGAACCCACACCGAGGTGTCCACTAGTTTCATCGCGCTTTCCCCGGTGTCCGCGGCAGGTCTCCCCACGGGCTGGCGTCATTCAATTCGGCCCGCTCGATGTCCGCGTTGGTCATGAGCGAGTCGAACTGTCCGAAGTACTTGATCAGGTCCGCCTGCGCGTGGCGTTGGTTGAACTCCTCCATGGCGGTCAGGATGGCTTCGCGCTTGGTCTGCGCCCGCGTGAATCGCATGGCATCCTGCAACACCTGGTCGGGAATATCCACGGTGGTCTTCATGGCATATAGAATACGTCATTTCGGAATACCGGGCAAGCGCGAGTTGCCGACCTTTCTTGCAGGGCAAACGCATCTTATCCCACCACGATCAGTTGCGGTGTTGTCCCAGATGGAGCGCCGCGCCTGCCCTGAGCCCGCCGAAAGGCTGTCTGCGCCGATCCCCCGACACCCCCCGCCGCCCATGGGCGATGGCCCTTCACGGTGGGGCTGCGAACAGTAGATCAGGCCAGCCTGTCATCCTGAGCGCAGCGAAGGATCTCGGCGTACCCGCCGCGCGGCAGGCGGGCGAGCGGGTACGGGCGGGCGCCCCGCCTGGCGGCGGGAGATCCTTCGCTGCGCTCAGGATGACGGGGAGAGAAGCTCAGGATGACGAGTGCCTTCAGCGGCAGATGATCGAGGGACACGGAGCGGCACAGATCGGGGAAAATAGCGCCACGGGTGTCAGCGGAGCGGGCGGGCGAGGCGAGAGCGTAGGAGGCGGGGGGGAGAGGCTGCTCTGAACCCTTGGACGCGAAGCGGCCCGTGCGGGCGGACATTGTAGGCGCTGGGTTGTCCGCGGAAGGGGCGGACGGCTGTCAACGGGCCGACGGCGTGTCGGCGGCAGAATCATCTGCGCTACGACGCGTCAGGGCGTGGTGTCCAGTCTGGTTCCGTCTCCCGCTTCGGCTCGCGAGGACGCTCGCCAGGTGCAGCGGCAGGATGCTGCGCGCGCCCTTTGCCTGGCGCAGGCCGCTGGCGGCACGGTTGGAGGCGCATGAGGAAGTCGAAGTGCTCGCCGCAGGGCACGAAGCCACACCGAGGCGTCCACCAGAAGCGACAGGTCATGAACGCAAAAAATAGGGCTTGCACAAGGTTCGCCGAAGCGCGATTGTCGGTCCTGTCGCTGGCGCGATAATGGGCGGAGGGCAAGTAACCATGATGGCCACCCTGAAGGCTTTTACCGCCGGTACCCCGACGGTCTCCCAGGATGTGGCGGTGGACGGCAGCGCGTGGCTGGTCCATTGCACGCAGGCGCAGACGTTCCGGCTCTTCGAGGTTTCCGAGCCGCGCTGCGAGGAGTGCCGGGTGTTGTACCGCGCCCGGTTGAAGACCGAAGGCCTGACGGGGCGGGCCTATCTGGAGATGTGGTGCCGGCTGCCGGGGCGTGGCGAGTTCTTCTCCCGGGGCCTCGGCCAGGTGGTGACAGGGTCCAACGACTGGGTGTCCTGCGAGATCCCTTTCCTGCTGAAGAAGGGGCAAAGACCCGACCTGATTCGCCTGAACCTTGTCGTCAAGGCCGCGGGCTGGGTCTTCAAGAAAGCCGTGAAGGGAAAAGCCTGGATCAAGAATGTTGAACTGCTGACAGTACCCTTGTGAAGAAGCGGGGGAGCGCCATGAAACGGTGGTCAGGCGGCCTGATCCTGGCGGCGGGGCGGTGAACGTGCGGATGCGCTTTGGGGGCGGACCTGGCGTCGCACCCGTCGGCGGGCAACCCCTGGCGGGCCAAGTCCATTATCTCCTGGGAGGTTTCGAGCGGTGGGTGCCCCCCGTGCAAACGTGCGGGCGCATCCGCTACCGGGCGGTGGGCGCCGGGAATTGACCGCGGCCGAGCGCAGGCTGTATCTGCTTGAAGGCAAGCCGTAAGCGATGTACTAGACAGGTCTGAGGCTGCTACGAGGATGCCTTCCCGAACATGCGCAAAAGACAGGCTATTGTTGCCGCGTGCACGGCGGTCGTTGCCGTGGCACTGGTTGTGACAGCCGGCAGTGAGTAGCTAGCCGAAGACGGCGCGGTGAAATTGCGGCGCGACTCCCACACTTAACAAAGTGTGGGAGTCGGGTCCCTGGCATCCTCTCGCCGTTTGTCTGCGCGGGGCCTTTGGCGTGGCGCGCGAGACCCCCTCCCAATTGCCGCGCCCATTACACCGGGTCGAGGATTGCCGTGCCGCGACCGTTCCCGCTTGCCCGAGGACAAGTGTTGTGTTAATCGTCATCGCCATGGAGCTGACGGACGGAGCGCGCATCGAATTGGAGGGGGTCTTTGCGAAGTACCCTGAGGTGCTGGCTGTCTACCTGTTCGGTTCCCATGCCACGGGGCGGGCGCGTCGTGATAGCGATGTGGATCTTGCTGTCGTATCCACGCCGCTTGCCGATGCCCGTTCGCGCCGGCTGGACATTCTCGCGGACTTGGCGCACGCCGGCTTCGACAACGTTGACCTGTCGTTCCTCGACCGGGGCGATGTGGTGCTTTGCCACGAAGCGGTGCGTCTCAATCGGGTTCTCTTCGAACGCCCGGAGTTCGACCGGGGCGCCTGGTACTCCAGGGTCGTTCGGATGTATCTCGACTTCGTGCCATATCTCCGCACGCAGCGGCAGGCGCTGAAAGAGAGGTTGCTCCATGGTTCGGCCTGAAGTCTTTCAGAAGCGGTTGGAGAAGCTCGACGAGTATCTTGGCATACTGAAGGGGATGCAACGGTATCCCGTGGAGCGTTTTCTGGCCGACCCCGAGAAATACGGCAGCGCAGAGCGTTTCCTCCAACTCGCCATCGAGGCGCTGAACGATATGGGAAGCCACCTCATTGCCGACATGGACTTGGGAGTTGTGGATTCCGCAAGCGACATTCCTCGTCTTTTGCGGAGCAAGGGGTACATCGAAGAGGGGCTGAAAGAGACCTGGATCCGCATGATCGGTTTCCGCAACGTGTTGGTTCACGATTACCTCGATGTGGACCGCCGGGTCGTTTACGACGCGCTGCAGCACAGCCTCAGCGACATTGCCGCCCTGATGCGGGCGTTCAGTGCGCTGCTGTAGCTGTGCCGCGCGTGCGGCGCGTGTTCTTTGCTTACGGGGCATGCATCCCGGTCTTGTTCGCGGCACTGCTGCTTCGTGGGGGCTTGGTGCTGCTGGTGTGCGGCGTCGCGGTTGTGCGGAAAGGCGGTCTGCGCGCCTCGCGTGGGCGGGTCTTCTGGCGGAGTCTCGTCGCCGACCCGCTCATCGGCACTGACGAATGCAGTCGCGAACACCCCCGCCATGAACGCGTCGCCGGCGCTGGCCCCTATGACAGGGCCCGCGGCCGATTTCACGGCGATCACCTCACCAGGCGTCACCTGCTTCAGAACTCTCGCATCCCGATATCCCTCGATCTCGGATGTCATCGCACGCGCTTGGCGGGCGAAGGACTGGTTCCTCCTCTGGGGACCTCCGGGCACGGGGAAGACGAGCGCCGCCATGCGCGCATTGGTCGACCTCGCGATGGCGAAGCCGGGCATGCGGATTCTCCTGCTGGCATACACCTACCGGGCGACCGACGAGATCTGCAAAATGCTTGAGGCTCGTCTCAAGGAGGCCGGTCAGACGAACGACGTCTATCTCCGGCTCGGCAATCCGCTCAAGTGCGATCCCACGCTTCGCGGCAGGATGGCCAACAGGATGGGTTTCGCCAATCGAAGTGCCGTACTGGACTACATGAACAATGTGAGGATTGTGGTTGGCGCCGTCGCCTCGGTCGCTCCCCATAACCCCGTGTTCGGGCTCTTCGATCACTTCGACATGGCCGTTGTCGACGAGGCTTCACAACTCTTGGACACGCACATCCTCCCGCTGTTTTGCGCGACGAGCCCTGCTGACGGGATGCCGCTGGTCGGAAAGTTTGTCTTCATCGGAGACGACCGGTCATCGTCTTTTCGACAGTTATCCAGAACCTCTACCAGAGCGACATGCTCTCGGCGAGACGGTATGACGATGAAGACGACGATGGCGATGAGGACAACATCGAGATCGACCGCAAGTTGAACGTCGCTGTAACCCGAGCCAAAGAACGTTTCTATATTGTCGGCAACGAGACCGTTCTCCGCGGGCTTCGCGCCTACCGCGCTCTGCTCGAATGGATCTCGCGCCCTACTGAAGTCTGCGACGCGGATGTGGTGTTCTGATGACAGAACCGAATCGTTACGGGACCCATGGCGAACGACCACTGGACACGTCTGAGCTACTCCCCGATAACTGTGCAGCACTGTTTCACTGTCTCCAGTTAGTGTCCTGGTCAGACAGGAATGCCTGACCTACGGGGGAGGATCGAGCTACTCCCCCGTGCTCTCGATCAGGCGGTAGAACGCGCGCGCGGGCGCGGACGGGTCGGTGGCTTCGTTGCGCGGCGGCGTGGCGGGCCACTCGCCGGGCAGCGGGGCGAATCCCTGCTCCAGGTCGGCCGCTCGCTCCAGCCGGTAGCGGCGGCCGGCGACGCTGAGCCAACTGATCATGCAACCGCCGCTGTCCGTGCGGATGGTGTCCAGCGCCAGCGGCGCCAGGCTGCCGTCGGCGGCGATTTGCAGGGTCGCGGTCTGTCCGCCGTACACGGCATAGGCCAGCACGCGGCAGTTGCGCGCGTGCAGTGTAGCCGGCGCCCACACGCTCGTGTACGTCTTGCCGCTCCCGGCCGCCAGCGCCTCGATCGCGTGCGTGAAGGTGGCTACGGTCTGGCCGGCGCCGTCCTCCACCACGAAGTAGAGTGCGCCGTCGAGCGCCGTATCGCCGGCGTTGTCGAGTGTGACCTGCAGCGTAACCGGTTCACCGTCCTTGAAGCCGTCCGGTGTCAGCGCCAGGTCGTGCAGGCGCGCGCCAACGGCGCCGACGGTCAGCATGGCATGCGCCCGGTCCAGCGCCCCGCCGTTGGCGTCGAGGGCGGTGACGCGCAGGCGATACGCGCCGGCGGCCAGCCGCGGGAGTGGCCAGGAGAGCCGGGCCGAAGCCCAGCCGGACAGGCCCCGCAGCACCCGCAGCGGCAGGGGGATGACGGCGCCGTTCGCTTCGCAGACGAGTTCCGGCGCGAGCGTGACGTCGCGCGCCTCAGGGCTGGTGGCGTACAGCCAGACCGTGGCGGCCAGCAGCGCGCCATTGGTGTGGACCGGGCGGTCCAACTCGACGCCCCACACGGTGAGGTCCGCGTGGATGTAGTCGATGTCGAAGAGGTAGTTCGTGAAGCAGCGCGACTCCCCGGTGTCCGCGTTGTGATAGAACGGGTAGACCGTCACGCGCAGGGTGGCGCCGGTCGTGCCGTGCTCTTCAAGCGACCACGCGAACGTGTTTGTCGGCCACCAGCCGGCGCCCGGCTGGGGGTCAGCGGCGACGGTCCGGCCCACGTTGTTGCTGTCCAGCACCGCCGGCACGAGCTTCAGCCCCTGCGGCGCGCTCTCGCCGCCGCGCTCCCGGAGCGTCACGCCGCGCACGCAGCAGTTGGATGGGAAGGGGAGGGCCACCGTGTACAGCGGCACAACCGGGCATCCCTCGACGATCAGCTCGTCCTGGCCTTCGATCCACACGTAGTCCTCGCCGTTGGTGTGCTCGACGGCGAACGGCGGCACGGTGATGGCCAGGGTCGGCTGCGGGCCGGCCAGCACGCTGCGCTCCAGCGGCGGTGCGGCGTGCGCCGGGACCGCCATGCCGCCCGCGCCGTCCCACGCGAAGGCCAGTTTGGGATCGCCGTAGAGATGATGCGTGGCGCAGTGATAGCGATTCAGGTTCCAGTCGTGGCCGTACGTGTTGGCGTCGCCGCTCAGCCGGTAACGCTTGGCGTGCTTGAGCGACTGGCCGATCGTGTAGTCCGTCTGCAGCCGGCCCGTGAACGCCTCGGCGAAGCGCGGGCCCCACCCGCGGCCGTAGTCGCCGTAGCTGTACACGTTGTTCATGGCGCCCATGTACAGGGATGCCCCTTGCCGCAGCCACGCCTCGGCCCAGCCGTAGCCTGGCGGATAGCGTCCCGTGAGGCAGGACATCGCGTACACGAGCGGATGCGTGGCGCCCACGGTGAAGTTCGTCCGCATGTTCTCCGTATTGAGGCCGTCCCAGTTCCGCCAGTTGCCGTGTCCCGCGAGGAAGATGACGTCCCGGTCGAGCGCGGCGCCAAACACCGCCTGCGAGCCGTCGTTGCTCATCTGCGTCACGGCAAACCCCTTGTCGCCGAGCGTACCGCACACGCTCCGCCGGACGTGGCGAAACCGCATGCCGTCCTCGTTGCCGGCGACCCCGAGGGCGGAGCCGTTGCGAAACGGCACGAGCCCGGCCGCGATGTCAATGCTCGCCTGCAGGGGGGCGATGACATCGTTCGCCGTGTTGCCGACGATGCGCCCCACGGCCAGCTCCGGCAAATCCATCTCTTCGCGGGTGTCGGCGTACTCGCGATCCGTGAAGTCCACGGTCCAGTACTCGTGGCGCGCATTGTAGTACACGCGCCACGTCACGCTGAAGGTCGGGATGACCTCGCTCTCCCCGACGATGAGCAGGTGCCCGTCGTGGGTCCAGTCGGGGGCGAGCTGCGCGGCCCACTCCCCGCCCTCGTTCAACAGGGCGTCGAGCGCGTAGCGGTCGCCCGGCAGTTCGCCGGCGCCCAGTCGCAGCGTTTCGAGCGTGCCTGCGGGCGTATCGTCGTGCGCCGAACCGCGGACGATGAGGATCTGGTCCTTGTCGAGGGCGCCGTGGTGGGCGAGCAGCAGGCCGTCGCCCGCGTCAAAACGCCATGGGACGGTCTCCACGAGCTGCAGCCGCCAGCCGTCCCACTGGTAGACGTACAACGCGTTGGCCGAAGCGTCGGCGATGACGATCTCCTTGCGGAAATCGTCCCGCACGTCACCCACGGCCAGCGCGTCGCCGGCGTCGAGGGCGAGGTCCAGTCCCAGCTCCTCGGCGTATGCCGGCGCCGCGCTGCTGTCCGTGCCGTGGCTGTAAACGATCACGCGGTCTTCGCGCAGGCTGCCGACGACGACTTCGTCCAGGGCGTCATCCAGAATGTCGCCGGCGGCCACGAGATCGTTGGAGCGGAAATCCGTCCCTATCCAGCGGTTCACGAAGTAGTCGCCCGTATCGTGCATGCGGCCGAAGCGCACGACGCCGTCCGGCTCAAAAACGAGCAGTTCGACGCCGTTCGTCGAGGTGGTCGTATGCGCGGTGAGCAGGGCGCCGCCCGCCGTGTAGTCCGACCGCTCGACGACCACGGTGGTGATGACGTTGGTGTCCGGGTGGTGGCAATCCTTGAGAATGTGCAGTTTGCCGTCGTCCCATTCGTGCGCGCCGCTCCAGCCGACAACGATCTCCGCGTGCGGATGTGGGTTTGTGCCGGTGACGTCCCAGGGCAGCACGTTGCCCACGGCCAGCGCGTCGCCGGGACGCAGGTCCAGGTCGAGCGGCATGGGTTCGGAGGTCATCTCCACGGCGCGGGTGTAAGGGCGGATGCGGTTGGCGGACTGATCGCCGATGCACACCTGATCGAATCCGGCGTTCGGATCGAAGACCATACCCTTCGCGAGCAGGTCCCCGACGGCGTAATCCGTGGAGACGATGGAGACCGGGTGGTAGTAGGCCAGCACGGCGCCGCGGTAGGTTGCCAGTTCCGCCAGCTTCGCGAGAATGCGCTGGTAACTGCCGCCGTAGAGGCCCTTCAGGATGCTCGGCGCCGTGAGCATCAGGTAGTCGGAAGAGCCGATAGCGCGGGTCACGGCCTCGTCGAACGGATCGAAGTGCGGGAAGCTGCCGACCAGCGTCGGTTCGTCCAGGAGTGGCACGTCCAGGCCAGCGCTCCCCGCCGCCTGCCCGCGGAACCGCCCGGCGCCCCCGATGCGGTAGTCGCAGCCGCCCTGGAAGAGGATGGGCACGGCGTGGTACACAATCCGCACCGTGCCGTCCGCCGGGATGGTGACCGTGTGCACGCCCTGGGTCCGGACTGTGAACGAGCTGACGCGCTCCGGGTAGGACGAGCCGATGTTGATGCGCACGTCGTTCGTCGGCCAAGGCGTCGCGATCCGGCAGACATGGAAGCCGGTCACCTGCTCGTCGATGCGCCACAACTGCGCCGGCGCGCTGCCCCGGTTGCGGATCCCGAGGGTGACGATGAAGCCGTTGCTGCTGGCGTTGTAGGCGATCTCGCGCCAGGCGGTGATCTCGGGGCGTCGCCGCTCCACGCGAAACGTCCGGGACTCCACGCTCTGCCGGTAGCCTGGCGGCGCGCGCAGGATGGCGGTGAAGCGGTGGATGCCGGTGCTCAGCCCCGTTACATCGTAGCGATACTCGTGGTGCAGCGGCTGGTCGGGCAGGGCCGCGTGCGAGGTGTGTACGGTGTGTCCGTCTATCCGGAATTCGACGTTCGTCACGCCGGCCCAGTCCACGCGGAACCCTTCGCCGGGCACGCCCGGTTGGATCTCGATACCCCCTTCCCCCAGCAGTGTGGTCACCTGCCGGGCCGCTTCCACTCGCAGCAGGAGATTCGTGGCCGGGGCGATGTCGGTGTCGGTGTAGATCTCCGTGCCGGGCCAGGGCAACTCGATTTCCAAACGCGTGGGCAGGCCCGTGTCGTTCAGCATCCACGTGCCGATGTCCATGGCGGCCATCGTTCCGTCGGACCGGAAACCCGCGGCCGCGAACCGGTTCTCGCCGGCCGCGCACAGGCCGTTGCCGGGCGCGAAGCGCCAGCGCGCCCGGTCGCCGTAGTGCGTGCCAACCACCAGGCCGTTGACGGAGAACGAGACGCGGTCCACGTCGCCGCTGCTGTCGGCGATGAAGTCCAACAGGCCGCGCCCGTCGGCGACGAGCGTGGAATCCAGCGCCGCGAAGCCGCCGGCGCCCTTGATCGTCACGAACGCCACGCCGCTGGTCACCGCGCGTCCGTCGTCGTCGGTGGAGCGGACGCGGTAGCGGTAGGTGGCGCCGCCGACGAGGCCGGTGATGGTGAGGTCGTGTGTCTGCACGCGCGGCGCGGCGAACGCCGTGCCCTCCCAGCCCGTGGCATACCGGCTGTAGTCCACGGCGCTGTCGGTGGGCGAACTGGTCTCCCACTGGACGTTGGCCGTGCCGGGCAGGACGCTCATGGCCCACGGGGCCGTTGTGAGGCGCGGCGGGCCATAGGGGCCCCAGCGGGAGATCCAGTGGTCTTCGTTGCCCACCATGGGCTGGCCATCCATGCCGCCATAAGTCCAACCGCCGACAAACGCGAGGTCCGCGCCAACGCACGCGACACCGTGCCCTTCCGTGTCGCCGGCGCCCCAGCGTTTCGTGAACACCCGCGTGCCGTCGGCGAGGAAGCGCGTCAGGAACGCGCCGCCGTCGTAGCCGCCCTGCCCGTCGAACGAGCGCCCGTAGGCGGCCAGGCCGGTGACGTGGATGCGGTTCGCCGTGTCGCACGCGACAGCTAGGCCCATGTCTTCGTTAACGGAACCCCACAGCCGGGTCCACTGGGCCGCGCCGTTGGTGGCGACTTGCATCAGAAAGGGGTCCGCGGCGCCCACGCCCGACTGCCCGTTGAACGGCCCGCCCAGGCCCGCGACGTAAATGCGGTCGGCGCCGTCCACCGCCACTCCCTGGGCCTTCTGCAAGCCGCCAGCTCCCCACATCCGCGTCCAGTCTTTCGTTCCGTCGGCCCGGAAGCGCGTGAGCACCGCATCGAAGGAACCGGCGAAGGCCTGCCCGTCCACGCTGGCGTCGGAGAAGCCCGCGACGTAGGCGTGGCCCCCGCTGTCCGTCGCCACGGCTGTGGCGCCCTCATAGAGTACCTTCGCATTCACCGCGCCCCACATCCGCGTCCAGACGTGGTTGCCCTCCGCGTCGAAACGGGACAGGCAGAAATCGTCAAGGTTGACGTGCGGCTGTCCGTAGACGCTGCCGCGCGCGCTGCCGGCGACGTAGATGTTCGTCCCGTGACAGACCGCGACGGCGTTGGCCTGATCGAAGCCGGTGGAGCCCCAGATACGCAGCCAGAGCCGCTCGCCCTTGTCGGTGTACTTGGCGAGGAAGAAATCCCCGTTGCCGACGGCGGGGATGCCCTCGATCGGACCCCAGGTCAGCCCGGCCACATAGACGTGCCCCAGCCCGTCTCCCGCCACGCCGTGCGCCTCGGCGTGACTGCCGGCCGGCCCCCAGAGCTGTGTCCAGCGGAGGCAGCCGGCCTCTGTCCAACTGGTAAGCGTCGCACACCGCACGCCCGGGTTCGTCTGCGAGTGGAACCCGCCATACGTGGAACCCGCCACGTAGACGTTCGTCGCGGCGTCCACCGCCACCGCCCGCCCCTGATCGTTGCTGTACGCCCCCCAGACCCGCGACCAGTTGCGCTCCTCGAAGGCGTGCGCGTTGCCGAGCATGCAGACCAGAGATCCCGCAACCAGCGCACAACGTGCGTTCATGGCGTTGCCCCCCGGGTGTGTGAGAGGAAACCCGGCGGCCGCTGGAAGCGCAGACACAGCTTGGATCTGCCCCCCTCGAGCCCGCTCCTCCATGGCTTACTCTCCACGCTGCAAGATTATAGCAACGTCCGCGAAGGGTCAATCCCGTACGCGAGGTCCGCGGGTGCTACTTGCCTGCTGGACAAGGCGCAGGTCCTGCGGCAGACTCACTCCCGGTTGCTCTGATGCCGGTCTGACCGGACGGGAAAGGGTTTCACATGTTGGCGGTCGATTTTCATTGTCATAGCTTGTTCAGTCACTGTGGTCTGCACACGCACGTCGAGTTGCTGACCCGCGCGCGGGAATTGGGGTTGGCGGGGTTGGCGATCACGGACCACGGACCCGACATCGGCGGCCGTGTGAGCGCGCCTTTCTTCGAGCGGCTGCACGACCCCGTCCCCGGCATCCGGTTGCTGAAGGGGATGGAGTCTAATTTGCGCGGGTGCGAAGGGGAGATCGACGTCCCCGCCTGGTCGCTGAAGTTCCTCGACATCCTCCTGCTTGGCCTGCATCCCAACACGCCGGCGGGACTGGGGGCCGAGGAAAACACGCGAATCCTGCTCGCCGCGCTGGCGCGTAACCCGGCTGTGGACCTCGTCACGCACCCCGCCGATGCCGCCTTCCCGGTGGACTTCGACCGGCTGGCGACCGCCGCGGCTGCCACCGGCGTGGCGCTGGAACTCAACAACTCCAAGCTGCTGCTCTCGCGCGTCGACCGCAAGCCGGTGCATGCCCTGGTGCGGGCCTGCAAGGCCGCCGGCTGTCGCATGGCCGTTTGCAGCGACGCGCACGCGCTCAACGAGATCGGACTGGACGATTTCGCGCGCCGGGTCCTGCGCGACGAGGCTTTTCCCGCGGAGCTGCTGGTTAACGACACCGCCGAAAAGGCGTTCGCTTTCATAGCCGAACGCCGGGCCGGGAAGCGATCCCCGGCTTGATCGGCCGTGAGCCCGCCCGCGGTCACAGGCTCCGTTGCCCGGCGGGCTTTCTGGCCGGGAAATCGCGGCCGTCTTACTGAAACGCACTTGACTTACCGCGCGGGCTTGGCACAATTCCCCTCATGAAATCCAAGGAATCCATGGCTGTATTCTCTACTCGTGGGCAGCTGGTGATCCCGCGCCACATGCGCAAGGAGTTCGGGATCTCGGAAGGCACCCGCGTGGCGGTCAGCGTGGAGGACGAGGCCATTGTGCTGCGTCCGGTCACCGCCCGCTACATTCGTGGCAGTTTCGGCCTGTTGAAAGGCAAGGAGCTGCTGAGCAAGCCGGCGGCCGGCGCGCAACCGGAGCAACCGTCATGACCAGCGAACGCGGGCTAACGGTCGCGGAGCACGAGGCCCGGCCGCTGGTGCTGGATAGCTGGGCGGTGCTGGCGCATTTCCAGGGCGACAGCGCGGGGGCGCCTGTGGCCGACCTGATCTCCCGCGCTCTCCGCCACGGCCAGCCGGCTGCGATCTCGGTGGTCAGCGTCGGCGAGGTCTGGCACGCCGTGGCCTTGGCAGCCTCGGTGGCTGAGGCGGACGACGCCCTGACGGAGATGCGGCGGTGGGGCATGGAGTTTGTGGATGTCGACTGGCTGCTGACACGCTCTGCCATCGGGTTCCGCTTGAAGGCCAATCTCTCGTTTGCGGACGCTTACGCCGCGGCGCTGGCTTTCCGGCGGCAGGCGAGCCTGCTGACGGGGTCGCCCGTTTTCAAGCCGCTCGAAGACGAAATCAAAATCGCCTGGCTGGTCTGACGGCCTGTCGGCTCGGGCGGTTGCCGCGCCTGGGGGGTTGCGCATGGAAACGCTGCTGTCGCCCGAAGAACAACGCGTGCTGGGGTGCCTCATCGAGAAGGAAGCGGCCACGCCGGAGTACTACCCGCTCACCCTGAACGCGCTGGTCGCGGCCTGCAATCAGAAGAACAACCGCGATCCCGTCCTCGAGCTGGATGAGGCGACCGTCGTGCGCGTCCTCGACACGTTGCGTTTCACGCACCACCTGGCGAACCAGGTCACGACGACCGGCAACCGCGTGCCGAAGTATGCGCAGCACCTGGCGGGATGCTGGACGCTGACGCCGCCGGAGCGAGCCGTCCTGTGCGAGCTGCTGCTGCGGGGCCCCCAGACCGTGGGCGAGCTGCGCACGCGCACCGCCCGCTTGAATCTCATGGCGTCGCCCGATGACGTGGCGCCGACCCTGCAAGGGCTGGCGAGCCGGGACGACGGCCCGTTTGTCGTTTGCCTGCCCCGTGAACCCGGGCGCAAGGAGCCGCGCTGGGCGCACTTGCTCGGCGGACCCGTCGTGCCGGCGGCGACGGCGCCGGAGTCCGTGCCCGAACCGGCCCGTGTGCGGGTGAATGCCGAGCGCGAACGGCTGGCCGTACTGGAGACCGAAGTCGAGGCCCTGCGTGAGGCGGTGGCTGGCCTGCGGGCGGAATTGGCAGCGTTCAAACAGCAGTTCGGCTGAGCGGCGCCCCCTTCAGCTTCTCACTCCATGGCCGGGGTGAACGACACGCCGGCTTTCTTGTACCGGTTCAGCAGGTCGTCCCTGTCGACCGCCTTCACGTACGCGTCGGCAGGCTCCACCAGCTCCTGCCGGACCAGTTCCGTCAGCGACTCGTTGAGTGTGATCATGCCGCGACTGCGGGCAAGCTGCATGGCCGAGGGGATCTGGTGCGTTTTGCCCTCCCGGATGAGCGCGGACACGGCCTGGTCCACGATCAGGATTTCCAGCGCGGCAACCCGACCGCCTCCCTTGCGTCTGCAGAGGGTCTGGCAGACCGCCCCCTTCAGCGACCCTGCCAGCATGGTCCGGACCTGGTTCTGCCGCTCGCTGGGAAAGACATCGATGATGCGGTCCACCGTGCCGTGCGCCGTATTCGTATGCAGGGTGCCGAACACGAGGTGGCCGGTTTGGGCTGTCTCCATCGCAATCTCGATAGTCTCGATGTCGCGCAGCTCGCCCACAAGCACAACATCCGGATCCTCGCGCAGGGCGGCGCGCAGGGCCTGGGCGAAACTGCTGGTGTGGGCATGCACCTCGCGCTGGTTGATCAGGCACTTGTGCTCCGTGTGCACGAATTCGATCGGGTCCTCGATCGTGATGACGTGTTCGCGGCGCGTGCGGTTGATGAGATCCACCATGGCGGCCAGTGTCGTGCTCTTGCCGCTGCCCGTTGGTCCGGTCACGGCGACAAACCCCTTCGACAGCATGCAGAAATCGCGGACGGCCTGGGGCAGGCCAAGTTCCTCGGCGGTCATGATCCGGTTCGGGATCACGCGGCAAACGGCCCCGATGCCGAGGCGGTCTCGGAAGACGTTGACACGCACGCGGGCCAAGCCCGGCACCTCGTAGGCGAAATCGGTGTCATGGATCTGCTCATACTGCTGGCGATTCGCCTCGGGCGTGATCTCCCAGATCAACTCGCGCACCTCCCTGTCGTTGAGTGTTGGCAGGCTTTCGATGGGGTGCATGTCGCCATGCACCCGCAGCATGGGACGCCGGAAGGAGGAAAGATGCAGATCGCTGCCCTTCTGCACGATCATCAGTCTGAAAAGGTGGTCCAGTTCCGCCATGGACGGTCTCCTTCTGTCGTTGGCGCAACGCGAGCTTTCCCCGCCAACGGTTGCCAGTATCCCCGCATGGGCGGGCATAGTGCAAGCCGGAACACGGAACCCAAGTAACGCATCAGAAGCTGTGACGCAGGGGGCGATAACGGCGGAGGACCGCCGTCTCCACGCCTCGTCGCCTGCCCACGCGATGGAGACGGCCGTCCCCGGCCGTTACGTGCCATGCAAGCCCCCCGCGTCACTGGGCCGTGTGCGATGCGGGTGTGCATGCGGCGCGACATACGTCGGCGACCGCTTGTGCGATCGGCGAGAGCCTGGGGTGGGCCCGCGCCAGGCCTATGGCACGGGCGGCTGCTTGAGGCGGAAGTAGCCTTTCCCGGCATCGGGGAGCGCGCGCTCGACGGTGCGCCAGGCGCCGTTGTCGTCCACGCTTTCCGGCGCGCTGCTCCAGGCGGCGAGGTCGGTCGACTCCTCCAGAATCCAGGAAGCAAAGCCGGAGTGCCAGGTCATCAGGATGGAATCGGGGCCGGGGCTTTGGAGCGTCAGCCGGGGCTGGCGCTGGGCGACGAACCCGTCGCCGGCGGTGTCGAGCACCAGGTAGGGCCGGCCGTCGAGGGTGCCGCTGGCGCCTGGCTTGCCGTCCAGGCCGGAGGCGGGCATCCAGACCAGGTCGCCGGCCTGGGCGAATCCGCTTTGAGCGGCATGCACCGTGAGCAAGGTGCCGACGGCTGCGTCGTCGAGGTCCACGCCGGCGTAGCGCCCGAGGGCATGTATCAGCGCAATCCGTTCCGGCGCCAGGGCGCTGCTCCAGAGCCCGATGTCGTCGAGGTAGCCGGGAAAGGCCTGGGTCGGAACATCGCGCATGAGCGCGCCGATGGAAAAACGCTTGGTGGCGGCCACAAACCCGACGCTGGTGGTGCTGGTGGCCACGGGCACGCCATCCACGTAGAGCGTGCGCAGGGTGGGGGACGTGAAGACCGCGGCGAGATGATGCCAGGCATCGTCCGTGACCACGAGGCCGGCGGGTGAGGTCGCCCAGACTTGCGCGGTGTTGCGGGCGATGAGCTGGGCCCGCTGGTTGTTGAGGTCGATCTCGTAGTAGCTGCTGCCGAGCGTCTGATCGCCGAGCATGGCGCAGACCTGGTACCAGGCGCCGGGCGTGGCACGCACCCACAGCGCGAGGGTGAACGGGTAACCGGTGAGGATGGCCGAAGAGGACGTGTAGCTGAAGGCTTGCGCGACGTCCGCCTGGGCGGTTGGTGTCAGCCGCAGTGCGCCGCCGATGATGCCGCCGCCGGGCTGCCACTGCGGGGTGGCGTAGGTCGTGGTGGCGTTCTGGGCGCCTCCCTCGACGGCGGAGGAGTCGTGGGCCGTCTTGCCGGAAGTCTCGTCGAGCGCGTAGTGCAGAACGAGGTCGGTGGTCGGCGCGGGCGCCGGAACGAGCGTGACGCTGCCTTCGTTGTTGTAGAGATCGAAATCGACAAAGCCGGTCCCGACCGAGGTGAGCTTGGCGCTGGGAGCGAGGGAGACGCCCGAGGAGCCGGCATTGGCACGCATGGTGAGCACGAGGGTCTTCTTGGCGCCGTCGGCCATGTCCGGCACATCCCAGACCTTCGTGCTGGTGCTGAAGGCTGTCCCGCCGTTGTGGGAGACGAGCGTGAGCCGGCTGGGAAGGGTGACGGTGATCTTGCAGGCGGTGGCCGTGGACGGGCCGCCGTTGACCGTGGTGACCGTGAGCGTGAAGTCGAGCCCCTCGCGCGGCTTCGCGATGCTGGAGGCGATCGCGCACGACGGTTCGATGAGCGTCTTGGCTGTCTTGTAGCCGGCCACGTTGTCGCCGATGGTGTCGATGCTGCGGGCATTGTCGCGGGTGGAGGTGCCGGTGGTTCCGGTCCAGTGGTCCACGTCGGGGTTGGAGAAATGCGGCACGCGGGTCCCGATGTAGGACATGATGCTGCCATACGTGGTGCCATTGGCGTTCTTCCAGTAGTGGCCCGAGGAGTAGGAGTAGACGCCGGCCGAG
>CAYOBW010000098.1:0-24102 GCA_964402115.1 uncultured Victivallales bacterium
GGTCGGTGTGCAATACGCCTACAGCGCGGCACCGCAGAACGCGAACCTCTACAACAAGGCCGGCCTTCCAGCCACGCCCTTCGCCGCGGTCGATGGCAAGCTGATCTTCGAGGAGGATGACCTGGAGAAGATAGCAACCGAAAAGGCGAAGTATGCCGCCTACACCGATCCGGACCACCCGGTCTTTCAGGTGGCGGCCTATTATCGCGATGGCGCCGTCCTTCAGCGCGATCGGCCCATCCCCGTGTGGGGGCATGCCAACAAAGGCGTGGAGGTGACCGTGACGCTTGGCGGTGTCACCCGGTCCTCCGTGGCCAACGACCGGCAACAGTGGTCGGTTTCCTTCCCGGCCCTGAAAGCCTCCACCCAGCCGATCACCCTGGACGCGAAAGCGAGCCATGGTCACACCAGAACGGTTGGGAACATCCTCGTCGGGGATGTCTGGTTCCTGACGGGCGGCACGCTCCTGACATCCGAACCGGCCTATGACCGACGTGACAAGCAGGCCACCGCTCCGGAGGCCATGCCGCTGGTGCGCGAGTTCAGGCGAAGAACCGCAGCCAGCACGAATCCCACCCCGAGAAAGCGCGGATTCGAGGTGGGTGGCGACCGCAAGTACCAAGCGTTCTGGCAGACCGCCGATTTCACGTCCGCTGACGACGGCGTCACGATGTTTGCCTATGAGTTTGCCAGGGCGCTCAGCCGCCCCGGCATCCCGCAGGGCTTTGTGACCATGTCCTCCGGACAGGGGGAACAGATGGCTTCGCCGCTGTCGTGGACCTCCTTCGCCGCGGTCAAGGATGCGGCACACCCCGCGTTCCGGGCCCGCCTGGATGCTTTGCGCCTTCAGGACCCCGGCTCCGAGGTATCCAGGAAGGCTACCGCCGAATACGTGAAGGCCGTCAAGGCGGAGGTCGCGAGGATCGTCGATCTGGCCCGGAAGGGCGCGGACATGTCCGAGGCGCCGCTGCAGTTCCCCGCGTTTCCGGAACCCGGGCGGGATGGCAAGGTCAAACCCGATACGGTCCCCACCCTGGCCTACAACTGGTGTGTCAGCCCGCTGACGCCGATGGCGGTGGCCGGCGTGATCTGGGTGCCTGGCACTGCCAATCTAGGCTACACGCCCGCCGATTACTCCGCCGAACTGGAAATCTATGCCCGCAGCCTGCCGGCTACGTATGGGCAGGACCAGGTGCCGTTCCTCCATGCCCAGCCCTCCGCCAAGCTGGTTCCGGGAATCACCCCGCCGCAGATCGGGAACTCCTCGTGTGTGGAATTCGACCAATGGCCCAAGGGGCTTCGGGAGATTGCCGTCCGGCTTGGCGCCGCCGTGAATGCCTCGCGATGAGCATCGGCTGCGCTCTGATTCTGTCGGGCGTGCCCTTGTCACGACGGTCGCCGAGAGAGGCGACCCTCCCGTCGGCATTTCAGACTCGGGCTCGGGCGGAGGATACGCGCTGCTGGCAAAGCATCGATTGAAACAGCCGGGCAGAACCGAGTACGCTACGGGGGAGGCATTTCAAATGTGGGACGACGATGGACAAGGAACGCGGCAGGGCCAGCGGCGAGCAAGGGCGCAGGCGCTTGGCGCGCGCAGGTTCTGGCTTTACGGTCATCCGTTGCGTGGCGGCCGGCGCGCCGCGGCGGTGGCGTTGGTCCTGGGCCTGGGCGTTGGCGGCGCAACAACGGCCCCGGCCGCAGAGCCGGTCACGGGCCCGGACCTGGTCCTCTGGCTCGATGCGCAGGACCTCGACGGCGGCGGGCAGGCGACAGGCGCGCCGCCCCAGGGCGCCGGTATCGGGACGTGGGCCGACAAGAGCGGCTGCCGCAACCACGCCCGGCAGACGGTCGCGCGGCAGCAGCCGACCTTTGCGCGCGAGGAGATGGACAATGGACGGCATGCCGTCCACTTCGAGGCGTCCCAGGGGCAGCACCTGGCGGTCAGCAACGCGCCGGCGCTCGGCCTGTCGCTGCTGACCGCTTTCGTCGTCGCCCGCGCCAGCGCGGCCGGCGGAAATATGTGGCTGTTCAGCAAGAATCAATGGGGTTCGCCCTGGACCGGCTACGGGATCGCCGTCAGCGGGGACGCGCTGCGGCCCTGGCCGCACCTCGGGTTGGAAGAGGGAGCGCGCGGCTACTTCCAGTTCGGCGGCGCGTTGGAAGGCGGGTTCCGGCTTGTCGAGGTCAGCTACGACGGCCAGACGGCCCGCGGGCGCCTGGATGCGAAGCCAGCCGGGGAGCAGGGGGTCCGCGGTGGCATGGTGAAGAACGACCAGCCTTTGACGATCGGCTCGCTGGCCACGGAGTTCCTGCAGGGCGACATCGCGGAGATTCTCGTCTACCGCCGCCCGCTGAGCGACAAGGAGTGCGAGCAGACCCGGCGCTACCTGATGGGCAGGTACGGGTTGCCGAGCGGCCAGGAGGCGGTCGACACCCCGCTGGTCGCGGACTGGCTCTTCCAGGCCGAGGGAAAGCCGTTGGCCGAACGCATGCACCAGGAACTCGGCTGGACCCGCGAGCTGGCGGCGCGTCTGGCTCGCGATCCGCGCACGCCCGACCTCAGCCGGGACCTGGCGGAGCTGGAAGCGTTGGCGGGAAGGGTGCCGGCGGCAGGCGGTTCGGCCCTCGACCGGAGGGCGGCGCGGGAGCTGTACCTCGCCGTGCGGCGGGTCAAGCGGGGCATCCTGTTCAAGAACCCGGCCGTGGACTTCACGCAAGTGCTGTTCATCGATCAGCCGCTGCCGCAGGGGTCCGAGTCCACGCACGAGGCCGTGCACCGCCTGGGCCGGATGGCGGTCGCCGGCGGGCGGTTGCTGGTGCTCGACGGGTTGCGTCCTGACGGAGCGGTCCGTCAACTGGCGCCGGAGAAGCCCGGCAGCTTCTGGCGTCCTGAACTCTCGTTCGACGCCAAGAAGGTGCTGTTCTGCTTCAAGCCGCACGATCAGAAGAGCTTCCACCTCTATGAAATGAACCTGGACCCCTCGCCGCCGCTCGGGGCGGGCGGCACGGGCCTGAAACAACTGACGGACAGCGAGTACGACGATATCGACCCGCTCTACCTGCCGGACGGGCACATCCTGTTCACCTCCACGCGGGGCAACACGTACGTCCGTTGCGGCCCCTACATCTACTCGTACGTGCTGGCCCGCTGCGATGCGGACGGCCGGAACGTCTACCTGATCAGCATGAACAGCGAACCTGACTTTGTGCCGGCCCTGATGAACGACGGGCGCGTCGTCTACTCGCGGTGGGAGTACTCGGACAAGGACCAGAACCGCGTACAGGGCTTGTGGACGACGCGCCAGGATGGCACGCAGACGGCGGTCCTGTGGGGCAACCAGAGCGTCTGGCCGGACCACCTGGCCGAACCGCGGCCGCTGCCGGGCAGCGGGCGGGTGCTGTTCACCTCGGTCGGGCACCACGACTGGTTTCACGGGGCGATTGGCATCGTAGACCCGCGGCAGGGGTTCAACTTCCCGCGCGGGCTCACCCGCGTCACGTTCGACCTGCCGTGGGCGGAGGTCGGCAGCTCGCCTGCGGACCGGCCTGAATCGCCGCGCTACCACTCGTCGGGGCGCTTCAATGGCTACATGGCCCCGTATCCGATCTCCGAGGAAGACTTCCTCGTATCCGCCCGCGGCGCCGCGGACAAGTTCCGCCTCTACCTCATGGACGTGCACGGGAATCGCGAGCTGATTTACGAAGGCGCGCACAACGCCTGGTACGCCACCCCGGTCCGGCCTCGTCCGGTGCCGCCCCAGCAGCCGGATATGGTGACGTGGCCAGGCACGGGGAAGGAGCGCAAGCCGGTGCAGCCGGGTGTGTTCTACAGTGGGGATGTCTGCCAGGGCGTGCCTGATCTGCCGCGGGAACTGGTCAAGTACGTGCGCGTGTTCCAGCAGGATGCCAAGACCTACTCCACCTGGAACAAGGTCTTCGTGTTCTCGGGGCCCGCGGTCTCGGCGGTCCAGACCGAGGCTGTCAAGCGGATCGTCACCACGGCGCCCGTCGAACCGGATGGCTCGGTCTACTTCGTGGCGCCGGCGGGGGTGGCGTTGTTCCTCCAGCTGCTGGACGGGCACTACCGGGCGTTGCACACGATGCGCTCGTTCACCGGCGTGCTCCCGGGCGAACGTCGGGCGTGCGTGGGTTGCCACAGCATGCACAGCGCCGCGCCGCCGGCTCAGCCGGGACTGGCAGCGCGGCGCGCGCCCACCCCCTTGAGCCCGCCCCCCTGGGGCGCCGAGACCATCGGCTACGAGCGGTTCGTCCAGCCGGTACTGGACCGCCATTGCGGCAAGTGCCACCAGGGTGACGGGGCGGGCCGCAAGAAGCTGGATTTGACCCTGCGCCCCGCCACGGGCGCCTTTGCGCTTTTCAAGGAGCCCTATCTGACGCTCATCGGGTCGGCTGCCTGGCCCGTCGCGGTTCCTAACCCGGGCCAGCCCGGCTACGGAATCGCCGGCGCAATCCCCGTGTACGGCTTGAAACCGGATGACGTGTATCCGAACGACCCGGCCACGGACGGGCCTTCGACCATCCACCGGTCACTGCGGCCGCTCAGGTATCTTTCCGCGCGGAGTCCGTTGATCGAGCTGGCCATGAGCGGCAAGCACCACGACGTCAAGGTCGACCCCGCCGGGTTGCTCAGGCTGATCGCCTGGGTGGACGCCAACTGCCCCTATCTGGGCGATGAGGAAATCCGCGCCATGCCGGATCCGGATTTCAGCGGTATCGAAGGGCTGCCCATCCGGCCGCGGCTGAAGACGGCCCCGGTTATCGAACGGCCGTGAGGCCCTGACAACGGACTTCACCACACGAGCAGGAGCGTGCCCTTGTCCATCTTGCTCGAGGTGAGCGTGATCGCGGCGTCGGGGCCGTAGTGGATGATGAAACGATACTCGCCGGTCCGCACCTCTGCTCCGTCCGCCAAGCCCTCGAAATAGCCGTTCGGGGTGCCTCCCGTGGCAAGGGTGAAGGTCTGCCCCAGGGGGAGGGCTACCGCCCGCGGCACCCGCACCACGAGCCTGGCGACGCCGGCGCCGAGGCTGAGCGTCTTGCCCGCCGCCAGCGTCAGCTGGTCGTAGCCGCCGGACGCCTGGCCCGGAGTCGTGCCCTTGATGTCCACGTCGAAGATCGCGCCGGGGCCGAGGGCGACGTCGTTCTGGATGGTGAACCGGCCGGTGACGTTCGTGCCGCCCGGCGCCAGCGTGCCCGGGCCGGTCACGTTCACCACGCTCCACACCGTGCCCGTGCCGCCCAGCGTGCCCGCGCTCACGTTGTAGGCCCCGGCGCCGCTTGCGTGGGAGCCGTTGACCAGCAGCGTGCCGCCGTTGACGGTGGTCGTGCCCTTGTATAGGTTGGCGCCGGTGAGTGTGAAGGCGCCGGAGCCGGTCTTGACCAGGTTGATCTTGCCGGCATCGAGCGAGCTGTTGTTGGCGCCTCCGCCGACGCCGCGCATGACGCCGCTGAACGCGCTGGAACCGTTGTTGCCGCCGATGGTGAGGGTGTTGACCACGTCGGTGTTGTACGTGTTGGCAACTGTGCCGTTGCCCGACAGTCGGTCGATGCTCATGTCGTCCGTGCGCAGGTCCAGTATGCCGGGGCTGTGGACCGTCACGGCCACCTTGCCGTTGTTCCACACGGTATTGTTCATGCCGTTGCCGAGTATGCCATTGTTGATGACGATGGCGCCCTGGAAGTCCTGGATTCCGGTGGTCTGAAACAGGAACCAGCCCACGCCGTCCTTGGTCAGCGTGCCGGCGCCCGTGAAGCCCTGGCCCGCCACGCCGTACAGCCAGTTGTCGACGGCCGCGTTGACGTTGGTAATGATCAGGTTGGCGCCGGCCGCGATGTTGACCGCGCTGTTGAAGCCGACGGCGCTGTCGAGGCGCAAGGTCCCGCTGGCGAGCGTCGTGGCGCCGCTGTAGGCGATATTGGGGCCGGCCAGCGTCAGCGCGCCGGAGCCGGTCAGCGTGAGCGCGGCGGAGCCGTTGACGGCGCCGCAGCAGGCGACGTTGCCGTTGACGGCCAGGCTGCGCGTGCCCGAGCCGAAGGCGGTCTCGCCGGCGAAGGTCAGGCTCCCCGTGCCGCCGTCGAGGCCGACGTTGCCGGCAACCGTGACGTTGTTCGGCAGTGAGATGGCGCCCCCGGCCTGCAGCGTGCCGCCCGCCAGGGTGAGGGTGCTGTTGGGGGCGCCGCCGAGCGCCCCGTTGCTGGTGACAACGAGCGTGCCGTTGCTGAGCGTTGCACGGCTGAAAGCATTGGCGTTGCTGATGGCCAGCGTGCCCGCGCCGGCCTTGAGCAGCGGGCCGGTCATGACGCCGTTCGTGCCGGAGAGGCTGTAGGGGCGCGCGGCGTTGTTGAATGTGGTGGAGCCCGGGAACACGTTGCCGCGGTTGACGCCGACGGCGGTGGCGCCGGCGGCGCTGTCGTCGAAAACCACCGGGTCGAGCATGAGAAAATCGGTCTCGCCGCCGGTGTCGCGGACCCAGTTCTTGGGTGCGGCCAGCGTGCCGGCGCTCCACTCGCCGTCGAGCGCGCCGGTCCAGATGTCGCAGCCGCTCGCGTTCACGACGATGTCGACCAAGTTGCTGGACGAGTTGTCCGCGAGCGTCAGACAGCGGCTGGCCGACGCCAGTTTGCAGGCGCCGAACGGGCTCGACCCGCTGCCGTAGGAAAGGAAGGGGTACGTGCCGTTGGCTGGCAGGTTGAGGGGGGTGATGCCGATGGAACCGGCGCCGCCGCTGGCGGTGACGCCGCCGGCGACGACGATGGGCGCGGCGGCGCCCAGGTAGCCGCGGAGCTGGCCGGCGCCGTTGAAGGTCAAGCTGCCGAGCGTCAGGGCGCCACCGTCGGGCTGGCCGCCCTCGACGGCGCCACCGGCGTCGACGGTCACCGTGCCCGCCGTGCCGAACCCGCCGAAGGTCGCGCCGGATGCCACCGACACCACGCTGCCCGGTGCCAGCGCGGCCGTCCCATAGCTGCCCGCCAGCCATTTCCGGCCCAGGTAGGTCTCGACGCCCTGGCGCTGCGCGGCGGTCAGCTGCGTGGTGTAGACCAGCAGCTCCGCGATGTCGCCATCCAGGGGCTCCGCGCCGAAACCGCCGACGCCGAGGTGCAGCCGCCCGGGATACGTGCCTGCCCGCGAGCCGTGGGCGGTCCCGTTCACGTAGGCGGTCAGCGTCCCGCCGCCGATAATCGTCACGCCGTGGATGACGAACTGGTTCTGCACGACCGCGGGCGCTCCCGCCACCCAGCCGCCGTTGTACGTCTGGTAGGTCAGGCTGTAAGGTCCCATCAGCCAGTTGTTCGATCCCCCGACGGCGCGCCGATACGTCGAGCTGGCGCTGCGACAGCTGTACACGACGAAGATCGTCAGGTCGCCGCCGGTGACTGTCACCGGCGTGGTCAGGCCGCAGGTCGCGGCGGAGCTGAAGCGGACAACCGACTGCCCGCTCTGCACACCGGCCTGGTAGGTCGGCCCCGTCTGCGTGCCGGACAGGGTGACGTGGTTGTTGCCGCCGCTCTTGTCCTGCCAGAGCGCGATGACGTCACCGTCTGCTGTCACCGGCTGCATGCCGCCCGCGTCCTTGAACAGTGTGCCCGCATCGGCTGCGTCCAGCCAGAGCACCGCCCCGGGCGCCGGCACGGTCAGCGGCGACAGCGATCGCAGTTTCAGCGCACCGCCTTCAACCGCGGTGGCGCCGGTGAAGCTGTTGGCCGCGGCGAGCGTGAGTGTGCCGGGCCCGCGCTGGATGAGGGCGCCGGGGCCGCTGAGCGCGCCCCCCAGGACCTGCTCCGCCGAACTGCGGTAGTCGAAGACGCTCGTGCCGGCGGCCAGGGAGATGGCCCCGCCATACGTGCCCCGGCCCAGCGTGCCGCTGCCGTCGATCGCCAGCGTGCCGCCATTGATCGTTGTGGCTCCGGCATAGCTGTTGGCCCCGGTGAGGGTCAGCGCACCGGCGCCGGCCTTGGTGAGGTTCAGGATGCCTTGTTCGAGGCCGCCATCCGTGCCTCCCGCGGCCACGTAGCCGTGGATGCGGCCGGAGAAGGTGCAGGATCCGCCCGTAGCGCCGACGGTCAGCGTATCGCCCGCGGCGCCGTGGCCGTTCCACGAGTTCAGCACGTCGCCGTCGCCTGTCAGGGTGTCGACGGAGATGTTCTGCGCGCGAATTGCGAAGAGCCCGCCGGCGGCGACGTGCAGCTTCGGGTTGCCCGACCAGGCTCCGGCGATGTTGTCCATCGCCAGCACGCCGGCGTTGACGTTGACCGTGCCGGTGAAGTTGGTGAGGCCGGCGCGGGCGCCGTTGAACGTCACCCAGCCGCCCCCGATCCCCGCGGAGGCATTGTTGACGTTGATTGTGCCGGTCCCGGTGATCGGGCCGGCCACCCGCGAGCGGCTCCCTATGCCGTTCACCGTCTTGCCGAGATCCAGGGTGCCTTCCGTGGCGACGGTCGCAGCGGAGCCGAAGGCGGTCGTGTCGCGGAGGGCCAGCACGCCGGCGGCCACCGCAGTCGTCCCGGTGTAGGTGATGTTGATGCCGGCCAGCGTCTGCGTGCCGGCGCCGCTCTTCGAAAGGCCGAGGATCCCGTTGCCGGCGGTGCCGTTGTTATTGCGCAGGTAGCCGTTGAAGGCGTAGGTCCCGCTGCCGTTGAGCGTCAGCAGCGAAGTGCCGGCGTTGGCAGGAGCCAGTTCGCGGTTCTCGATCACGCCGCGGCCGCTGCCGCCGTTGGCCACGCCGGCCAGTGTCTGCGCGGTGCCCGCCAGTTCGAAGCGGGCATGGCTGGTGGCGCCGCCGCTCATGGTCAGTACGCTGCCGGCGGCGAACTGGTTGTCGGCCGTCGGGTAGAGCACGTTGGCATCCTCGTTCACCAAGGTCACGTCGCCCACGGCCGCCACGTTGGCCGGTTTGGAGAGCGCCGTGCGGCTTGGCGCCGCATAGGTGCCCATGCCGTTGAGCGTTGTCAGGCCAGTGTACGTGTTGGCGTCGGCGCCGCCCAACGTCAGCGTGCCGCCGCCGCCCCGGGTCAGCGCGCGGCCGGCGCCGCTGATGACGCCGCTGACCGTGAACGCGTGCTGTTGTATGTAAATCCGGCTGTCGCCGGCCAGGACCACCGGCCCCGCCCAGGTGTTGGTGCCGCTCCAGCTTGCCAGCGCGCCGCGCGTGCCGCCGATCCCGTCGCCGGCGATCGTGGCCGTGATATTGGAAATGGTCACGTCGGCGCCGACGCGTTTTTCAAGCTGCAGCGTCGCGCCGCTGTGCACCACGACGCCGCCCGCTCCCGTGCCCAGCGCGTGGTTGTGCCCCGGCACCAGGTACCCGCCCGAGACCGTGGTCTGCCCGCTGTAGCTGTTGGCGCCCGTCAGGTACTGCACGCCCGTGCCCAGCTTGGTGACGGCCAGCGTCCCGCCGCCATCGGTGATTGTGCCGGCGTACGTGCCGCCGCCGTTGTTGCTGCCGATGGTCATCAGGCTGTTGCCGCTGCTGTTGAGGACCGTGCCGCCGGCGCCGTCGAAGCCGTTGAACGCCTCGCTGCGGCCGTTGAAATCGAACGTGCCGCTGTTCACGGTCACGGGGGCGTAGTCCCAGATCTGGTTGCCGCCCGTGCCGTCTAGCCGGATCGTTGCCCCGCCCACGGTGAGGCCGTTGCCGATGGCGCAAATCGAGGGCGCGCTGGCTTTGCCCAGGACCACCGTGCCGCTGTTCGCCACAACGGTGCATGATGGGTTGTTGGCACTGCCGTCGAGCGTTAGCGTGCCGGCGCCGACCATCGTCAACGTCGGGATCGAAACGCCGTCCGTTCCGACTGCCCCTCCGAAGGTGAGGTTGCCCGAACCCGCGATCCGGAGCGCCGCGTTGCCGGCTGGTCCGGCCATGGTGGAGTTGAATGTGAGCGTCCCCGCCCCGTTATTGGTGATGGCGCCGTTGTTGGCGATTGTGAGGACTCCGCCGCTGAAGCCGTACCCGATTGCGCCGGCGTTGAACGTGAGCGACTGCGCCGTGACGCCGTTGCCCGCGATGGCGATGGCGCCGGCGCCGGTTGCGTCGAAGACCGCGGCTGACCCGTTGGTCCACGCGGCGCCCGACCAGTTCGCCGACACGCCGGCATCCCAGGTCAGGTTGCCGGCGCCGTTGTCCCAGGTCAGCGTTGCGGCGGCGGCCGCGCGCAGCGCAAGCCACCACACCGCGACACACACGGGGGGGAATCCGTTCTTCATGGCTGACCTCTCTGTCGTTCCTACCTCATGAGGAACAGCGTGCCGGAGTCCACCTTGCGCGAGTCGAGGGTGATGACACCGGAGCCGTAATGAATGATGAAGCTGTAGGCCCCGGCGAAGATCTCGGCGCCCTCGGGCTTGTCCTGGAACTGCGACCCGCTGTAGGCGCCCACGTAGATCGTGAAGGTGTGGTTGATGGGGAGGGTCGTTCCCTGCGGCACCCGGATCGTCAGCGGGGCCGCGTTGTTTCCGAAAATGAGCGTCTTGCCGCCGCCCACGACCAACTGGTCATAGCCGTTGACGGGCTGACCGACGTCCGTGCCCTGGATGTCCACATGGAAGGTCGCGCCGGGGCTCAGGGTCACGTCGTTCTGGATGGTGAACCGTCCCGTGACGTTCGTTCCGCCGGGGGCCAGGGTGGCGTTGTTGGCGAGGTTGACCACGCTGTACACGGTTCCCGTTCCGCCCAGGATCGCCCCCGTGTTCACGCTGTAGGTCGCGGCGGGCGCATTGTGCGTGCCGTTCACCAGCAGCTGCCCGTTGTCGACGGTCGTTGCGCCGGTGTAGGTGTTGATGCCGCCGAGCGCCTGCGTGCCGGCACCGGTCTTGACCAGCGAGATGACCGCGCTGGGCTGGCTGATTGTGCCCGCGAACGTCCCGCTGCCGCCGAGGACCCCCACGGTCAAGGTGACGTTCGGCGTGTGCCACGCGTCCTGCACGGTGCCGGCGCCCGTAAGCGCGTCCATCTTGGCATTCTCCGCGAACAGGTCCAGCACCGCCCCGGCGGCGATATTCACGGACGCCTGGTTGTTGCCGAAGCTGGCGCCGTTGTAGTTGTTCTGGATCATGCCGCCCTGGATGTCGATCAGCCCGCCGGTCAGATTGAAATTCACGTGCCTGCCGCTGGCGCCGGTATACCACGTCGCGGCGCCGCGCTTCACGACCGTTCCGTTGCCGGTGATGTTCAGGGCTGCGGTGCCGACGGTCCAGGCGCTGCTCAGGGCGACCTCCAGGGTGCCCCCGTTCAGGGTCGTCGAACTGACAAACGCCGTGGTGTTGGTGAGGATCAGCCGGCCGCCGTTGACGGTAGTCGTGCCAGTGTAGACGATGTTCACGCCGGTGAGCGCCTGGCTGCCGCCGCCGGACTTCACGAGGTTCAGCTTCGTGGTGCCGGACTCGTTGTCCCGGATGTAGCCGGTGAAGGAGTAGCTCGTGGCCGACGGCGTGTTGACGGCCAGGGTGCCGTTGGCGGTCACGCCCGTCTGGGTCGAGCCCGCGTTCTCGATCACGCCCCTGGCCACCGAGTCCAGGCCGGCGACGGTCTCGGTGAAGCCCTCGGGCCGCAGCCCGCACCAGTCCGTGCCCGTGAAGCGCACCACGGTCGTGTCGGGGATCTGCTCATTGGCGGCCAGTTCGAGGCCGTTGGCGGAGCCCGCCCAGTTGGCCGCCGTGCTGATCGCGAGGGCGCCGCCGATCGCGTTGACGCCGGCGGTCTTGCCCAGCACCAGCTTGCCAACCGAGAGCGTGGTTGCACCGGCGTAAGTGTTCGCCGCCGTGCCGTTCAGCGTCAACGTGCCGGTGCCGAGCTTGGTCAGGCCGCCGGTCCCCGTCAGCGGGCTGCCGATGCTGATGGCGTTCCCGTTGGAGTCCAGGATGGCGCCGCCGGCCCCGATCGTCGTGGTCGTCTGGGGGTTGGCCGCGATCGCGACGGTGCCCAGGGCCCTGACCGTGCTGCCGTTGAAATTCCAGTTCACGGCCGCCGCCGTCGAGTTGCCGCTGTAATTGAAGTAGTAAGCCGGAAGGGCGAAGGTTCCGCCATTGAGGTTAAAGGTGCTGGTGCCGTTGCCCGTGTAGAGCCCGTAGGCGCCGGCCGTGATCGTGAAGACCGCCGTGCCGCTCAAGTTCAGCGTGCACGTGTTCGCCGAGGTCGCACCGAAACCCTCCGTGCTCCAGAACCCGTTGGCGTTGATCGTTCCGCCGCTGAAGTTCAGGGTGCATGCGCTGCCCCCCTTGGCCGCGTTCAGGGCGGCGTTGATGCCGCCGATCGTGGTGACGCCCCCGCTTTGCGTCCAGACAAACGCACCGGCGCCGTTGCCGAATTGCGATTGCGCCGTGCAGGTGAAGGCGCCGCCCGTGATGTCCAGCGTTCCGGCATTGAAGACGGGGCTGTTCAACAGGAGACTGCCCCCGGTGACCCCGACGCCGGCGGAGGAACTGAACGCGGCGGAGTTGTTCAGCGTCCCGCCCGTCGGGACTTCGAGCATGCCGACGGAGACGGTCGTCGCGCCGTTGTAGGTGTTGTTGCCGGCCAGCCGCAACGTGCCGCTCCCGGCCTTGATCAGGCCGCCAGCGCCGCTGGTGAGCGTGACGATGTTATTGACGGTCAGGGTGCGCGTGGCCGAGCCGAAATCGGTGGCGCCCGCGAGCGTCAGGCCGCCGGCCCCGCCGTCCAGGATCGCGTTGCTGTTGAAGACGACGTTGTTCGGCAACGTGACGGCGCCGCCGGCCTGCAGCGCTCCGCCCGCGAACACGATCAGGCTGCCGGCGGCGCTGCTGAAGGCGTTGTTGTTGGCCGCGATGAGCGTGCCGGCGTTGAGCGTCGCGCTGCTGAAGGCGTTGGCGTTGTTGAGCGTGACGGCGCCGGCGCCGTTCTTGACCAGCGCGCCGGCTGTGACGCTGTTGGCGCCGGACAGGGTGTAGCTCTTCGTCGCGTTGTTGAAGGTCGTGGAGCCGGGGGTGACATTGCCGTTGTTGATGACCACGTCGGTGGTGCCGGGGGCGGTGTCGTCGAACAGCACCGCGTCGGCCGCATAGAAGTCGGTCTGGCCGCCCGTGTTGACGGCCCAGTTCTTGGGGGCGGCCAACGCGTTGATGCTCCACTCGCCGCTGAGCGCGCCGGTCCAGATGGGATAGGCGCTGGTGTCGACGGCAATGTCCACGAACTGGCCGGCGCTGTTGTCCACGAGGGTCAGGCTGCGGCTGGGCGAGGCGAACTTGAACGCGCTGAACGGGTTGGCCCCGCCATAGGCGAGGAAGTGGTACGTGCCGCTGGGCGGCAGGTTCTGCGGTGTGACGCTGATGGAGGCGGCGCCGCCGTTGGCGGTGACGGCGCCCGTGACGACGATGGGCGTGCTGGCGCCGAGGTAGCCCTGGACCCCGCCTGTGCCCGTGAAGGCCAGGTTGTTCAAGGTCAGGGTGCCGCCGTCGATCTGGCCGCCTTCGACAGTCCCGCCCGCGTCCACCGTCACCGTGCCCGCGCTACCGGCCCCGCCGAAGGTAGCGCCGGCCCCCACCGCTACCGCGCTGGCCGCAGCCAGCGAGGTGGTCCCATACGTGCCGCTCAGCCACTTCTGGCTGAGGTACGTCTCGATGCCCTGGCGTTCCGTCGTCGACAGCGGCGTGGTGTAGACCAGCAGCTCCGCGATGTCGCCATACGCCGACTCCGGATAGCCGCCGGCAACGCCCAGGCCGATTTGATTGGGATAGCCGGCGCCCGTCCGGGTGCCGTAGGCTGCCCCGTTGACATACTGCGCGAGCACCCCGCCGGTGGTCTCAATCACCTCGTGAAGCACGAACTGGTTCTGAACCGTGGCAGGCCCCGCGAGAAAGGCGCCGGAGTAGGATTGATACCGATTATTGTAGGGACCGACCAGCCAGTTGTTGCCCGTCGTCGGCCCGCCCTGGACCACGCGGCGGGCCGTGCTGCCGGTGTCGCGGAAGCTATATACCACGAAGACGCTCAGGTTGCCGCTGGTCACCATCAGGGGCGTAACCATGCCATTGCCGCTGGTGGTCGAAGTGCCGTTGAACCGGGCCACCGAGTTCCCCATCTGCACGCCCGCCTGGTAGGCCGGACCGGTGTTCGAGCCGGTCAACGTCGCGTGGTTGCCGTTGCCGCTCTTGTCTTTCCACAGCGCGATGACATCGCCGCTGGTCGTCACCGGCAGCGTCCCGCCGGCATCCTTGAAGAGGGTGCTCGTGTCCGAGGCGTCCAGCCAGAGCGCAGCCCCCGCCGCCATGGCCGGCAGCAACGAATTCAGCTTCAGCCCGCCGCCCGAAATCGTGGTGGCGCCGGTGTAGGCTTGTGACGTGCGGAACGTCAGCGTGCCAGGGCCGGACTTGGTGACGTTGCCGCTGCCGCCGATCGCGTAGGCCACCGTCTGGTTCCCGAAAAGGTTGTAGGCCAGCGTGGCGTTGTCGGTGACGCTGCCCGTGGCCAGCGAGCCGTCATGGCCGCTGGCGCCGTCGCCCAGTTGCAGCGTGCCGCCGCTGATCGTGGTGGTGCCGCTGTAGGTGTTGGCGCCGGCGAGGATCTGGGTGCCGCCGCCGGTCTTGATCAGCGAAAGCACGCCGCCCTCCAGCGCGCCGTCCGTGCCGCTGGACCCGTTGCCGTGGATGATGCCGGTGAACGTGCCCGAGCCGCCGCCGTTGCCGAGCGTGATCGAGCCGGCGTTGGAACTGCTCCAGAGCGTGGAGACATCCCCCGCGCCGTTGAGCGCGCCGATGGTGCTATTGCCCCCGCGCCCGGCGCCAAAGGCGGCGCCGGCCGCCACGTTGACCGTCGCGCTGCCGTTGATCGTGGTCGGGTTCGTGTTGTCGCGGGCGAACACGCCCGAGTTCACGTTGAGCGTGCCCGAGAAGTTCAGCGAGCTCGTTCCGCCGCTGAACGTGGTCCAGCCGCCGGCGATGCCGGAGCCGGCGTTGTTGATGTTGATTATGCCGGAGCCGGTGACGGTGTTGCCCATGATCGGCGAGCGGCCGGCGATTCCCAGGGCCGTGCGGACGGCGGTGAGCGTGCCGCTTCCGCCGACCGTGATGGCGCTGGTAAAGGCCGTGGTATCCTGCAGGGTGAGCGTGCCGCCATTGACCGTCGTCGCGCCGGTGTACGTGATGTTCCCGCCGCTGAAGGTCTGCGTGCCGCCGCCGGACTTGACCAGGCCGATCGTGCCGTTCCAGTTGCGGAAGTAGCCGTTGAAGGCGTACGTGCCGCTGCCGTCGAGCGTCAGGGTCGAGGCGCCGGTGTTGGCGGGCGCCAGTTCCCGGTTCTGGATGACGCCGCGGCCGCTGCCGCCGTTGGCTACGCCGGCCAGCGTTTGCGCGGTGCCTTCCAGTTCGAGGCGGGCATGGGTGCCGGCGCCGCCGCTCATGGTCAGCACGCAGCCGGCGGCGAATTGATTGTTGGCCGTCGGGTAGAGCACGTTGGCGTCATCGTTCACCATCGTGACGTCGCCGCCGATGGCCGTCACGTTGGCCGGCTTCGAGAGGACCAGGTAACTTGGCGCCGCGTAGGCGCCCGTGCCGCTCAGCGTCGTCGTGCCCGTGTAGGTGTTGGCGTTCGCGCCGCTGAGCGTCAGCATCCCGGCGCCGGTTTTGGTGAAGCCCGCTGAGCCGGCGACCTGCAGGCTGAGCGTGGCGGCCCTGCCGGTGTAGAGGGCGTTGACCGTGATGGTGGGCGTGCCGCCGGCCAGCGTCAGGATGTTGAGCCCGTCCCCGTTGTCGTCGAGTGTCCAGCCGCCGGCCGTGGTCGTTGTCAAATCGCCAAATAGCAGGCTGCCGATGATCCGCGGGGTGTCGAGGTGGACCGTCACATCGGACGGGATGTCGATCGTGCTGAAGTTGGCCGAGTTTCCCGATCCGTCGGCCACAATTCCGCCCGACCAGTTGCCGTCGCCGCTCCAGTTGCCCGTGCCCGGGCTCGTCCACGTGCCGCTGTCCGCCTGTGCTGAGCGCAGGGTCGCCGCCGCAACCGTCAGCATGGCGAGAACCGCGAAACATCTCGTTACCGTTTGCCGTTTCATTGGAGACCTCCGTGTGCGTGTGAACTCAAACCAGACATCCCAGGCGTTTGTCGCCCCGTGGGCTATCGCACGTCCAGCGTCAACGCTCCCGTTCCCGGGTTCTCGAAAGGCCCCGGGGTCGGCTGCTTCCCATCCCGCGGCCGCCCGAAGTAGTCGGTGTCAACCTGCAGCGGCGAACCGTCAGCGTTTTCGTAGGGGAGCCCCGGAATCACGGCCTTGCCGAGGAGCGCCGTGGTCACCAGCGCCGTTCCCGTCTTCGGCAGGGGCGGGTCCAGCGTCACGCTCAGGCGCAGGCGTGCGCCGTCGGCGACCAGCCGAATCCCGGGGTCCGCGCTTCCCGCGGCAGCGGCCGTCGGCGGTTCCTTCGCGTAGGGGAGGGCGCCGTTGCGGTAGACATTGCCGCCCGTCTGCAGCGGCTGCTCCCGCTGGTCGTAGACCCGGAGGCCGTAGCCGGCGGCGCGGCGGTGCCGGTCGCCCGCGCGCGCTGCTTCAGCCGGGACAGCGCCGCCCGCGCCGACGAACAGGTTGTTGTAGAAACGGTTGTCGCCACCCTTGATCGTGCGCAGGCCCGCCACGGCTGTGGTGTGCGCCGGGTGGTAGGGTGTTTCACGGCCCGGCTCCTCGGTGCTGACGATGCGGCCGGCAAACAGGTTGTGCGCGTACGCGCCCCCCTGGGACATGTCGAGCAGGCTGGTGGGGGAGAGGAAGATGTTGTTGTCCACGAGGAACGGGCCGTGATTGACCTCGACGAACAGGTCCTCGGACGCGTTGTCGTGAAAAAGGTTGCGCGAAACGCGCGTGCCCTGCGCCATCCAGTCCAGCCAGAGCCCGCGGCAGGTGCGGTAGATGTGGTTGCGGCTGATCTCGACATCGATGGCGGCGTGGAACTTGATGCCCGCCATCTCGGCGCCGGTGAACAACCGGCGGACGTGGATGTCGTGGATGACGTTGTCGGTGACGACGCTGAAGGCGGGGCCCAGGCTGCCGACGATGCCGGCTTGCTCGCAGTGGGCAACCGTGTTGCCGCGCACGATGTGGCCGCCGATGTTCGCCTTCGTCCAGGCGCTGGCGTGGGCGTGGGCGCGCTCGATCGTCTTCACGTAGCCCTCGGCGGAGTTGGCCGAGGTGTTGTCGAACGCGTCGCCGTGTTTCCCGAGCGCGATGCCGGAGCAGACCGAGTGGCTGACGACATTGCTTTCGATGATCCAGCCCTTGCTCCAGTGCGTGCCGATCAGGCCGATCTGCTCGGCGGTGGGCGGCGCCCACGGGGTGGCCGCATGCCGCAACGCAAAACCGCGAACGGTGATGTAATTCATGCCCGGCTTCGCGGAATAGAAGACCGTCTGCCGCGCGTTGATCTCCGTCTCGGCCTCGTTCGGGTTGACCCCCTTGAACTGCGCCCAGATCGTGGTGTTGGACCCATCCACCCGGGCAAACCACAGCTGCGCGCTCACGCCCCCCTGCGGTGCCGGGCCGGCTGGTTTGAGCACGTCTTCGAGCTTGGCCGCCTCGACCAGCCACGCGCCATTGAGGTAAACGGCGCCGGTGTGGTGCTGCCGGCCCTTGGGGTTGAACCAGTCGCCGCGGATGAGGTCGCTGTAGGGGTTGAAGTTGCCGAAGAAGGCATTTGGTCGCGTCGTCTTCCAGACATCGTCCTGAACCTTCACCCAATCCTTGACGACCTCCGAGCCCCTGATCTCGACCTGCTCGCCGGGGGCGGCCCGGTAAACGATGCGCTTGCGGTCGGATTCGCCTCCCCGCGGCGGATTCACGCGCTCGCGGTAGACGCCCGCCTGCACGGTGATCATGTCACCCGGCTGCGCGGCGTTGGCGGCGCACTGGATGGTGCGGAACGGCTCCGCCGCTGTGCCCGGATTGGCATCGCGGCCGGTGACGGCCACATGGTGCTCGACGGCGTGGGCGTTGACGAGCCAGGCCACACACCCCAAGCACAGCAACGTTCTCCCGCCCACGTGCCACCCCCCGTCTCACTGCATCGCCAGCCGCGACTCTCAAACCTCTTACTGTACAGTATGGCACAGACGCTGCGTTTGTGAATAGTCTGGAATCGCCAACGCATGCACGAAATTCGCCTCCGCCGTCCGCATGCCGGCTGACGAGTGGACCGCAGGCAGGAATGCCTGCGGTACCGGGTGGCGGCAGAGGGAGAGGTTTGCCGGGCTGGAGCCAGCCGTCCCCGGCCGGTCAGTGGATAGTGAACAGTGAACGGTGAACAGTGAACGCTGAACGGTGGACAGAAACGCAAAGGGCCGGACGTGCAGTCCGGCCCTTTGCTCATGCGCTATGCGACGGTTCTACTGGTTCTTCTTGTCGAACGCCGCGTCGAAGGCCAGCTTGCTGGGCGCGAAGTCCAGCTTGCGGACGAAGGCGCAGGCCTCCGTGCCGCCGTGCACGCGGTCCATGCGGCTGTCTTCCCACTCGACCGACAGCGGACCCTGGTAGCCGACATCGTTCATCGCGACGATGATGTCCTCGAAGCGCGTATCCCCGCGGCCCGGCGACCGGAAGTCCCAGTAGCGGCTGGCGGTGCCGAAGTCCACGTGCCCGCCGAACACGCCCACCGTGCCGTCGCCATGGCCCCACCACGCGTCCTTGACGTGCGCGTGGAAGATGCGGCAGCCGAACGTGCGGATGAACTTGACGTAGTCCACCCCCTGGTAGCCCAGGTGCGACGGGTCATAGTTGAACCCGAAGCGCTTGTGACCCTTGACGGCATCCAGGGCGCGCTGCGCCGAGGCGATGTCGAAGGCGATCTCGGTGGGGTGCACCTCGAGGGCGAAGTTCACGTCTGCCGCGTCGAACGCATCCAGGATGGGCAGCCAGCGGGCCGCGAAGTCCTGGAAGCCGGCCTCGATGTAGGCCTGGCTGGTGGGCGGGAAGGCGTACACCGCCTGCCAGATGCTGGAACCGGTGAAGCCGTTGACCACGGCCGGCCGCGCCGGCAGGTCGGCGGGCTTGGCGTCGAAGAAATTCCGGGCGGCCTTGGCCGTCTTGATCATCGACTTCGCCGCGCGCCGGCGCACGCCCTCGGGCTTGCCGTCGCCCCACATCGCGGGGGACAGGATCGCCTTGTGGCGCTCGTCGATCAGGTCGCAAACCGCCTGGCCCACGAGGTGGCTCGAGATGGCGAAACAGTTCAGCCCGTTGGCCGTCAGCAGCGCCCAGAGATCCCGGCAGTAGGTCTTGCTGGCGGCGGCCTGGTCCACGTCGAAGTGGTCGCCCCAGCAGGCGAGCTCCACCCCGTCGTAGCCCATCTGCTTGACGAGCGGCGCGAGATCCTTGATGGACAAATCGGCCCATTGGCCGGTGAACAGGGTGACAGGTCGTGCCATGAGTGCGTCCTCCCTATGCTGGGTGTTACTGCTGCCTCCTGCGTGTCAACCGCAGAACAATTGCCGGCGAGTCTAGCGGCGTCGCGGGGCGACGGGCAAGCGGAATCTGCCGGGCTCAGTAACGCCTCATTGACACAGGGGGGCGATAACGGCGGGGACCGCCGTCTCCACGCCTCGTCGCCTGCCTACGCCATGGAGACGGCCGTCCCCGGCCGTTATGTGCAAGGGAAGCCCACTGCGGCACTGACGCATTACCGCACCATCCAGAAAGCCATTGCGCCCGCTCTCCCCGGCGTGTACGTTTCCAGTTACACGCGCGCGTGGTTTGCCCGTGGTTTGCCTGGCACCGTGTGGGTCCCGCCTATGACGGCGGGTCGTGTGGAACCGAGCACGTGGAGCAGTCCGAGAGAGCCATCATGGCGTCGGGTTCCCCGGCGAACGACCGCCGGTTGCCCTGGCTGCACGGGCGCTGGATGCGGCAGGAGGATTGGAAGAAGGCGAACCTGGCGGCACGAGGGCTGCAACAATGAAGGCGTCAAAGCTCGCGCTGGCTCTCGTGCTTACTGCTTCGGTCCTCTCCGCCGAGACGCGCCCGTTCAACGACTTTGCTTACAGCGCGGCGTTGCGCATCCAGAATCGGCAAGATTGGAGATTGGTGATGGAGATTGGTGACAGGCAAATAGTGTCACGGGTGTCGGCGGAGAGGGGTGGCGCATCGTAGCTCGGGACTTGGCGGGGACACTGTGGGAGGCGAGAATCAGTGGAAGGGGGGTAGAGACTGCTCGGAAGGGTTGGAAGCGAAGCGAGGCAGAGCGTTTGCGTGCGCGCCAGCCGTGCGGGCGGCGTAGGGGACGGCAAGAGGGCGTGGAAGCGTTGCTGGTGTAAGCGGTGGACCGCAGTCAACCGGCCGACGATGTGTTGGAGACAGAATCACCTGTGCTGCGAAGTGCCCGGGGCTACAACTTCAGATCGCGGAGCCGCTTGTAGCACACGAGTTCGACCCCGGCGAGGGCGGCGTCCTGCGCGATGGCGAAACGGCGCTTGCCGAGGTGCTCCGCGCCGCGCGCCGCCGAGATAATCTCGGTGACGAACCGCCGCGAGCCGATCACCAGCCCATCGGCCCAGTAGCGCATGCGCCGCGTGGCGACGGTGCTGAAAGGCAGGGGCTTGCCGGCCGCCTTGATTGCTGCCTCGGCCACGTCCTGTGTCTGGCGGCGGTTCAGCTGCCAGGCGAAGGCCTCGCGGAAGCGCGTATGCAGAGCCTGTTGGTCGAACACATGCAGTAAACCCTAAGAGGGAAGATTGGTGACAGGCAAATAGTGTCAGGGAAGATTGGTGACAGGGAAGATTGGTGACAGGCAAATAGTGTCACGGGTGTCGGCGGAGAGGGGTGGCGCATCGTAGCTCGGGACTTGGCGGGGACACTGTGGGAGGCGAGAATCAGTGGAAGGGGGGTAGAGACTGCTCGGAAGGGTTGGAAGCGAAGCGAGGCAGAGCGTTTGCGTGCGCGCCAGCCGTGCGGGCGGCGTAGGGGACGGCAAGAGGGCGTGGAAGCGTTGCTGGTGTAAGCGGTGGACCGCAGTCAACCGGCCGACGATGTGTTGGAGACAGAATCACCTGTGCTGCGAAGTGCCCGGGGCTACAACTTCAGATCGCGGAGCCGCTTGTAGCACACGAGTTCGACCCCGGCGAGGGCGGCGTCCTGCGCGATGGCGAAACGGCGCTTGCCGAGGTGCTCCGCGCCGCGCGCCGCCGAGATAATCTCGGTGACGAACCGCCGCGAGCCGATCACCAGCCCATCGGCCCAGTAGCGCATGCGCCGCGTGGCGACGGTGCTGAAAGGCAGGGGCTTGCCGGCCGCCTTGATTGCTGCCTCGGCCACGTCCTGTGTCTGGCGGCGGTTCAGCTGCCAGGCGAAGGCCTCGCGGAAGCGCGTATGCAGAGCCTGTTGGTCGAACACATGCAGTAAACCCTTGAAGCACGGCATGATGTGCGCATCCAGGTTGGCGGCGAAGGGATGGCGTTTCGACCCGCACCAAGCGCCAAAGTCACTGAAACGGTAGTCGGCGGGATCGGCGACCAGTCCGGCCCGGACGGGATTCAGGGCGATGTACTGCCAGCAGTCCCAGACCGCCACCCCTTCCTCCAGCAGCGTGTGCTTGAAGCGCCCGGCCCAGAGCGCGCCCCGGCGACGGATCGGACGCGTACGGTTGAACCAGCAGGAGAACTGGTGCTGAAGGTCATGCATGAACCAGCTGATGTCGCGCAACTGCTCGGCCGCAATCCGGCAGGTTTCGGTGCCGGACTGCAGTGCGGGCTGCTTTCCATAATAGGCGTTGTACCGTGCGCAGGTCTCCTCATCGGAGGGCGGCTCGGCCGGCGCGAAGAGGACGAGGTGGAAGTGGTTAGCCATGACCGTATAGCCAACCACCTCAACGATATAGAGTTGCGAGAGCTTGTGCAGCAGGGAGACGAAGTGCTCCTTCTCGACGTCGGCGAAGGGACGATCACCCGGATCGCCCGCGACGCGGTTGTAGGTGTGGTAGAAAACGTCCCGACCGCTGGGCTTGAGTCGCGGATGGCGCATGGGTGCTCACTCCTGGCTGTGGCCGGGCCCCTTGCCCGACCTCTGCATAGAGGAAGCCGTGAGCGCTTCCCTTTTCCGGAAAAATGTGCAAATAATTTGCCTGGCACCAATACGTGGGGCGTTGGGCGGCAGAAGCATGCAGACTGACACAATTGTGCTCGCGATAGAAGCGATACTCTTCGCGATATGCACCGCGTTCGCGGCCACTGCAAAGGAAGTCGTAGCGACAAACCCGCTGCCACTCTCGTCCGCTTTCGCGCTGGATGAGCAACCGGCGGTCCAGTGCGAGGCGGCTTTGCGCGCCGAACTGGACGCGCGTATTGCGCGGCGGGGTGGGCCGGTCCTGCTAACGGAGGAACGGTTCACGCGACAGTTGGCCGACGGGAGCGTGCAGGTCAGCCAGTATTGGGGTCGTGCTCCGATGCAGGCTTATCCGTTCTTCGACGCCTACGACATCCTCGGCGACAAGAAATATCTCCGCGTCGCGCTGGATCTTGCCGACTACTATCTTCGCGTTCAGGAACCGGAAGGCTTCTGGCATTACGCGCACATCGTGAAGCCGGACGGCTCGGCGCGCCGGCTGGAATTGAAGGAAGCCAACGGCAAGGCGGTCTGCCGGATCCAGGACACCCACCAGACGGGCTGTTTCCGCCTGCTGCTCTACGCATGGCGCGTCACCGGCGAACAGAAGTATCTCGACGCGGCGAAGCGCTGCGGCGACTACCTGCTCGCGATCCAGAACGAGAACGGCAGTTGGCCCGACTGGTGGATTCCCGGCCACAAACGCTCCGACCCGAACCCGCGCCAGAAAGCCGGCATCATCAGTGGCGGCTCCTTTAACGACGGCGCGACGTCCGGCGGCCTCGAAATGATGCTGGTGATGTACCACCTGACCCACGACGCGAAATACGTCGCGCGCGTCCCGCGGCTTGGCCAGTGGATATTCGACACGCAACTCGGCCAGGGCAAGGTCCGCGGCTGGTGCCAGCAGTACGACCTCAACAACAAGCCCGCCGCGGCAAGGCATTTCGAGCAGCCGGTGATTGACCCGCGGACGTTCGGGCGGTTTGTCGCGCCGTTGTGCGCGTGGTTCTGCGTGATGAGCGGCGAGGAACGGTACATGACGTTGATGCAGGAAACGGTGGACTGGATTCGTGCCGCCGAGACACCCGACGGCTGGGCCTACCAGTATCTGCCCGACGGCACGCCCTGTTTCTCGCTCGGTGGACAAGTGTACCGGCACGATCAGCCAAAGAAATGGCCGAAAGAGTTTCCGAAGAAGCAGGAGGGCATCCAGACGTTCACGCGCGAAAACGGCGGCCCCGGCGACGCGCCACAGTCTCTGGCCGCGTGGCGCAAAGGCACGCTGAAGTCGAAGTACACTGGCTCGGTGAAGCTGTCGCCAGAGGAATATGAGCGCGCGAAATCGTCCGCCGCGGAATGGGTGGCGAGACAGAAAGGCCAGCCGCGTTCGCCGGCACAATACTTGATGAAACTGCAGACAGCGCAGGGCAAGTTCACGCCGGAGCAACTGGCGACAGGCGCGCCCCCACACTTTTGCGGCGAAGGACTGCACTCGTTCAAGGTTGCAGACTGGTTCGATATTCCATGGAATGGCGAGGTAACGAAAGCCAGGAGATGACCTTCATGGCTGAAATCGGGGGATTGAGGCGGATAACGAAGTTGAATCGCCGGGAGTACTCCTGGCAAACCGGCTTAGAAAGAGCAGTTCGGTCACGCTGCGCGTGGCCGAACCGTTCTTGTTTTGGCAGCCGGCCCCCTGCGGGGTAAACAGGAGCAACGTTTGATGCCCCTCAACGACCGGGTGCAGGGCCTTTCCCCGCAGCCAAACCCGGAAGGCCACCGACAGAATGATGCTCCAGATCGCCTCGGGACTCAACTGCTCCGCAAGCGCACGCAGACGGTTGAAAAGCGTGCCGATGCGGCACAAGACCATCTTGATCTCGGCGAAGACGTTCTCGCAGTCGGCCCGGTCCCGATAGGCCTGGGCCAGGGTCGAGCACGCCCACTCGGTGTTGGTCACCAGCACGACGTATGCATAGCAGGGCCCGTGATCGAGCACTTGGACGAAGTCGAACGCCGTGGAAGCGGGCAAGGCGGGCTGAGCGGGCGCACGGTCAG
>CAYOBW010000099.1:0-24070 GCA_964402115.1 uncultured Victivallales bacterium
CTCGAACCTGTGACCCCTACCATGTCAAGGTAGTGCTCTAGCCAACTGAGCTAATCGCCCGCGTCACGAAAACGCCGGAACTATATGGAATGCCGTGGGCGGTGTCAAGCGACCGACTTTGCGAACAGGCGAATTATCCGCAGATCTCTGGGGGAAGGGCCGTTCTACAGCGTGGGCAGGCGACGAGGCGTGGAGACGGCGGTCCCCGCCGTTATCGCCCTCTTGTTACTGCGGTCGACGTGGCAGCGTGGTAGAATCTCTGCCGGGTTCATCTCCGGGCGGTAGGGCAAGGAGTAGACACATGCGAGGAAATTGGTGGGTGGCGCTGGGGGTCTGGCTTGGGGTGCAGGGTGTCTGGGCGCAGACGGAACGGGTGGTGAAGGTCTACCCACTGCGGACGAGCGATCCAGATCCGGTCGTGAGCACGGTGCGGGCGCTGGTGGAAGGCGAGGGGCACGCGGTTTACGATCGCACGGGAAACCGGTTGATCGTCACGGGTCCCACCGGCATGCATAGTGTCGTGGCCGCCGTGCTCGAGGACGTGGATATTTCACCGGACAATATTCGGCTGGACGTCGAGATCAGCGACGCGTCGGCAACTGACCGCGCCGGCGCGCAAGTGACGGGCGGCGTGACGGTCGAGACCGGCCCTGCCGGAAGACACGTGGGTGTTTCGCTCTCGCCCGCCGTGGAGAGACAGAGCTCGCAGAGTGCGGCCCGCACCCGGCAGTCGCTCCTCGTGCAAGGCGGTCGTGCGGCTTCCCTGATTGTCGGCGAAGAGTTGCCATATTTGGATTGGCTGCTGGCGTTCGGTCGCGAGCACGGGTACCTGCGCGGCAGCGTGACCTGGCGGCGAGTCGGGGCAGCACTGCAGGCGGAGGCCCGCGTTCTCGCTGACGGTCGTCTGTCGGTGCGGCTGACCCCCGAGTTGTCGGGGTTCTCGGACGGCACCCGGCAGAGCGTCAGTTTCATCGCCCTGGCCACCGAAGTGGTCGTGGCGGACGGCGGCACGGTGACCCTCGGTGAGTTCGGCCGGAACCAGGACTTCTACGACCGCTTCCTCGTCGGTTACAGCCGCGACCGGCGGACCGTGCGACGCGCCGTCACGCTGACGGCACGGCGTGAACGCGCGGCGGGGGGCGATGCGCGCCGCTAGGGTTGCAGCAGCAGGCGGCGGAGGCCGGCGTAGTCGCGCTGCATAATCAGGCCCACGATGGTCCGCGCGGTTTCGGCGGGGGCCTGGCCGAGCCGGTCGGCCATCAGGAAGTAGTAGTCGGGAATGCCCGGCAGCTTGTACTCCTCACGCACGACGCGGGTGAAGGCGCGCTGCGTCTGGATGATGTCGGCGAACGTCACCTCGGCGGCGGGCTTGCCCAGGAGGTCGTAGGTGAACGGCAGCGGCTTCCAGTGTTCCAGCGGTACGAGGTACTTCATGGGGTAGACGATGCCGGCCTCCAGGTAGTCCGGGGCGAGCCGGATGCCGTGACGCTCGGGGTGGCGGCCCCACTCCGTGGGCGGGTAGACGCCGGCGGGAAGCACGACGACGGAGTCGAGGTGCGCGCGCAGCTCGCCCAGCCTGGCGATCGTCGTGGCCAGGCTGGCCTCCGTTTCACCGGGGGTCGGCACGATGAAACTGGCGACGGTGCGAATGCCGGCTGCGTGGGCGTGGGCCAGGGTGTTGGCGACGGCGGACGCGTGAAAGCCCTTGCGGAGCTTGCCCAGCCGGTCGTCGTCGAGCGACTCGATGCCGAAGAAGAGGGACACGACGCCGGCGGCGCGCAGCCGCACGTAGTCCTCGGCACGGTTCTGGTCCACGCGGGAGAAAGCGCACAGGCGCACGCGGTCGCGCAGCGGGGAGCGCAGCAGCGCCTCCGCCAGGCGGGTCAGAGCCAGCGGCGGAGGGGTCGAGTCTTCGATCCGGAAGTGGGTGACGCCCTGCGCGTGCAAGGCCGTGATCTCGGCCAGGACGGCGGCGAGTTTGCGGCGGCGCACGCGCCGGCCGTAGTTCTCGGGACGGACGCAGTAGGCGCACCGGTTGGGGCAGGCCTGGTTGGAGAGCGTCAGCGTGTAGATCGGCACCTTGGCGGCGATGCCGCCGTAGACGTCCGGCGTGTAGAGCGGGGGCGGGTAGGCGTCCACGTCCAGCACCTCGCGGGCTGTCGTGCGGATCGCGTCGCCGTCGCGGTAGATCAGGTTCGGCACCTCTGCCAGCGGACGGCCGTCGAGGATGGCGGTGACGGCGTTGTAGCCGAGGCCGGTGACCAGGGCGTCGAGGGCGCCGCCGGTGAGCGTCAGGATGTGCGCGGCGAACCAGTCCACTTTCTGGCCGATGCCGTACACGCGCAGGGCCGGGCAGAGGGCGCGCAGTTCGCGCAGGAGGTCGATGGTGAACTTGAAGCCGGACCCGTGCCAGAGGTTCACGAACAGGACGTCGGGGCGCAGAGCTGCGAGGCGCGCCACCTCGTCCGTCACGCCGGCCGCGTGCAGGGCGTTCGTCTCGCCGAAGGCGAGGTTGCCCAGGTTCTGCATGAACGCCGGTCCGATGCGCTCCAGGTCGTCGAAGTTGGCACGGTCCAAGAGGGTCACGGCGTGGCCGCGCGCCTGCGCCAGGGCCGCCACGCGGGCGAGGCGCTCGAGCGGGAAGAGGTGCGTCAGGTCTTCGACCTCGCCGGAATAACTGTAAACCAGAACGTTGGCCATGACCGGGCAACCTTCCTGCGAGGCGGGTTCGCGCAGCGCAGAAGCGGTGAGACTGTCGCTTGCGTACCCCGCCTTCACGAACCGGCGTCAGGCCGCGGTGCAGCCTGACCAACGCGCCGGGCCTCAGAGGGTGATCGCATACGTAATGCTGGCGAGTTGCGAATCGAGTTCGTACACGCCGTTGTGGTAGGGCACGACGTTGTCCGTTACGGTCCGGTCATCGAGCAGCGAGTAGGCGTAGCCCACGTCGAGCCGGTGACGGCCGTTGCTCCAGCCCGCGCCGATGCCGACGATGTGCTTGTCGGCGTCCGGCAGCGTGGTGGAGAGCGTTTGGTCGGGGATGGGGCTCTCCAGGTACTTGTACGTGGCGCGCAGCGTCCACTCGGGGGTGCAGCGCCAGGCGCCCGCGACGCCCGCGGTCCAGATGTCATCCCAGTTCTGGGGGATGGACCGCGGGAAGCCCGCGGCGTTGTTGACCCCGTAATCCGTGTGCATGGCCTTGAAGCGCGAGAAGCCGATCCACTCCACGTCGGCGCCGAGGCTGACAGTCTCGGTGAGCTGCAGGCCGTAGCCCAGCGCCACCTGGTCCGGGAAGTCGATCGTACCGCTGAAGTCGCTGGCTGGGGCCAGCGGCACGACGGGGGGCACGCTGACTGTCGTGTCTCCCTCGTAATCGATCTCGAACGGCGTCCGGTAGGTGATGGCGCCGCGCTGGCTGGCGGTGATTTGCCAGGTCAGACCGAGTGTGCCGCTGACGCCGACCCCGTCCCCTTCGAGTTTGGCGGAGCCCAGCGGGGTCAGCCCGTCATAGAGCATGCTGCGCATCTCCAGGGCGGACCAGGAGAGGTCGGCGCCGACGCCGAGGCTGAGTTGCTTGTTCAGGCGCGCGGCCAACGTGGGCGAGAGCGTGATCATCTTCATCTCGGCATAGTAGTCCACAACGCGGTCGCTGGGCCACTCGACGCTTTGCCCGTAGGGCGTGGTGAGCCCGACGCCGGCCGTGTAACGCGTGTCGGCGAAAGGCTGCACGTAGTAGACATTCGGCAGCAGGATCAGCGAGTCCTTGGTCGAAACCTTGCCGTAAGGCGTCGTGAGGTCGGTGCCGGCGTCCACGAACGTGACGGTCGCCAGCGCGCCCTGCTTGACGTTGACGAGGTTTGCGGGGTTGTGCGCTACCGCCGTGGCATCGTCCACGAGGGCGACCTTGCCGCCATCCTGGGCGAGCGCCGCGGCGCCGGCCGGCGGATTGCGGAAACCGTTTGCGAGCACCGTGCGGCTGGCCAGCAAGCCAAGTATGGCCGCGGACAGGCAGAACCCGATGTGACGATTCGGAGTGTGACAGGTTGTCTCATTCATGCGTGACGTCCCTTTCGTGTTACGGCTCACTGACCCAAGCATCAGGCAAAACCTCATAACCCGCACTTGACCTCGTACGAATTGTTATCTAGAAGGATGCGTCACGCGTGTCAATGGAAAGTTCCGCCGGCTTGCTGCTGCGGTCGGGAGTGTGGAGCAGAGGCTGCGACGGCAGGCGGGGGAGGGTCGTCATGCGGTCGTCAAACCAGGTTGTCATTACCGGCATGGGCGTACTGGCGCCGAACGGGATTGGCAAGGAGGCGTTCTGGGAGTCCATCCTGGCGTGCAGGAGCGGGGTGGGGCCGATTACGCTGTTCGATGCGAGTGCCTTCAAATCCCGTATAGCCGGTGAGGTGAAGAACTTCCGACTGTCGGACTTTCACAAGCCCACCGTGCATACCAAGAACCTCGCCCGGCACACGGAGTTGGCCCTGGCGGCGGCCCGGTTGGCGGTAACGGATGCAGGTCTTGACGGCTACGCGGGCGACAGTCAATTGGCCATACCCGTTGTACTGGGCGTGAGCACGAGCGCCATGGAGATTGTGGCGGACGGCATGTTCCGCTTCCAGGACGATGGGCCGGGCCGCGTGCCCGCGCACATTGTGGTGGCGGGCATGCCGCAGCAGGCCGCCATGGTCGTGGCTGACGAACTGGGCTTCCCCACGACGGCGCAGACCGTCTCGTCAGCCTGCGCCTCGGGACTCGACGCGATGTCCGTGGCGTTGAGCCACATCCGCAGCGGCTACGCGGACGTGGCGCTGGCAGGCGGCACGGACGCCCCGATTTCGCCGACTTTCTTCGCTTTTCTCGACAAGGCGGGGCTGGCTTCGCGCCGGAACGAAATGGCGGAGCGGGCGAGCGCGCCTTTCGATCGCGGGACGGATTCGGGTGTGATCTCCGAGGGGGCGGCGGTTGTCGTGATGGAGAACCTGCAACACGCCCTTGCCCGGGGCGCTCCCATCTACGCCGTGCTGGCCGGATACGGCACGCGCGGCAACGACGTGGCGCCGAAGGTCCTGACGGGGTTGCTGCGGGCCATGGAAATGGCGTTGGGGAACGCCGGCCGGCGGCGGAACGACGTGGACTACATCTGCGCCCACGGCCCGGGCCATCCGGTCATCGACAAGTTGGAAGTGGATGTCCTGAGGCAGTTCTTCGGCGACCGCATCCGCCATATACCCGTGTCGTCCATCAAGGGTGTGATCGGTAACGCCCTGGCGGCCACCGGGCCCATGCAGGTCATGGCTACGGTGCTGGCCATTCGCGACAACATGTTGCCCCCCACCGCCAACTTCGAGAGTGCCCACCCGGACCGGGAATTGGACTTCGTGGCGGGCTACCCGCGCCCGACCCGGGTGGACTGTGCGCTGGTCAATTTGCACGGTCTGGGTGGCAACAACAGCTGCATGGTGGTGGAGCGCGCGTTGGGGGTATGAACCTTTTCTTCGTCTTCCACGGCGGGGCGATCCTGGGCAGCCTGGTGCTCGGCGCGGCCGTGTTCCTGAACAACCCGAAGCGCTCGACGAACAGGTGTTACCTGCTGCTGTCGCTCACGCTGGCCGTCTGGCTCGTGAGCATGGGCATGGCCTTCATGCTGCGCAGTCCGGCCGGTATCGCCGCGGCCATCAAGGGCGCGTGTGCGTCCGGCCTGCTGATTCCGCTCGGTTTCAACTGGCTGCGCTTGGCCATCATGCGGCCCGATCTCAACGTGACAGCGATCGTTTTGCAGGCGCGCCTGTGGGGCCTCTCCACGCTGTGCATGGCTTTCCTGTGCAGCTCGGACCGGTTTATCAGGGGGGTTTTCATTCCCCCGGACGGTGGCATCCCCGAACCGCGCTACGGTGCGTTCTTTTATGTCTATACGCCCTACTTGATCGGGGGCCTGCTGTACATGGCGCACCACTTCATGCGCGATGTTCGCCGCAGCCGCGGCATCCGCCGTTCCGAACTGGAGTTCGTGCTGCTCGGTTCAGGCATCGGGCTCTTTCTGTCGGTGCTGTTCACGGTGGTCATCCCGCTGATCACCGGCTCCTCGCAGTTCGCGCAGCTGGCGGGCGTCGCCGCGGTCATCTTCCACAGCATCATCGCCTACGGCATCGCCACGCGGCGGATTCTCGACGTGGCGCATGTCCTGCGGCGGATGACCGCCGCGGTGCTGCTGACGCTGTACCTCATCGCGCTCTACAGCGCCGTGTTCGGGGTCGTCTCGCTGATCGTCCGCCCGCTGCCCGCCGTGCTGGGGTCGGCGGCGCATCTCGCGGCGACGCTGGCCGTGGCGTTCTCGATGACGCCGGCCCACGGGTGGATGCAGCGCTTCGCCGCCCTGCTGCTGGTGAGCCGCCGGGCGCCGGACGCGGGGCAGACCATTAAGCAAGCCAGTGCCGTGCTGCAGTCCATCGGCACGCTGGATACCCTGCTGGAGCGTTTCTGCAAGGTGATTGGCGACGCCGTGGGGACCGACTCTGTGACGATCCTGACGGCCAACGATGCGTCCTTCAGCCGCGTGTACCCCGCGGCGGAGGAGGATGGGGGCGGCGGCGGGTTGGACGGCGGCCCGGCTTCGACGCTCGTGTTCGGACGGGACGATCCGCTGGCGCGCCTGGTCGAGCAGTTGGCGCACCCGGTGGTGCCCGAGGCCATCCTGCGGGCGCCACTGTCCGGCCTGCACGTGGCGGCGCTGGAGCGGCTGCAGGCGCTGCGGGCGCACGCGGCCGTACCGATCCGGTTCCGCGGCACGCTCACCGGCATCATGCTCCTCGGGCCACGGCTCTCGGGGCGGTTCTACGGCACGCCGGAGCAGGAGGCGCTGCTCGGCGCGGCGGAACAGCTGGCCGTGTCCATGGAGAACGCGAAGCTCTACACGGCCGTTCAGGACGGCAAGGTCTACAACGACATCCTGCTCGACAACCTCGTCAGCGGGGTTGTCGCGGTCAACCTCGACCGCACGATCACCGTCTTCAATCGCGAAGCGCAGCGGGTGACCCGGCTGCCGGCGGATCGGATGCTCAACGCCCGGATCGAAGCCCTGCCGGCGCCCCTCGTGGCGATCGTCCAGCACGCATTCGAAACCGGGTCCGTCGTGCGCAACGAAGACCTGGTGCTGCGGCATGGCGAACACGATGAGATTCCGGTCCAGGCCAGCAGCCGCCTGTTTCACAGCGCGAAGGGCGATGTGCTCGGCGTGCTGGTTGTGTTCGACGACATGACCGTCGTCAAGCGGCTGGAAAGCCAGGTGCGTCGGGCCGCGCACCTCGCCAGCCTCGGCACGATCTCCGCGGGTATGGCCCACGAGATCAAGAACCCGCTCGTCACGCTGAAGACCTTCGTCCAGCTGCTTCCCGAACGGTACGAGGACGAGGAGTTCCGGCAGACGTTCTGCCCGCTGCTCGAGAAGGAAATCAACCGGATTGACGGCATCGTGACGCAGTTGCTGCATTTCGCCCGCCCGGCGAAGCCCCAGCTGTCCACCACCGGGTTGAACGGCCTGCTTGAGCAGTGCCTGCGCCTGGTCCGGGCGCGCCTGGCGCGGACGCAGGTCGAGGTGGTGCGCGATCTGGTCGCGCAGCCCGACCTGATCCTGGGCGACCCGGCCTTGCTGGAGTCTGCCTTCGTCAACCTGCTGGTCAATGCCATCGACGCCATGGACAGCCAGGGTGTCCTCACCGTGCGCACCCGCCTCGTCGGCGTCGAGCCCGGCCAGGGCGAGGTTCGGAAAGGCGGCTTGTCAGGTCCCGCCGTCCGTGTTAGCTTGCAGGATACCGGCATGGGGATCAGCCCGCAGAACCTGTCGAAGATCTTCGATCCGTTCTTCACGACGAAGAGCAAGGGCACCGGATTGGGACTGTCGGTGGCGCACGGGATCCTGCAGGAACACCGGGCCGTTATCGATGTGGAGAGCGTGCCTGGCGCCGGAACGGTCTTTCACATAACGTTTCCCGTGATTGCGGGGCCTGGACGCGGGCCTTGAAGGAGTAACGATGGACAACGAAGCGCGGGGTCGCATCCTGGTCATTGACGACGAGCTGGGGCCGCGGGAGAGCATCAGGCTGCTGTTCAAACCGGAATACGAGGTTTTGTGCTGCGAGAGCGTGGATCAGGGCGTCGCCGCCCTGCTGGCGTTCGGGCCGGACGTGGTCATCATGGATATCACCATGCCCGGCAAGAACGGCATCGTCGGCTTGCGCGAGATCCGGGGGCTCGACACCTCCGTGGCGGTGCTCATGCTGACCGGTTTCGGGACGCTGGAAACCGCCCAGGAGGCGATTCAGCTGGGCGCCAATGCCTACCTGAAGAAGCCGTTCGAGACACGGGATATGCGGACGCTGGTGCGGTCGCATGTCGAGCAGTCGCGGCTGCGCCGGCGCAAGTCCGAAACCTTCCGTCAGCTCGAGGCCATCAACCGGCAGCTGACGGAGGAGCTGTCCGCCCGCGAGAACATGGCGTCGCTCGGGCAGGCCTCCTCCGAACTGGTGCATGATTTGCGCAATGCGCTCAGCGTGATCTCCGGGTACGTGCACATCCTGCTGCAGGACCTGGGGCAGAAGGAGTTCGACCGGACCAACACGCAGGAGGCCCTGGATTACCTTTCGATCATCGCGCGCAATGCGGAGCGCTGCCAGGACATGTCGCGGGTCTGGAAGGACCTGAGCCAGCCCGGGCGTCCGCTGCAGCTGGAAGTCTGCAGCATCCCCGCCGTGCTGAGCGATATCGTGGGCGGCTACCAGGCGATTCAGCGCTCCTCCGGCGTCACCGTCAGCCTGGCGCCGGGACCGGAGCCCTGCCTGGTGGCGGCCAACAAGACGCACCTGTTTCGCGCGCTGCAGAACCTCATCCACAACGCCGTGCAGGCTGTGCCGCGCCAGACGGGGCAGGTGCATGTCGGGTGGGACGTGCGCGACGATGGGGTTGAGGTCAGGGTGTGCGACAATGGCCCCGGGCTGCCGCCCGGACGGGAAGACGTGTTCAAGCCGTTCGTGACGACCAAGCAGGGGCTGGGCGGGATGGGGATCGGCCTGTTCATCACCCGCAAGATCGTGGAACGGCACGGGGGCAAGGTGACGCTGGCCAACCTGTCGGGCGGCGGTGCGCAGGCGACCGTCGTGCTGCCCCGGCACCGGCCGTCGTGAGGGGCCTGCGGCACGTGGGGTGACGATACCGATGAAGGTGGCCGTCTGTTCGGATCTGCACGTGGGGTTGACGCGTCCGGAAAAGGTGGCGGACCTGGCCCGGCGGGCGGTCGACGAGGGAACGGACGTGTTTGTGCTGGCCGGGGATATTGGGGAGCCCCTGGGCAACTTCAAGCGGGCGCTTGACCTCTTCGCCAGCCACGCCGGTCGGGTGGCCGTGCTGGCCGGCAACCACGACCTGTGGAGCCGGGGGATATCTTCCCGCGAGCTGTGGGAACAGCACCTGCCCGCCGCTGCGCGCCAGCGGGACTTCACGTGGCTGGAATGGGGTAACGTCGTGCGCGATGGCGTGGCGATCGTCGGTTCGATCGGCTGGTACGACTACTCCGCCCGTGCGCCCGGCTTCGCGAACAAGACGCCTGAGGACTTCTTCCGAACCAAGCATGCCTACAACAACGACGGCACGTTTATCGACTGGCCGTGGACGGACGTCGAGTTCGCTGACCGCGTGGGAGATGGTCTCTGCCTGCGGCTCCAGCAGGCCGAGGCGGACCCCGCGGTCCGGCACATTCTGCTCGTCACGCATATGCCTGTTTTCCCCGCGCAGAAGGTGCATGTGAAACAATGGAACAGCGCGGGTGATGCGTATTACGGGAATTGGACGCTGGGCCGGCGGGTGGAGGGTTTCCGCAAACTGCGCATGGTGGTGTCCGGCCACACGCACCTGGGCAAGCTGGCGGTCCACACCGCGCCCGACGGGCGGAAGATCGCGGCGGTCGTCGTGGGCAGCGATTACGACAAGCCGGCCTACCATCTCGTGGACACGGCCACGTTCGACCGCTGAATGGGTGGCCTCTTCGCCGCGAAACGCGCGGTCAAAGGCGGAAAGAGCGAGTGCGCTATGAACGAACAGACGGATGTCCTGTTTATCACACACATGGAGATTCCGCGGGACTCCGGGGACCCGCGGGCGTACGCGCCTCTGCGCTACGAACTTGCCGGACAGGCGGCAACCATCCCCTGGCTGCGGGCGCTGGCGGCGGGCGCGACGCCCGAGACCGCGCTCAGGGAGTTGGCGGCGCTCCGGGCCCGCGCCGGCTTTCCGCCCGTGCTCACCCCGTTCTACATGCGCGGCTGCCTGCAGCGCGCGGGCTTTTCGTTCGTGGATATTCCCTGCCTCGAAACCGCCGGGGAGCAGGTTCGCGCCATCCTGGCGGGGGGGGTGCGCGTGGTGGCCCTCAGCACGACGTGGCTGGCCGCCATCGGCGGCGCCGATGCCGTGCGCCGGGCGGCCGCAAGCATCAGGACCCTGGCGCCCGGCGCGGTGATTGTGGCCGGGGGCGTGGGGGTCCGCAAAGGCCTGCGCGCGCGGGCGCTGTTCGATGAGGGCTGGTTCGGCGCGCTGCCCCGTGCCGAGCTGGCGCGGTCGTACCTGCTGGTGGATGCGGAGCAGGACCGCGGCCTGGACGCCCTCGTTTATAGCGAGAGCGGCGAGGCAACGCTTGCGGAAATTGTCCGCCGGGTGCGCGCGGGGCGGCCGTTCGCCGACGTCTGCAACCTCGCCATTCCGGAGGGACGGGATTTCCGCTTCACGGAGGCCCGCGAAGAGATCAGCGAAATCGACGGGGCGCCGGTGGACTGGTCGCTCCACGCCGACCGGCTGGGCGGGGGCGAGGCGCCCGTGCGCACCGCCCTGGGCTGCCCGTTTCGCTGCGAGTTCTGCGACTTCTTCGGGCTGTACCAGTCGAAGCTGCGCGGCATCGAGAGCCTGTTGGCGGAGCTGCGGACCGTGCCTGTCGGTCCCGGCGGGCGCCGCCGCGTTTTCTTCACGGACGACAACGTGGCCGCCACCCGGAAGCGCCTCGTCGAGCTGACGCGGGCCATGATCGACGCGAAGCTCGACGTGGCGTGGCGTTCTTTCCTGCGCGCCGACGTCGTGGACGACGAGACGGCTGACCTGCTGCGCGCCTCGGGCTGCGAGGAGTGCCTCATCGGCATCGAGTCGGGCGACCCCGGCATTCTCGCGAACATGCGCAAGCGGCTCGACCCGGCGCAGGCGATCGAGGCCGTGGAGCGCCTGGATGCGCGCGGCATCTCGACGATGTGTACGTTCGTGATCGGCTTCCCTGGCGAGAGTGCCGCCACTCTGGCGCGCACGGCGGCGCTCATCTCCGCCTTTCCCTCCGGGGAGCGCGCGCGCGCCATGCACCGCTACTACATGTTCCCGTTCAACGTCGTGCCGCTCTGCCCCGTGGCGGGCCCGGAGCGCCGCGCGGCGTACGGGCTGGAGGGGTTGGGCGAGCACTGGCGGCACAACACCATGAACGCGGAGGAGGCCGTGCTGGCGCTGGGCGAGGTGTTCCGGCAGGTGCGCGGCCCCACGCACGTCTACCTGGAACACCGTCCTCCCGGTTGGTCCGTAGCGGCCACCCGCCGCGTCATGGAGCAGCGCGACTGCCTGCAGAAGGCCCGCCTCGCCGGCCTGCCCAGCGATCCGGCCCCGCTGCTGGATGCGGTGCGCCAGGCGGAAGCGGGGGCACGGAACTGCCCGTAGCGGCGCGCGCACGGCGGCTCGGCAGCCTTGCACCCCAATCTTCGGCTTCGCTCGACCGAGCGCTCGTACCGCTGGCCCTCTGCGGATGCGGCTCGGGGGGTGCCTCACCCGTGCCCATGCCAGACAACCCGTGCAGCACCGCGAGGGAGGGCGAGACGCTGTCGAGCCGTTCACCGCACCCTTCGCGCGGTTCGTGAGGACACTCGCCCTCCCGTTCCACGACCGCTGTCTGTCACACTTCGCGGGGGGCGAGGCTCCCGCCGAGCCGCGAGAAATGGGCGTGCGCGGTGGGTGCAAGGATGGAACTGCGCCGCTCGGTTGTGGTTTGACTGCAAATTCAGGCTGGCACGTCCGGTTCCGTTCTGGCAGCCTTCAACCGCGTGCAATTGTAATTTGTTCGCGGTGCTCCGGATGAAGGAGGGGTGTTGATGCAACTGCCTGCCGTGGTCCTGGGCTTCTTGTTTGCAACCCTGATGGTTCGTGCGGAACCGTCGCAGTTGGAGAACCTCCGTTCGAAGTACGCAGCGGCCCTGCGCGAGGTTCAGGTGCGCGGTGACACGGAGCGGGCTGCCCTGCTTGGGAAATATGGCGAGGACCTGAAGGCCCTTCGCGCCCAGGTGCAGGGCGCCGGGGACTTAAATGGCCTCCAGCTCGTCCTGGCTGAAACAGCGCGCCTGGAGAACGAGCAGACCTTGCCGACGTCGACGCCGGACCTTCCCGCGCTGAATGCGGTGGCGGTCAGGAGTCTCCAGGGGCAGCAGAAGCTCAACACGCAGCTGGCACGCAGCATCGTCACGCTTGCGACGCAGTACGACGGCGCACTCGAAACGCTCCAGAAGGCGCTGACGCGGGACGGGCACATCGAGGACGCCCTGGCCGTCCAGACCGAACGGGAGCAGGTGAAGGCGTCGGACGCGGTGGCCCGGGCGCGGGACCTGGTCGCGTCCGAGGCGCCGGCGACAGCGGCGTCGCAGCCCGTGCCGGCCGAGAAGAAGAAGCTGATCGAGGAACTGAAGCGGTACAACTGGGAGAAAGGCGGCAATCCCGTCCCAATGCTTCCGGACAGCGAAGGTTTCTGCCTGCTGACCTCAATTGGCGGAGGCTTCGGAGGCGGCGGAGAGTCCGTCCGCATGGCACTGAACTCCGCGACGGGCCGGTGGGAACTCTCGGGACGCGCTGTTCAGTTCGTCTTCGCCAAGGCCACCAGCGTGAAAACGTTGCTGCGGCAACAGTTCGAGAAGACCACCATCGAACGCACTTGGACGAAGCGCGACGGGAAGGTCCGGCTCTTGTCTCTGAAAGAGGGCTTCTGTTTCGTGTCGTCCGTTACGGGTGGGTTCAATGGGGGCGGGGAGTCCATTCGCCTGTACGTGGACGACGAGGGCTACTGGACGATGACGGGTACGTCGGGTGTTGACACGCAGGCAACCGTTGCGATTGTCAGAATTCGCCGGCCGCGGACGTTCCGGGCCGACGTGCGGGAGTACGAGTGGAAGCCAGGTGGTGCGAAGCTCAAGATGATCCACCAGGATGAGGGCTTCTGCTTCATCTCCGGCATGGCCGGACGCTATCTTGGCGGGAGCGAGGGAGTCAGCGTTTCCGTCGCCGAGGATGGCTACTGGTACCTGAGCGGAACCTCCCAGCAGTCGGTCATGTCCGGGTGCGCGCTCAGCGTGCGCGTGTTGCCTGCCCCGGGCGCCGGCAAGTGAGCGCAGGCGCGCCCGGCTCCTTATGCCGTCCATCGCCGCACGTACGCGGGCACGTCGAACTTGCCGCGGCAACCCGCGGCGCTCATGTAACGGATCATGCCGAAGATGGGCCGCGTCCCCCACGCGCGATCGTGCACCCCGCCGATGGACCACGCGCTGCCCGCGTAGCCGTTCGGGTCGCGGCCGTCGAGTTCGTAGCGGTCGTTGAGCGCGATGGCCAGCTCGAGGGCTTCCTCGGGCGAGGGCGACCATTCGAGGATCTTCTTGGCCCAGTACATGCGCAAGTAGCTGTGCATGCGGCCCGAGCGCACCATCTGAAGCTGCGCCGCGTTCCACAAAGCGTCGTGCGTCTCGCCTCGCTCCCACGCATCCCGCTCGTAGGCGTAGGCGCGCGGGTCGGCGCGGTGCCCGTCGAGCGTGGCGCGCGCCCAGCGTGGGAAACCCTCGAACCGGTCGTAGGCCGGGTTGTAGAGGCAGAAGTTGTCCGCGAGCTCGCGGCGCACGATCAACTCCTCCAGGAAGGCCGCGCGGGCCTCCGGCGGCGCAGCGGCGTCGCGCGCCTCCAGGGCCACGCGCTGCGCCGCGATCTGGCCGAAGTGCAGGTAGGGGGAAAGCTCCGAGCGCACCGGCGCGTTCGGATCGTTGCCCTGGGCGGCATAGCCGGAGAGCCGGTGCGCGAGGAAGGCGCGCAACTGGCGGGCGGCGGCTGCGCTGCCCGGGACGAGATCGGCGACCTCCGGGACCTGCTCGTCCACGCGCAGCTCTGTCTGGATGCGCGCCCAGTCCACGGGCGGAGGTAGCGGCGTGATGCGGGGCGGCGGGCGGAGCGCGGGGAAGGGGACGAGGTACGAGGGCAGCAGGCGCCCCAACTTCGGGCGCAGCGTGCGGGCTGCGTACTCGAGCTTGGGCGAAGCCACGCGCGCCGGGACGATGTTGTGGGCGTCCACCTCGTAGACCGGGACGGAGACGGTCGCGCAGACCGCCGCCTGCCACGCCTGCTTGAGGCGCAGGGGGTCGAAGTCGAGGACCAGGGCGGCGGCGGCCAGGCGCGTGAGGAGCCCGGGAACGACCGTTCCGGGTTCGCCGGTCAGGAGCCGCAGGGGGATCCCGCGGGCACGCAGCGTGGCCTCGGTCTCCGCCAGTCCGCGCAGCATGAACCCGTACTGGCGGCGCGTGGCGCCGAGAAAGGCGGGCGCGAGGCAGAAGACCACCTCCAACTCCACCCGCTGTTCGCGGGCCAGTTCCGCCGCCGCCAGCAGCGCCCAGTTGTCCGCGACGCGTTGGTCGCGGCTCATCCAGTAGACCACAGGCCCCGGCCCGGGCGTTCCCGCGTGCCGGGTGCATATCCGCTCCGGTGCAACCGTGCGCCACCCATGTGCCATGACTCGCCTCCCACACCTCGCGCTTGGCGCGTTGAAGTGACGCTACGCTCACGACGGGGACGTGTCAATCCCGCCGCGCAGCCCCGAATCCCCTGTTGCCGGGAGACTGGACCGCCGCCGCGCCTGCCCGGTTGCGCGGACTCTGGGTTCGACGCTGCGGGAACCGACGCGGGAATCGCCTTGCCTTGAGGCCTTGCCGCCGCTAACCTCGTTTCGCAGAGGGGACGACGGCGTGGCGTGGAGTGCGCTTGAATAGCGCGTGTCGCCCGACAATATGAATGCAAAACACGGTTGGAGCGTTACGAGGGACATGCGGTGCGTATGGACTGTCCGGTTCGCCGCGCTGCTGGTGTCGGCGAGTCCATATATGGCTGCCGCTCGCACCACGGTGTTCTTCGACGGAACCCAGGTCGCCACGCTCGTGACCACCGGAACCACTTCGGATACAATCAGCAGCGAAGGCTACTTGTTCACGTACACCAGGGACAAACTGTTTACGGGGGGAGTGGGGCTCACCAATGCCATCGGGCGAGCGGTCCGGATCCCCTGGCCTGACGGCGTCGAGGCTCAATACGTTACGGCCGGTCCGTCCCCTGGCAACGCCAAGATCACGGTCCGGCGGGTGGATGGCGGCGTCTTTGACCTTTCCTCGTTCACCGCCAAGCTGCTGGCCAACGCGGGTGCCGGTCGGGCTGTCGAGATCGTGCCGCTCTTGAACGGCGAAGAACCGTTGAACGATCCTCTCTACTTCGATGTTACGGGGAACTACGGGATGGAGTTCTCCTACGACACCACGCCGAACTACCTCGGCTCGACGGCTGCTCTCACCAACTACGACGCGTACGTCATCAACCTGACCCTGGACTACGCCCTGACGGCTCTGACGCTGCAAACGACCGCGCCGGACACGAACCATGCTCCAACGGACATTTCGCTCTCAGTCGCCTCCGTGCTGGAGAATGAACCCGCTGGCACAACAGTCGCCACGTTCTCGACGACGGACCCGGACATGGGGGACACATTCACCCTGTCACTCGTCGCCGGGGCGGGCGGTGGAGACAACGGTTCGTTCTCCATCAACGGAAACGACCTGCTGACGGTGTCCCCGTTCAACTACGAGGTGCGGAGCAACTACTTCGTCCGCGTCCAGTCCGCGGACCAGGGTGGCCTTTCGACGCAGAAGGTCTTCGCCGTTAACGTTGCGGACGTTGACGAGACACCGGCCATGCTCAACCCCGGCGTACTCGCAAATGTCGGCGTGGTTCTCCGCTGGAGTAGCGTCACGAATCACCTCTACACCATATACGCCTCCACGAATCTCCTAGCCGGGTTCTCGGTGTTGCAGGGGAACGTTGCGGCGACCCCGCCGATCAACTCCTACACGAACTTCATTCCGGATGCCTCGACCAGGTTCTGGAGGATCTCGACAGTTCCGTAGCATGGATGACGGCGGCTGAAGCGGTAAGGATCGTTCCGCCGCGGGTTTGTTAATGCTCAACGCCTCAGTAACGCAAGGGGGGGGGCGATAACGGCGGTGACCGCCCTCTTCACGCGTCGTCACCTGCCCACGCGATGGCGACGGTCGTACCGGCCGTTAGGTGCAAGGTAAGCGTCCTGCGTCACTGGGGCGTTTCGTTAATGCTGTGGACAGGGACCGCTTGTGACGGGTAGAGTGATGACATGTGTCTAAAGTGGTTGCGTTTGCTGGCGGTGGTCTTGCTGTTCGCGCTCACCGGTTGCCGCACGGGCGGCGATGTCGGCGGCAAGGCGGACGGTGTCAAGGCGCGCGATAGCAAGTGGTTGCGGGTGACGCTCAACGGCGACGTGGCGCAGCCCGGGCAATATGCCGTGCCGCGGGGCGGGACGGTGGGCGACCTGGTGCGGCGCGCCGGCGGGTTGGGGCATGGGGGCGAGCTCGGGGTTCCCCCGTACTATTTCGAGATGTGGCGCTATACAGGCAAGGAAGTCGAGCGGTTCAGGGTCGTGTTCAAGGATACGCCGAATTGGACGTCGATCGTCCTCGAGGACGGCGACCTCCTGCAGTTTCCGGCGGCGGTTGAGTGAGGGTGCATGGAGTCGGTTGCTGAGAGCATTGAGTCCGTCCGGCGGCGCTGGGGCAGCCAGCTGCTGATCCTGGGTCATCACTACCAGCGCGCCAGCGTGCTGGCCCACGCCGACATCCGTGGCGATTCCCTGGAGTTGTCGCGCGCGGCTGCCGGCTCCGGCGCCGAGCGGATCGTGTTTTGCGGCGTGCACTTCATGGCCGAATCGGCGGATCTCCTTTCGCGCCCCTCCCAGGCGGTCTACATGCCCGAGACGCTCGCCGGCTGCCCCATGGCGAACATGGCCGTTGTCGAGGACGTCGAACGGGCCTGGCGGTTCCTCGAAGCCTGCGGGGGCGGCTGGCTGCCCGTTGTGTACGTCAACAGCTCCGCGGCCATCAAGGCGTGCTGCGGGCGTTGGGGGGGCAGCACGTGCACCTCCAGCAACGCCGCCCGGGTGTTCGAGTGGGTACGCGCGCAGGGACGGCGGGTGTTCTTCCTGCCCGACGAGCACCTGGGGGCCAATACCGCCCACGATTTCGGTTTGCCGGACGAGAGCTTGGCTGTTTACAACCCGCGCCTGCCGGACGGCGGCCTGACGCCCGCCGCGGTGGGCGCTGCGCAGGTGATCGTCTGGAAAGGCTTCTGCATCGTGCACCAGGCTTTTCAGGTGGAGGCAGTGCGGAGGGTGCGGACCGGGCATCCCGCCGCCCGCATCATCGTGCACCCGGAGACGCCGCGCGAGGTGGTCCGCCTGTGTGATGCCCACGGCTCCACGGCGGAGATCATCCGCTATGTCGAGCAGGCGCCGGCGGGCAGCCTGATCTTCGTGGGCACGGAGCTGAACCTGGTCGAGCGGCTCGCCGCCGAACACGCCGCCCGGGGCGTGACGGTCAAGGCCCTCGCGCCTTCGGTCTGCGCGAACATGGCCAAAACGAACCCCGTGAACCTGCTGGCGCTGCTGAACGACTGGCCGGAGGATTGCCGCGTGGTCGTACCCCCGCAGGCTGCGCCGGAGGCGCGCCGGTCGCTGGAGACGATGCTCGCGCTGTGAACCTACCCTTCAAACTGCAGGCGCCCTTCGTGCCGACGGGTGACCAACCGCAGGCGATCGAAGCCCTTTGCGCGGGGCTGGCGCGCGGCGAGCGGTTTCAGATCCTGGAGGGCGTGACCGGGTCCGGCAAGACGTTCACCGTGGCTAGCGTGATTGCCCGCCAGGCGTGCCCCGTGCTGGTCATCTCGCACAATAAGACCCTCGCGGCCCAGCTGTACGCGGAACTGAAGGGGTTCTTCCCGGAGAACGCGGTCGAGTTCTTCATCAGCTACTACGATTACTACCAGCCCGAGGCCTACATCCCGCAAACCGACACGTATATCGAAAAGGACGCCTCCATCAACAAGGAGATCGAGCGCCTGCGCCTGTCGGCCACGAACTCGCTGCTCGGGCGCTCCGACACGATCATCGTTGCGTCCGTCTCGTGCATCTACGGGCTCGGTTCGCCGCAGGACTACCGCACGATGCTCGTCAGCCTGGCCGTGGGTGGGGAGACCGACCGCGACGAGATGCTGCGCAAACTCGTCGACATCCAGTACGAGCGCAACGACTACGCCGCGGAGCCCGGCACGTTCCGGGTGCGGGGCGATACGGTGGACATCTTCCCGTCCTACGCGGCGTACGGCGTGCGCGTGGACTTCTTCGGCGACACGGTCGAAAGGCTGGCCGAGATCGACCCGCTCACCGGCAACGTTCGGCACGCGCTGGAACGGGCGCTGATTTCGCCGGCCAAGCACTTCGTCCTGCCCGAGGAGCGGCTGGCCCCGGCCATCGCGCGGATCCGGGCGGAGCTGGCCGAACGGGTGTCCGTTCTCGAACGGGAAGGCAAGCTCCTCGAGGCCCAGCGGCTGGGGCAGCGCACGCGCTACGACCTGGAGATGCTCAAGGAAATCGGTTACTGCGCGGGCATCGAGAACTACTCCCGTCACCTGAGCGGCCGCGCGGCCGGCGAGCCGCCCGACACGCTGATCGACTACTTCCCGGGGCCGTTCCTGACGATCGTGGACGAGTCGCACGTCACACTGCCGCAGGTGCGGGGCATGTACAATGGGGACCAGGCCCGCAAGCAGACGCTGGTGGAGCACGGCTTCCGGCTGCCGTCGGCCAAGGACAATCGCCCGCTGAACTTCGCGGAGTTCCTGCGCAAGGTGGGCCCCGTGCTCTTCACAACGGCGACGCCTGGCCCCTACGAACTGGAAAATGCGCCGCCGCCCGTGAAGCAGTTGATCCGCCCGACCGGCCTGGTGGATCCGCCCGTCGAGGTCCGCCCGCTTGCACACCAGGTGGATGACCTCATCGAGGAGGTGCGCAGTCACGCCGAGCGCGGCGAGCGCGTGCTGGTGACGACGCTGACCAAGCGGACGGCCGAGGACCTCGCGACCTATCTCAAGGAGGCGGGGCTGCGCGTCGAGTACCTCCACGCCGATATCGTCGCCCTCGACCGCGTGGACGTGCTGCTGCGCCTGCGCAAGGCGGATTTCGACTGCCTGGTGGGCATCAACCTGCTGCGCGAGGGGCTGGATCTGCCCGAGGTGGCCCTGGTGGCGATCCTGGACGCCGACAAGGAGGGCTTCCTGCGCTCCGAAACCGCCCTCGTGCAGACGGCGGGGCGCACGGCACGGCACGTCAACGGCAAGGTCATCCTTTACGCCGACACGGTGACGGACTCCATGCGCAGGATGATGAAGGTAACGGGCGAACGGCGCACCGCGCAGCTGGCGTACAACAAGGAGCACGGCATCACGCCGCGCAGCGTGGAGCGGCGGTTGGGGGAGGGCCTGGTCGTGCGGGCGGAGGCGGAGGCCGTCGAGCGCTCGGTCATGCGCGAGGAGGGGGTGTCGTACGACACGCACCAGGTCATGCAGGATGTCGAGCGGGAGATGCTGGAGGCCGCCGCGGCGCTGGAATTCGAGCGGGCCGCCGTGCTGCGCGACGAACTGAACGAGTTGAAGCGCAACCTCGGCCTGCCCGTGCCCGCCACGCCGAAGCGCGCCGGTGCGCGCCGGAAGCGGAGCCCGAAGTAGACGCGGCGTTGTCGGTCACGCGCCTGATTGAAAGGAAACAGACATGATGATCGTGAGGTACGTTGTGGGCGCACTTGCAGGCGCAGTCATTGGCGGGGTCATCGGGTATTTCGGCCAGTGTTCGGGAGGCACCTGAGCGATGACTGCCAGTCCCTGGTCAGGGGCTATTTTCGGGGCCCTCTTCGGCATCGCGATCGCCTCTTCCACTTCCAAGAAGTGACGGGAGTTGTTTGGGGAGCGCGAAGCGGGTAAATGCCGAACCTGCCTGTTCTGGCGACGTGTGAAAGACACGCCAGGGTAGTGCGGTTGGGCGGGAGGCAAGTGATGGATGAGGTCAGGAAGATCGCTGCGCTGAACAGCATGGTAGAGGCTCAGGTCCTGGATTCCATGCTGAACGAGCAGGAGATCCCCCACGTGATGCGGACGTACCACGACTCCGCCTACGACGGCGTTTTTCAGGGGTCAAAGGGGTGGGGCCATGTGGAGGCCCCGGAACGGCACACGGCCGAGATCATGGCTATTCTTCAAGACCTGAGAAATCCCCCGAAAGCGAACACGGACTGAGGAAGCCCAGCGCGGGGTCATGGCGCCGGGTGAATAGCTGCGAGTGGCGATAAGCGGGCTAAGGAGCGGGCGGATACTGCCGTGTGGCGCGGGTATCCGACCCGCGCGAGGATGGAGCGGCGCGGGGGGCGTGGCTGGACTGACTTGGGGAATCTCAAAGCCGCACGCTTCGCTCTTGGCGGCGTCGGCGCCGGTCGCCACGGGGGAGTGGGCGAGCGCGGGACAACTGCCGGCGGAAGCCGACCGCAGCCGCCCTGTCAACGCCGCTTCGAAATCGTAATCCTAACCTTGCTCTTAATCATAATCTCCCAGTGAATGGTCCGCAAACGTGGGAGCAGGCAGGTGCGGATGCCGGTGAGTGAACGGGACCTAGCGAGAAGAAGGAAGGGGAATCCCAACACGGCATGCATGGTAGCTCGCAAGCTCGCCACCATGACGCCGAGAGTTCTGCCCGAGAAAGGACGCGGAGTTGACACACGAGCATGGAACGTGCGTCATACGTGTAGTCGTACGGCCAAGCCCAGCGGAAAGGAGTGTATCCCGGCATGCAGAAGAAACTTACGCTGACCATCGATGAGGACGTCTACGCTGGCCTTCGGGAGGTCATTGGCCCTGGCAAGATCAGCCGTTTCGTCGAAGAGCTGGTGCGCCCGCATGTCGTAAGGAGCGACCTCTACGGTGCCTATCGCACAATGGCCGCAGACCGGGTTCGTGAGGCGGAGGCTAAGTGTGATTCACAGGGAAAACTGGAAGCTCAATCTTTATCATGAGGAATGGCAGATCGAAGGCGGCCGCGAGAAGCTCGCGACCAATCACGCCGTTGAGCTTTATAATCTCGCCGAAGACATCGGCGAGCGGGACAATCTGGCCGGCACCAATCCCGCCAAGCGCGATGAATTACTGGAGGACTTGCTCGCATGGCTGAAAGCAACCCATGCGCTGATGGCGACAAAACCGAATCCGGGTTACGATCCCTCTGCCGTAGCAGAAAAGGGCATGGTTGGCGGGAAGAGGAAGAAGAAGCTCGAAGCGGGGGCAGATGAATGAACAGACGTGGTTTTATCTTCACAACACTTCTGCTGGCACCGGCGATGGTGCTGAAGGGTACGGATGCGCCGGTCACGACGCCTCGTAACATGTTGCTCATCATCACCGACCAGCAGACAGTCGACGCGCTCAGTTGCGCTGGAAATCCGTATGTAAGAACGCCAAATCTGGACCGGCTGGCGGCGCGCGGGGTACGCTTTGAAAAATCCTACTGCACCTTTCCGTTGTGTTGTCCGTCGCGCGGCAGCCTGTTCACATCGCGCATGCCACACGAACTCAGCATCTACGGCAATGCGGATGCCGAGCTTTCCGGAAAAGGGCTACAAGCAAAAACAATGGGCGAGCTGTTTCAGGCTGCGGGGTATGAGACGGCGTATGCCGGGAAATGGCATTTGCAGGTGCCGTTCCCGTCATTCAAAGAGCGGCAGATCCCCGGATTCACCATGCTGCCGTTAGCGGGCAGAGACCCGGGAGCGATTGACCATGCGAAGCACGGCAAGGGACTGACCGTTGACCCCAACACCGCCGACGCCGCCATCAAGTTCCTTCGGCAACCGCACAAGAAACCGTTCCTACTCGTCGCCTCTTTGCTGAACCCGCACGACATCTGCGAGTACCCCGAGTGCGCCGCATTGCGGTCGCTACTGCCGGATGACCGTGCAGAACTTCCCCCGGCGCGTCCGAACCGCCGCGACACGGAGAAGCTACCCTCGGCGCTACAGCCTGCTGTGTCGCAAAAAGGGGTTTGGACCGAACAGGAATGGCGCGAATACCTTTGGGTCTATTACCGGCTCTGTGAGATCTCCGATAGCGAGGCGGGGCGTGTGCTGGCGGCGCTTGATCAGTCGGGATTGACGGCCAACACCGTTGTCGTGTTCACCTCCGACCATGGCGAGATGATGGGATCGCACCAGATGCTTCACAAACAGAAGCTCTACGAAGAATCCGCCGCCGTCCCACTGTTCGTTGTTCCACCGGGTGGTAAGGCCGGCGTGGACAGCCAGCATCTTGTCAGCGGCCTCGACATCCTGCCGACGCTGCTCGACTACGCCGGCATCGCCGCCCCGGCCTCACTGGAAGGCAAGAGCCTGCGTCCGCTGGTCGAGGGGCAGGAAGTGCCGTGGCGCGAGTTCGTCGTGTCGGAGGTAAATGGCTTTGGCGAGGCGCGCATGGTCCGCACGGCCCGCTATAAATACGTCGTTTTGGCTAAGGGTGAAAATCGGGAGCAGTTGTTTGACATTGAGAAGGATCCCGGCGAGTTGAAGAATCTGATCGCCAACCCTGCGCTTAGCATTGAGGTAGAGCGGCATCGGCGTTTGCTCGAACAGTGGCGAAAGGAGACCCATGACGAGATTGGCAAGCGCCCCCCCGTGGAGAAGGTACGAAAGGGCAAAAACAAATGAACAGCACGCACAGAATCCTCGTCCTTATCGCCCTGGCGCTGGCGCCGCTGGCCAGGCTGCACGCTGCCGATACGCGGAGACCTGCCAACAAGCCGACCGCTGACAGCAAGACCGCCGGTGAAGCTGGTTCGCTGCGCGTCCGTATCGGCGGTGAGATTGGCAAGGCGGCGGAGAACTGCAATGTGCGCTTTCGCTCCGCTCCGTTCGACTCCCTGCCTTGGCTGCGCGCCGATCTGACGGGGGAGACGGTGTCGCCGTACGACAGCGTTTTCGGTCACGTCATGAGGCGGCCTTACAAGGAGTATTCGGGCGACATCTCGGGACGATTCATCGAGATCATGGCTCTGGATTCACATGGCGACCCGGGAATACACCCAGCCTTGGTGGAGTTGCTCGCCACTGTGCCGCGCCAGCAGCGTCCCGGCGGCTACTTCTGTGCTTCCGGTGAGATCGACTGGCAGAAGCCCCTCGATGCCGTCGAAGGGGGGGCAGTAACTGATAAGAGATCGCTTTTCAGGCGGCGCGGGCACTCGCCTGCTGGGACCCGCCTGAACGAGTACTTCCATGGGTCAAAGGGTCCGTACGGCTCACCCGCGGCGGGGCAGCCGTCCGGTGCCCCTCGCCGCTGTCTGCATGAAGATACACTACGGGGATTGACAGGAACCGCGATCGGGAACGGCGTCGTTCTGCCCGAGAAAGGACGCGGAGTTGACACCCGAGCATGACACGTGCAGCATACGTGCAGTCGTACGGGCAAGCTCGGCGGAAAGGAGTGTATCCCGGCATGCAGAAGAAACTTACGCTGACCATCGATGAGGACGTCTACGCTGGCCTTCGGGAGGTCATTGGCCCTGGCAAGATCAGCCGTTTCGTCGAAGAGCTGGTGCGCCCGCATGTCGTCAGGAGCGACCTCTACGGTGCCTATCGCACGATGGCCGCAGACCGGGTTCGGGAGGCGGAGGCTATCGAGTGGGCAGAGGCCACGTGCGGAGACGTGAACGATGAGAAGAGGTGAGATCTGGTGGGTCAACTTCGGACCGTCCATCGGCGGGGCGATCCGCAAGCCGCGGCCTGCCGTTATCGTCAGCAACGATGCCGCCAACCAGTTC
>CAYOBW010000100.1:0-23942 GCA_964402115.1 uncultured Victivallales bacterium
GGTCGCGCGGGTCGGGGACGACTGCGGTCACGGGGGGGGACACGGGTTCGCGCGACCAGCCGGGTGGCGGGCGCTCGGGCGGAGGAGGCGCCAGCCACCAGCCGGCGTACTGGCCGTAGTAGAACACGACCGTGACCACCGCGAGCACGACAGCCAGTCGGCGCAGGCGCCCGGCACGTGCGGCGCTGCGGGGCGCGGGCGAAAAGGCGACCTGGGGAACGGTGACCGGCCGCGCCGCCCGGCCGGTCCCGCCCGGCACCCAGCCGCCCTCCACGAGCGTGATGTCAGCCAGGACGGCACTCCAATCGGCATAGCGCCCCTCGGGGTCGGCCGTGGTGAGCCGGCGCAGCAGCACGGACAGCGGCTCGGAGAGAGCCGGCACATTCGGCAGGATGCGGCTCGCCGCGCTGCCCTCGTCGCTCGCGCGCATGCGCACCGCAGGGCGCACACCCGTGGCGAGGTGCAGCAGCAGCATGCCGAGTGCGTACATGTCCGCCTGCGGCGACGGGCGACCGCCGCCGCCAGCCAGCTCCGGCGCCAGGTAGGGACTGCCGCCGCCCATGAGCTCCGGCTGCCCGGCGGCGGCCATGAGCCCCGCGAAGCTGGCGGCGTAGCGGAGACGGATGGAACCATCCGGCTGCACCAGCAGGTCGGCCGGCCGCAGATCGCCATGCACGAGCTGCGCCGTCCGCCAGACGTGGGCCAGCGCGGCGGCCGCGTACTGCGCCACCAGCAGCACGTCGGGCTCGTCCAGCTTGCCCTTGCGCTGCAGCCAGTCGGCGACGCTGTAGCCCGGCGCCTGGTCCGTCACGCAGTAGCAGAGGCCGTTGATCTCACCCAGGTCGTGAATGCGCACGAGCCGGTCGTGCTTGAACGCATCCCGGCGCGCTTCGAAGACGGGGAGAAAAGAGCGAAAGGCCTCGCGCACCGCGGGATCGGGATCGGGGAAGACGCGCAGCAGCGCCTCGCGGCCGTCCGCCTGCACGCGGACTTTGTAGAGCTCGCCATCCGGGCCGCTGCCGATCTGGGCCAGGATCACGATGCCCGGAAACGCGTGCTGGCTGTGCATGGGCACGGACACCATCCCCTTTCTCAGGGGCAGAGTATGTCACCGCCTCACGGGAAGCGCGAGCGTATTTGCGTACCTCTCAAGGCAGCGTCGCCCGGACCCTGTAATACTCCACGGTATTCGTGCCGGGAAGCAGCCGCTGCGTCGCCCCTTCGCCCGGGAAAGGACCCAGGACGGTGCGCCAGGTAGCGCCGGTCACGCGCTGGCAGGCTTCTATCACGTAGCGCCGCAGGGGCGAGGTCTCGAACGCCAGGCTGACGCCGGCCGGTTCCTGCCGCACACCGGCCACGCGCAGATAGGAGAGCCCGTCGTGCGGATCGGTGTCGCTGACGTATTCGTTGCCGGTGCTCACCCCGTCGCGATCGGGATCGGCCGCGGTGTCGGCCTCCGCCAGCAGGTCCAGGCCGTGGCGGCGTTTCCAGCCGTCGTCCAGCCCGTCGCCGGCGGTGTTCGCGCGGCCCGGATCGGACCCGAGGGCGCTCTCCTCCTTGTTCGACAAGCCGTCCCCGTCGGCATCGCCGGCGCCGTCCGCGCCATCCAGCGGGTCGAGACCGTGGCGCGCCTCGAACCCATCGGGCATGCCGTCCCCGTCGGTATCCGCATCGGTCGGATCGGTGCTGCGCAGATACTCGTCCCAGTTCGATAAGCCGTCGCGATCGAGGTCGCCGTCGGGCTCGACCGTCGGGAAGCCGCGCAGGGCCATGCTGGAGAGGAACTGGGCTGGGAATGCCAGCCCCCCCGCCGTCGGTCGCACGGGGCGGACGGCGACGAGATTGGAGAGCGGGCTCCAGTTCCCCGCCCCGTCACGCAGCCGTAGGGCCAGGAACCAGACCTCCTCGGGCGGCAGGGTGAGCGCATAACGCTCCGCCGTGCCCGGCATGGCCGGGGTGCGTCGCAGCGGCAGGGCGGTGGCGCTCGCGAGCGACGTCTCGTCGAAAGGCCCGTCCGCGTAAAGCACTTCGTAGGCGGCGGCGCCGCTGGCCCCGCCGTCCCGTGGCGCGGTCCAGGAGAGCTGGATGTCACCCGCCGCACCGAGGGTGGCCACCAGGTCGCCGATGCGCGCGGGCGCTTCCGCGTCGTCCACGCCCTGCGCGAACAGTGCGTACGGTCCGGGCGCATCCAGGTCGGCCTCCACGTTCCGCGAGGCAACCGAGCAGGCGCCGGGCGCGGGCTCCCAGGCGGACCGGGCGGCGTTCCAGCGGTACAGGCCGAGGGTCCGCTCGTCGAGACCGGCGGGCAGCGTGGCGTCGTACGGGAGACTGAGCCGGGCGGGCGCCGCCGGCGAGACGGTGCTACGGTCGGCGAGCGCGAAGTGAATCGCAGGCCCCACGAAGCTGTTCGTGGGCGGCTTGGACGCGGGCACCGGCCCGAACGCCTGGTAGATCATGCCCAGCGTGTTGCGCGCCTGCAGCGCCGGCGAGGGGAGCACCACGCTCTGCGCCACGTAATCGTTCGTCGAGACGGGGATGAGCTGCGCCAGATCCAGCGTCTGGAACGTCTGCCCCCCGACGGCCTTCGCGGCGATCGCCACGGCCCACTCGTCGGCACCCGCGATGGGGATGCGTCCCTCGTAGACGGACGGCGCCCCGGGGATGCGCTCCAGCGTGAGGGCCTTGGCTTCGCCATCGTTGGCGCTGACCGTCACCACGGGGGCGTCCGCCAGCTCGAGGGTCGGCGCCAGCGTCAGGATGTAGTCGCCGTCGCTGAACCGGCCGGTGATCAACAGGGCGAGCGGCTCCTCCGCGAGCCCGGTGCTCAACACCGTCCGACCGTCCGCCCCGCCAGCGAGCTTCACGACCACCTCGCCGCCCAACTCCGCCGCCGCGACCGTATGCAGCGCCTGCCGGCCGCGGTAGTTGACGACGATCCGGTCGCCCGGCGCCAGGCTGGTGACGCGCATACGGCCGTCGCGCGGGGTGTGACCGAGCGCTTCGAGCGGGATGCGGCCCGGCCGCTGTCGCCCGACCTGGGCAGCGGCGCAGGGCGTGCCGTTGCGCTGCACGAGCAGGTCCACGGCGCCGCGCGCCGACGATCGCCCGCCGGCGTCCCCGCCCTCCGCGTCCGCGGCGAAGGCCACGTAGGCGCCGTCGTTGTGCCGGATCAGGCAGGTCGTGTACGGCGCCTTGATGTACGCGGAACTGAGCCGGTCCGGCACACTGGAGGTTCCGTTCGCGAAGTAGCCCGACTTCTGGGCCAGGAAGTCCACAAAACGGCCGTGGTAGTTCTGTTGATACCGGTCCTCGAAGAAGCCCCAGCAGGGCTGACCATGATTCATGAACTGCGAGGGCCAATAGCTTTCCATTTCGAGAATCAGGTTGTCGTCCCCGCCCGACGGCAGATACTCGAACGGGTCGAGCAGGTAGTCGTTCCACGAGGACATGGTGGTGCTCCCCCTTTGATTGCGCATGAAGCCGAAATTCCTCGGGTAAAGGTTGGTATGCGCATCCATGTAGGCGCCGAAGGCGTCCTCGAGCCGATACGACCGATACTCGTCGCGCATCCCCATGGCGTAGTGCCCGAACTCGTGGATCAGCGTTCGTCCCCAGTTGAGCGGTTGGGTGGTGGCAACCACTTCGCCCAGCGCGTTGGTGGCAACCAGTTCGCCAAAGCCGATCATGATGCGGCGGTCACTCACGACGCTCGGGTTCGAGAAGATGCCGCCGACGTTGGCCATCGCACGTGTGTAGCGCCAGCGAATCCAGACATCGGCCTCGTCGAGGCGCCGGCTGTCGGAGCGGACGTACAGTTTGTTCAGCTTCATCTGCCCATCGGTGATCTGGTAGAGGTAGCGCGAGGCCGCGCGCAGGGCGACATTGAGATTCGCCAGGATGAGGGGATCGTCATCCGACGAGTCGAGCGTCAGGTTCCATTCGACCAAAGGACGGTTGGCGGGCACCTGCAGCCGGTGCCCCATCTGCATGCTGTAGATCTGGTTCCGCGACACCCTGTACGTGCGCCACTGGCCGTCCCAGGCGTTGTCGTCTTCGTCGTTGTCGGTGCCGACGTCCGTATCCAGCCACACGACGTGCATGATGTTGTCCACGGCGCCGTGTCCGGACTTCTCGGCGTCGCGCGTGTGCAGGTGCTTGCGGGCGAAAACCGTGTCGCCGGTCTTCAGATTGCGGCCGGTCCAGGTGAAGCGGCCCTGCGCGTCGGTCGTGCCGCGCAGGTGTTCGGGTTGGCGGCCGCCGAGGTAGACCTCCGCCCCCGGCAACTCCTCGCCGGGGTCGTAGCACTGGTTCCGGTTGTGATCGTGGTAGAAGAGGAACTGGGGACTGGAGACGAACTGGGTGTTGATCTCGAACGGTTCGGAAACCAGCGACTGCTCCCCGCTGCGCAGCCGCAGCAGCACGTTGGTCAGATGAATGAAGGGATACGTCTGGAGCGTCTGCCAGAAGATGCGCGGCCGCCGCCCTGCCCGCACGTCGTGCCCCACGGCCCCGCTGAAATTGGTCGGATACGCGGGCGGCGTCTGCCAGGTGGCGCCCTGGTCGAAGGAGAGGTCGAGGTCCACACGGTGCCACTCGGTGGTCGGCCCGTTCAGCGTGTAGTCCACGACGATGGCCTCGGTGAATTCCGGGACGGTCAGCGCCAGATCGCTGAAGAGCTGGCGCTCGAGTGCGAAATCCACCCGCGTCCATACCCCCGACACGAGAGTCAACGGACGCTCCTGGCGCAGGTAGCCGGCGCGTTCCGCGCTGACGTTCCCCTGCAGATAACCCGGGGTCAGGTAGTAGCCACCGGGCGCCGTGCTCCCGCCCTGGGTCGTCGCGTGGGACGTGGCGAACCGGACCTTGGCCCCGACGACTGGCTCGCCGCTGAGGCTGTCGGTGACAACGCCGTGCAGTACCGTCGTCGTGCGACCGAGAGCGCGAAGCGCCAGGTTGTTGGTGACCGTCACCCGGAGCTTGGAGAGTTCCGAGTACCGATCTCCGCTCCAGATGGCGCGGAATCCGGGGCTGGGAAAGGCCTCGACGGTCACCTCGGTCCCATGGACGTAACGACCCGCGGCATTGGGCGGGGGATTGGCGGAGATGAACAGGATGTTGGCGTCGTGCGTCAGTGTGACGGCGTACTCGGGCGGTTCCGTCACCTGCATCCTGACCACGAAGACCTTTTCCGCACCGCCCACCTGCCGGATGTAGAACCCCTTGGCGAAGGCATCCGGCGCGAATGTGCCGGGGTCGACAACGACCCGGAAGGTGTCGGTGTCGCCACGGTTGACAAACTCAACGCCCAGCGGCGCGGGCTGGATCTGCATCCAGTCGTCCGGCCGGTAGCCCATAACCTCGATCGTGTAGCGCAGGGGCTCGTCGCCGGTCAGTCCGCACCCGCCCGCGTTGCGGATGGTGAAGAGCTGCGGCTCGGGCACGATAGAGTACGGAGTCACGAAGCGCAGTTCGTTCGTGCTGACCGCGAGCACCGGCGGAGCGAGGTTGGCCGAGTGGACCGAGAAGACGGTCTGGTAGCTGGTCGTGTAGGAACCGGAGACCACGCTGACCGTGGCGGTGTGCAGCCCCTGGGCCAGCCCCGCGGGGTCGAAGGCCATCCGGACATTGGTTCCCTCGCGTGAGACCGTTCCGGTCGGGTTCTCGATGTGGAGCCACGTCTGGTCCGCGGTGACAAGGTAGTCGGCGTCGAGGTCGCCGTTAAGCCGCAGGCCCAGCGTCTTGGTCGCGCCGTGCCCGCTGTCGCCCCGAACCTCCGTGATCGGCACGACGGCGAGGGTGGACGGACGGCGACGCACGGTCAGCCGCCAGGCGAGATCAATCGGCGCGTTGGCGGCGTTGGCGACCACCTGGAAGAGCCCCGTGTGCACCCCGGGGGCCAGGTCGCGCGGGTTCGCCGCCAGCGTCACCGTGTCGTGTTCGCCGGTGCTCGTGCCGCCCAGGGCGTCCGTGGCCCAACCCCAGGGCTCGCCGCCCACCACGGCATAGTGCGTCGTCACGCCGGGCGGACCCCACACATCGAACCGGATGGTGACGGTGTTGGTGGATCCCACCAGGCACTCGGCCGCCAGCGCGGTCGCGGACACGGAGAGGCGGTGCGGGCTCTGGGCGAGGAAGCCCCAGTCGGTATCGGCCAGCTCGACGTCCGCCGCGGCGCGGTGGAGCTGCACGAACCCCGTGCCGTTCGTGGCGGCGACGCAGAGTACGTCGGAGCCCGCCTCGCGGTTGATCAGGGCCAGGCGGTCGGCGTCGGGGGAGAGCGCCGGCCAGGTCTGGTCGTGCGCGTCGAAGTCGTGAATGGGCTGGGTTTCCCAGCGGCGCTCGACGTCCAGCAGGTCGGTGTAGCTGCGCGCGCCGACCACGCTCTCAAAGACGGCCCACCGGCCGTCGAACGACAGTGCGCCGCGCCGGTCGGCCCGGACGGGGCCGGTCAGCAACGGCTCGACCAGCCCGGAGGCCGTGCGGTAACGCAGGATTCGCGTGTCGGCGCCACCGCCGGGTTCCTCGACGTAGACCAGGCGACCGAGCAGATCCACGCCGAACAGGCGCGTGCGGAACGCCGCGCGCATGAGGGTGCGCGGGGCCGATCCGTCTATCGGGACGGAGATGACGAGGCCGCCGCCCGCGAGGTCGGTCACCCCGGCCACCGCGGCGCCATCCGGCATCCAGCGGGGTGTCTCCAGGTCATTCAGGAAGGTCTCCGTCCCGGTCAGCAGGTCGCGCACGACGAGACGCGCCGGCAGCCCCGCCACGGGCTCGCGAAACAGCAGGCGCAGGCCGTCGGGGCTGATGCGCGGAGCGTACTGGTCCCCCGCGCGCTCGACCAGGGGACGCAACCCCGTGCCGTCCGGCCGGATCTGCCAGATGTCCCAATCCCCGGCGCCGACGCGCCGGCTGAAGACCAGCGCCTCCTCGAACACCGCCCCAGGTGGGTTGACGGCGACCGTGACGGGGATGTGCTGCGACGCGCCGCCGCTGCCGGCAACGTCGATCCAGCCGCGATGCACGCCCGGCCCCAGGGCGGCCGGATCGAACGCCACCAGCGCCAGGTTCGTGTTGCCGTGGCTGCTGCCGGCGTTGGTCGAGAGGTTGAACCAGCCGCCATGCCCCTCGAGCGTGTAGACGACCGGATTGGCGCTGCCGCTGTTCCAAACGCGCACCGGGAAGGAGGTCATGCCCGCGCCAGCCGGACACGCCAGCGCGCCGCGCGGCGCAGAGGCCCCGAACCGGCCCTCGACCCGCATGGAAACGGGGAGCCGCAGGGGCGAGTTCGGCGCGGGCGTGAACGCGGATGCGGTGAGCCTGACCTCGCCCCCGTACCCGCCTTCCGCGACGCCGGAACCGTCATAGGACACGGTGTGCCGGTTCGTCACGCCAGCCTGTGCGCTGCCCTCCCCCGGTTCGACGCGCAGCCAGGCGGGGACCTGCTTGAAGGTGTAACTGACCGTGCCGGTGCCCGCGTTAGACACGTGGACGACCTGCGTGACAACGGTTCCCACCGGCACGACGGCCTCCCAGGCGCCCGCGCAGGCCAGGGCCGCGGGGGCGGCGCGGACGGTCAGGCCGACCGTCACGGTCAGGTTGGTCTGGAGATCGTCGCCGCCGATCCGCACGGAGCCCCGATACCGGCCCGCCGGCAGGCGCGCTGTGTCGGCGGTCACGGTGAAGGCCGTCACCCCGTCGCACCGCCCCGTGGCGGGCTGCACACTCAGCCAGGACGCCGTGTCGACGGCCGTGAAACCGAACGGCCCGCGGTTTACGGCCAGGGCGCGCAGCTCGAACGCGGCGGAAGCCCGGTCGGTCCCCTGCGTGACCACGACCGAAAGGCGGTTGGTGGAGAGCGCCGCCGGGAAGGGAGGACGATAGGGCCGCACGATCACCGGTATGGTTCGTGGGGCGTTCGCGGCCGGTTCCAGCGTCGCCACGGTCACCTGACCCGTCCGTGTCGTGGACAGCGCGGTGAGACCGGTTAGCCGCACGGGGACACGGACGATCGCGCCCGTGCAGAGCCCGGCCGGCACCGGGGTCGCAAGCCAGAGGGCGTTGGGGGTCACGGTGAAGGCCATCGGCGTATCCGCCGGCAGGCCTTCGTTCTGCACGGCGATTTCGTACGACAGTGTGTCCGGCGTATCGGCTTCGACGTTCACGACCAGGCTGGTCGGATAGACTGCCAGCACGCGCGGCACGGGGGTGACAGTCATCACGCACGGCACGAACAGGGGGCTGTTGTCGACATTCTGAGCAACGAGTGTCACCTGTCCCGTGTGGGTTCCCGGCGGCAGTTCCCCGCTGCCGAACGTCACGGAAACCGTGACGTCGCCCTGCGGCCCTCCGGACGCCTGGCCGGTGGCCGGCCGCACCGACAGCCAGGAGGGATCGGCCGACGTCTGAAACGCCACCGACGCCAGGTCGCGGCCGCTCACACGCAGCGTGTTCGTGACCACGGCGCCCTGCGGCGCCGACACGGTCAGCGCGGGGGGCGTCACCGACAGAACGTTCGCTGCCGCAGCGACACACAAAGCAAACCAACACAGCAACGCACCGAACACCCCGTTCCTCATGGACAGCCCTCCGCTTTTCCGCCTTTCCCGCGGCCCCTGCGTGTGTCCGCCCATACAAACGCGCGCGGCAGGGTCGCGTGGCACAGGCGGAAGGTTGCCAGAGCTTCACTTCCGGCGCAAGGTATCATCCCGTGTTGTTTCATCCCGGGTAGTCAACCCGGGCTCCCGAAAGCTGCCGCGGCAGGGCACGGACCCCATCTTCACGGCGCGGCGGGGCGCAGCGCTGTTGCCTCACCGTCGAAGACCCGCAGAGTCCAAACGGTGAACCTGTAGCTATCCGTGCGCACGAGGAGTGACATCAGGGATTTGTCCCGGTCCGGCTTGGATGCTAGAGCTTCCCACCCCCGCGCGTCAATGCGCGGACGGGCCGCGCGTGAACGTGCTTTTGCCGGTGACTTCGCGAAGTTCGACGCGGAGGAAGCGCGTGGCGCTGTTGTGCGCGCCAAGGCCCAGGGCGGATGTGTCGCGCAGAAGCAGCGGAGGAGACAGGCTCATATCCCGATAATCGGTCGGCCAATTCGCAACGAGTCGATCGTCGAGGAAGGCCCTCAGACCGGACTTCCGGACTTCGATCCGCGACGTGTAGGCGCGGTCATTCTCCAGGTTGCGAGCCATGGCGATGCGGTTGGCGCGCAAGCCGTTGCTCGCGTTGAGGCCATTGATGGCCTCGAACCCCATCCATTTGCCGTTCTTGCCAGCGAGACACCAGTCGAAGGCGCGACCGCCGGCGGCAAGGATGTGCCAGATTGCGTCGTCGCCCGTCTGCCGGCTGAAGACGACGCGAAGATCGTACTCTTCCGGCGGCCGGCACGGGATCTGCAGTCGCGCAAACGCACAGGCATCCACAACCAACTGCCCGTCGACACGGGTCCACCGCCCACTGACGGCATCCTGTTGCGGATCGATCAAAGTCAGCAGGTCGATAGCGTCCGGCCAGGCGGTGTCGGGCATGGGGCTTGACGCAACCAGAACGGCCGTCGGCGGCTCCAATCCTCCAACCGCCGGGGCCAGGCACACACGAAGTCCCACCACGAAGTAGGACCGGTCGGCGAAGAAGTTGCCGCGGGACGCGCAGCGTGGATAGCCGACCGACCCCGTTACGAAGGCCCCGCCGCGCAGGACCCGCTTGGCGAAGACACCCGGCTGATAGGCGACGCGCGCCCCATTCGTCTCGAAACCGTCCAGGCACCACTCGCCAACGTTGCCCAGCATGTCGGCCAGCCCGAAGCCGTTCCGTCCCCGCTCGCCGAAGAAGTCCACGGGCGAGACAAAGGCGAACGTGTCGCGCCCGTGGCCTTTGACCCAGTTCAGGCGGTCGGCGGCATCCTCCAGCGCTTCGCCCCACCAGAACGTGGTCTCGGCCCCCGCCCGGCACGCGTATTCCCACTCCACCTCGGTCGGCAGGCGGAACACGCGCCCCTCCGGCAAGCGTTTGGCCGCACGCGCCTCGACCGTCATCCACGTCGTGAAGGCCGTGGCGTCGTCCCAACTCACGCAGGTGACAGGGTGCGCGTCCTCCACGGGAAAGCCGTAGTGCGGATCGCGCCAGCTCGCCCCCGGCGCCTGGCCTGAGGTCGACTGGCCAACTCGCCGTCCGGCATCCACGTATCCTTGTCTCTCGGCGGTGGTACGGTATCCCGTCGCATCCGCGAAGCGGCGCCACTGGCCCACCGTCACCTCCGTGCGCCCCAGCCAGAAGCCGGCCAGGATCCTGACCTTGCGGGGCTCCGCGCCCTCCAGGCTGGCGAGATCGTCCGACCCCAATCCATTCTGCACGGCGGCCGCCCGTTGCGCGGGGGTGCTGCCCAGCGGAAAATCGCCGGCCGGGATCCAGACCATCTCGCCGCCGACAGCATTGGTGAACGGTCCGCCAGGCAAGGGCGCGAACGTACGCGTCGCACCAATGGCGGGACCGGGCTTGACGACCGGGACGGGGACGGGCGTCAGCTCCCGCGGCGCGGGCTGTGCGCGGGGCGGACGCCGGGCGTGCAGCGCAAGCCCGACCGCGGCAACCGCCAGGGCGAACAGCGCCGCTGCTGCGCCGAGCACGAGCGGGACGCGCGACTTCTTCACGGCGGCCGGTCTGGCGGATTCCACGGACGGCGCGGCGACCGGTGGCACGGGGGTTGGCGCGTGAGAGCCCTTGACGACCACGCGCCGGGGGGGTGTGGCCTTCGCGGCCGCGAGGGCGACGGGGGAGGGCTTCTGGAGGGCCTCGCACACGCGGTAGAGCATGGCGACCAGATCGTCGTAGCTCGCCGGCCGCTGCGCGCGGTCGCGCGCCATCATCCGATCCACGGCGGCGGAGAGGAGCGGCGGGCACTCCGGCCAGGCCTTGGCGAGCGAGGCGGGGGGAGCGGTCAGGTGCATGGCCATCACTGCCAGCGCGCTCTTGCCCTGGTACGGCGGATGACCGGCGAGCATATGGAAGAGTGTGCAGCCCAGGCTGTAAATGTCCGCCCGGAAGTCGATATCGGGCTCGGCATGGGCCTGCTCGGGGCTGATGTAGTGGGGCGTGCCCATCGCCACGCCCGTCGAAGTCATGTGCGCTCCGCCCTCCCCCACGCGCTTGGCCAGTCCCAGGTCTCCCAGTTTCACCTCACCGTTGGTGGAGAGGAAAATGTTGTCCGGCTTGATGTCGCGGTGAATGAGCCGCGCGGTGTTCCACGCGTACCGCAGCGCCTGCGCGATGTACAGCGCCACGGCCACCGCCTCGTGTGGCGGGATGCGCTGCTGCCGCTCGATCCGCGCCTGGAGCGTCTCGCCCTCGACGTACTCCATCGCGATGTAATGGGCGCCGTCATGCCGTCCCCCGGCATAGACCTGCACGATGTTCGGATGGCTGAGCTTGGCCGCCGTCATGGCCTCGCGCTGGAAGCGCGCCACGTACTCGGCGTCCGCGGCGAGCTGTGGCGCCATCGTCTTCAGGGCCACCGCCCGGTCCAGCATCGTCTGCCGCGCCAGGTAGACCGACCCCATACCCCCGGCGCCCAGCTTCCGCTGCACCTCGAACCCGTCGAACGCCTGGCCTTCGAGACTTTGCATCAGGCTCCCCATGTCGTCCTTCAAGACCGGCAAGCACGCGTCGCGAACGCCCCCCCGAGACACCTTGGAAGCTGCGAGCGATCCGCGCCCGCTGCCCGATCGTCAGGCTTCTCGCACTTCCGGAAACAACCCGCCCATGCCGTCCAGCACGGCCGCCAGCGGCACCGCTTCCACCCGGTCGGCCAGCTTGTAGCGCAGCGGACCGGGATAAACCACCGCGATCCGTTCCAGCTTCAAATCCTCCAGCGCGATCCGCATGGACGGCGTAAGCGCCGGGGCGTCCACGCGCTTGCACTCCACGCCATGCATCCGGCCTTGCTTGTGCAGCACGAGATCAATCTCCGCCCCCTGATGTGTCGCCCAGAAATAGGCCGCATCCGGTTCGACGGACCGCAGGACTTCCTCCACCACGTAGCCTTCCCAGGAGGCTCCGCACTTGGGGTGTCGTTCCAGTTCGCCCTCGTTGCTGATGCCCAGCAGGTGATGGAGCAAACCGGTGTCATGGAAATAGACCTTGGGGGCTTTCACCTGCCGTTTCTTGAGGTTCGCATGCCAGGCCGGCAGTTGGCGCACCATGAACAAATCGGCGAGCAGGTCCAGATAGCGCCGCACACTCGTCTCGCCCACGCCCAGCGAGCGCGCCGGTTCGGCCGCGTTCCAGATCTGCCCGTGGTAGTGGGCCACCATGCTCCAGAACCGGTGCAGCGTCAGGGCGGACGCGGCAATCCCCAGTTGCGGAACATCCCGTTCCAGAAACGTCTGTACAAAGTCCTGCCGCCAGCGAAACGATGACTCCTCGTCCTCCGCCAGGAACGAGAGCGGGAAACCGCCCCGCAGCCAGTGACGGGACTGGGCCGCCAGCCCCGCCTCGGCCAGCGAGAGGCCGCTCATCGGCACACGCTCGATCCGTCCGGCCAGCGACTCCGAAGATTGCCGCAACAGCGACGGCGAAGCGCTGCCCAGAATGAGGAACCGCGCCGGCAGTGGCACGCGGTCGGCCAGCACGCGCAACACAGGGAACAAGTCCGGCCGGCGTTGCACCTCGTCGATCACCACGATGCCCCGCAGGTTCTCCAGCGCCGACATCGGTTCCGCCAGTCGTGCGAGATGGCGTGGATTCTCCAAGTCGAAATAGCCCGGCGCCTCCGGCGGCACAATTTGCCGCGCCAGCGTGGTCTTGCCGCACTGCCGCGGGCCGAGCAAAGCCACCACCCGGCTCCTCTTCAGGGCCTGCCGCACCCTCAACATCAGTTGGGTTCTGGCAATCACAGGAAAATCCTACCATGAAAATCCTTCACGATGACAAGGAATTTCTTGGCATGCATGCAAACATTTTACCGGGCACAACTTGCGCCTGGCAGAGTGAACGGAGGGGAAGGGAGGCAGCCCGCTGCGCAAGAGGGCGGAGGAGCGCGGACGCTACTCGGCCAGCAGGGGGTGGAGGTCGGCCAGGAAGGCCTGAAGGCGGGCGATGTGGGCGTCCGATGCGTCGTCGCGGCCCGTGCTGATGGCCACGTAGGCCCAGCGCCGGCGGACGTTGCGGACGAGGTTGTCCCACGCCATCCAGAAGAGGCGGGTGAAGTGCGAGGGGGTCTCGCGGCCGTGCGTGACGAACCAGTAGGCGTAGGCCTGGGCGCCGTCGTCGTCTTCGCGCGCGGGCTTCAGATCGAGCACCTGCAAGGCGAGCGGCATACGTCCCGGCAGCGGCACGGCCACCTCGCGCTCGCGCACGATCTGCTGCCCCTGGCTGACCAGGCACACCTGCGGGCGGTGAATGCTCTGCCGCTCGCCGCCGGTCATGACCACCGTGACGACGAACCGCCCCTCGCCGGCCACGTACTCCTTGCGCAGGATCACCGTGTCCGCCGGCAGCAGGGCTTTCTCGGCGGGCGATTCGTTGGCCAGCGCCCCCCCGCAAACCTTGCAGGCACGGGCTGATCCAAGCTCCGTGGCGCGATAGGCCCGCCCGGCGCACTGTTCGTTCAGGCAGTAGAGGATGTCGACCCCGGCATAGTCGCCGACGCGGTCGGGCAGCCGCTCGCGCAGACCGACCCGGTCGTCGTAGCGGGGCGCCGGCAACCAGGCCAGCGCGCCGATTTCGGCGAGCAGCAGGGCGAGGAGCAGGCCCTGGCGGGCATGGCGGCACGGGCTCATGGCGCCGCACCCCCCGCCTGCCGCCGCCGGCGCGCCGGCAGACGGTGCAGCAGCGTGTCCGCCGCCGCGAGCAGCGTAATCGACAGGAAGAACACCACGTAGCCCGAGTAGTCGTGGTAGACCTTCAGCCCGAACTCCTTGCCGAACAGCTGGGCGGCCAGCGCCACGGTGACGATGCGGAACGTGTTGCTCAACATGGCCAGCGGCACGGCCAGCAGGAACAGCGCCCACTTGCGCGCGAAGGTCGGCTGCGACAGGTAGGCGTAGGGCGCCGCCAGGGCGGTCATCACGAAGAGCGACCGCAGGCCGCTGCACGGGTCGGCCACGTCGAAGCTGAAGCCGCCGCCGACGGCGGAGTAGATCGCCGTGCCCTGGCGCTCCGCGGCCAGGCCCAGCCCGTTCAGCAGCCACGCGGCCAGCACGCTGGAGAAGAGGCGCAGCTGGAACGTGAAGTAGACGAGCACGTAGGCGGTGAAGCTCAGGAACAGATACGCGCACGGAAACAGCAGCAAGCGCCCGACGGCCCACCCGTAGAGGTAGGTGGGCAGCCCCCACAGGAGCCCGACGAGCGCCACGAGCGAAAGGCGCGGTTGCTGCGCGCGGTAGGCGGCCAGGTGCAGCGCCAGCGCGCCCAGCACCACGACCAGGCCCAGCCGGCTCACGCCGCGCGGCGCCTCCGCCAGGCGGCGCCACTGCCACACCACGAGACCGCCGCTCACCAGCGGAATCAGCCAGCCGTGCGAGAAGTCCCCTCCCCGCACGAGGAGCTGCCGCCCGAGCCAGACGAAAAGCGACCGGCTGTCGTGCGTCACGTCGGAGGCGTTCCCCCAGAAGTGGAACAGCGCGCCCCAGGCAGCCGCGATCAGCAACCCCAGCGCCAGGGAGACGCGGTCGGGCGCCGGCGCGGGGGCGGCGGCTGTTGACGATTGAGCATCCATGGTTACTGACTTCTGACTTCTAACCTCTGACCTCTAGCTTCCGCCCTGACCAGGCCGGTTTCCTGCCAGGAACGCATCGTACCCGATCAGGGGCTGCTTGTGGAGCATCCGCGTGAACAGATCCTCGTAGAAGGCGGTGATCCACTCCCAGTTGTAGTAGCGCTCGATCCGCTGTCGCACCCGCCCGCGCATGGCTGCGACGGCGGCGGGGTCGGCGCTGAGTTGGGTCAGCATCGCGGCCAGCCTTTCCTCGGGCCGATCCTCGGCGAACGCACAACCGAAGTCCTGGATGACCTCGCGATTGACCAGGCTGCCGCGCACCAGCACGGCGTTGCCAAAGCCCATCTGGTCGAGCAGGGCCGGGCGCGTGCCGTTGATGCCGGAGGGCTGCACATAGAGGTAGGCGTGGGAGCTCAGCTGCGCGTAGTCGCGGCCGAAGGCGTAGCCCGTGAAAACCACGCGATCGTCCGCCAGCCCGCGCAGGGTCTGCTTGAACGCCTCGGCATAAGGCGCGTCGCCGACGATGACCAGCCGCAGGTCGGTGTGCACGCGCCGCCAGGCCTGCAGGAGAAGCTCCAGCGCGTTCTCGGGCACGAGCCGCCCGACGAATAGGACGTACCGGCGCGGCGCGAGCCCGAAGCGCGCAAGCGCCTCCGTGCCGTCGTCGCGCTGCACGTTGGCCCCGTACGGCACGAAAATGGACTCGACCCCCAGCCGCTCGCGGTACCGATCGCGGATGCCGATGGCGTCGGCGATGAGCACCCCCGCCGTCCGCGTGGCGATCCACTCGCACCGTTTCTGGTACCACCGGGCGAACGCGCCCCACTTCTCGCGCGCCCAGTCCTCGCCATCCACGTTCAGCAACGTCCGCGCGCCGCCGAGCCGTGCCAGCCAGACCAGCGGGCTGTTGCCGACAATGCAATAGTACGCGATGTCGTAGCGCCGCGTCAGGGCGTGCAGGGAAGACAGCAGCGTGTGAGTGATCGTGTCGAGGTGCTTGGTCGGCAGCGAAGGCAGTGTGACGAGGCGCACCCCCTGGTACGTGCCCCGCACATCGCGGATGAAGTGCGCGCGGTTGTAGACGGTCACCTCGTGGCCGCGCCGGGCCAGGCGGACTGCCAGCTGCTCGTAGAAGGTCTCGAAGCCGCTGTACCGCGCGGGAATGCCGCGGGACCCGATGAGGGCGATGCGCATGGGTTCGTGTGCTTTCCGGGTTCCGGCCGGCGCCGGCGCCCTACTCCGCCTCCAGCCAGGCGCGGGCGCGAAAGACTTGCCGGGCACGCTCTGCCGAAGCCTCGCACCGGACTAAACAGAGGCCTGCACGCCGCGCGCAGGCTACCCCCCCCACTAGCGTGCCAAAGCCTCTGCAGGCCATCCCCCGCCCACGGCCGTGTACGATTTCACCAACCCGCCCAGCCGCTCGCGGACCAACCGCGCCCCCGGAAACAGCGCACGCATGTCGCCCGCCCCGAGCAGGATCGTCGAATCCGACACCTCGGCGCACGCCCGCAGGGTCGGACCGCGAGGAAAGTAGTGGATGCGGCCGGTGCGAATCAAGAGCGCACGCACGCCGCGCGGCAGGAACTGAAACAGGGGGAGGTGGCAGTGCGGCTCGATGGGAAACCACTTGGCCGGCGTTTGCACGTAGTAGCGCCGCCCGACGCGCCGCACCTCGGCGGCCATCCGCTGCTGGCCGGCCCGCGAACCCATGTGCTCGATCACGGAGTTGGAGAAGACGACGTCGAACGCCCCGCCGGCAAACGGCAGCGCCCGGGCATCGCCCGCCAGGCTGGCGAACCCGCTTGCCCCGGGCGGCAGCGGCACCGCGGACAGGTTGAGCAACGTGACCCGGTAGCGATCCGGCGGCAGCAGCCCCATCGTGCGCCAGTAGTGGTACGTGCCGCCGACGTCCAGAAGCGTGACGGGCGTGGTTGAGACCGGCAACGTCTCCAGCAACGCGCGAAAGAGCACCGCGCGCCGCCGGCGCACCCGGTTGATCCAGGCGTCCGGATCGTCGTAGTTCAGCCATCCGCCCATATTTTCCTCTGGTCGCCTGCGCCAGGCACTTCTGCTGCCAGGTTATGGCGACAGCCGTCAGCGTGATGCATTCGACGCAGACGCAGCGCATCCGGCACGACCCATAGCCCCCGTGCCCGTCGCGCCTTGCGTGACGATCGCAATGTCCGCCGTTCGAAAGGTGCCGGCAGTGGCGATCGCACAGTCAACCGCCTGCCCGGATAACACGTCAACCCACGCGCCCGTAGCCTGCTGGAAGAAGCCAATTCCGGCGCAGCGTTCGGACCGACATGCGATCAGAGCCACTTCATCCATGGCCGACGACGAAGGCATGAAGGAGCGATAGCCGTACTGGCAATCCATGACCCGACCACGCTGGAACGTCAGACACCGAAGCAAGGCATCCTCGCCGGCTTCGATGTTTACACCCATGTAGACATTGGATACGCAAAAGTCGGCAATGCTCAAGTCGGTCAACGCCAAACCCTCGCTCGCGAAGACAACGATCCCATAGTCCGACGTCACGCTCTGCCCGCTGATCACGATATCGCAAAAGGCGTTACTGGAGGCAACGATGGGCGCCGCCTCGCCTCCGCTCTTGATGGTTATGCCGTACCGGCAATTGGCAACCTTCACGTGTTCGACCTGCAATCCGACGGCCTTGCTCACGAAACCGTGGCCTCCGCAATCACGCGTTTCCACGTAACTCGCGAACGTGTTGGTGCCCGAGAAGACCACGTTGTGCAGATTGCGGGAATCGGAACGATCGCCCATGAACGTGCAATGGCTCACCCGTCCGCCGTGCCCCCTGAACACAGTCAGCGGATCCGGCCCCCCGGCCACGAACCGCACGCTCAGGTCCTGCAGCACGTACTGCGTGCCGGTCAGTGTCAGCGCGCCATCAAGACACGTTCCCCCGCTGCAAGCGCCAGTCAACGGGTCGAAAACAGCAACTTGCCGGCCTTGAATCGCAACTTCATCGGCTTGCAGTTGCAGGGTCCCGACAGCGTAGACGCCTGCCGGGATCTGCACCACGCTGCGATCGGCGGCGCGCACGGCACTGGCCAGCGCCGCCCCATTCACAGCACGCCCGGCCTCGGTCGCCAGCCCCCACCATTCCGGCCGCACGAGTTGCCGCAGACCCCGCACCGCCAACCCCGGGTCGAACACCTGCCGGCTGGCGTCCGTCAGTCTTCCCCCATTGAAGACCAGCGCGCCCGGGCCGGCCAGGCAACTGCCGACTTCCACGCGCATCATCACGTTGGACGGGATATGGACGCTGTTCGTGATCGTCCACACGCCGTTGTCCACCCGTACCAGCGTGGGCTGGTCTCCGATCTGCAGCAGTAGATTCTGCAGTGTCACACCGTTGGGGGCGCCGAAATCCGCGGCGCGGGCAACCACCACGTCCGACACGTTGAGCCGGTACAGCCGTCGGCACGCCCCGCGCGTCGAGTCCAACGCACTCAGAGGCACGCCCTCTCCCATCTGGTAACCGCCAACGGCCTGCCACACACGGGACTTCAGGTCCTCAACCTGTTCGAGTTGGTAAACAACGCCCGTGGTCGTTGCCCACGTCAGACTGACGCCGTTTCCCTCCGGTGCAGCATCGATTCTGAGAACCGGCCGGAGCGGATCAGCCAACCCCTGCGAGCTTGCACAGACCTGCAACATGAGCAGGCATCCGACCCACTTGTCTTTGCATGGTTTCACCGCATGCTATCCGCGTACACCTCGAGCATGCGCCGGTAGAACGGCTCGAACTCGAAACGTTCCAGGAACCGCGCGCGGGCCTGGCGGCCCATTTCCAGCCGCCGCGGCTCGTCCGCCAGGAGCGCGCCCAGCGCCGCCGCCAGCGCGGCGGGATCGCCGGGCGGCGCCAGCAACCCCGTCACGCCGTCGGCGATCTGCTCGACGGTCCCGCCCAGGGCCGTGCCCACGACGGGTTTGCCCATGGCCATCGCCTCGATCACGACGCCGCCAAACGGTTCAGGCTGGCCCGACGGCAGGACCACCACGTCCAGCGCCGCGTAGGCCGCGGGCACGTCGGCGACTTCGCCCGTGAACACCACGCGGTCGCCCACGCCCAGCGCCTCCGCCTGCCGCTCCAGTTCCGCCCGGTGGTGCTCGTTGCCGGCAAAAGGGGCGCCGATGATCAGGAAACGGGCATCCGGCAGCCGCTCGCGCAGCAGGCCGGCGGCGGCCACGAAAGTCTCCTGCCCCTTGCGCAGGAGCTTGATGCGCCCCAGCACGCCGGCCAGCCGCCCCTGCTCCACGCCGTACTGCCGGCGAAAGGCCGCGACGCGCGCCGGCGGAACGGGCTGGAATTCGGCGGCGGGGAACCCGTTATGCAACGCGACCACCTGCCGCTCCCGCCGCGCCGCGGGGAACTGCTCCGCCATGGCGCCCGAGACGCAAATCACCCGCCGGCCCAAGGCCAGCAGGTAGCGCCGGTACAACCGCCAGAAAACCGGGAAGTCCCCGTAGTGCTCGCGTACGTGCCAGATGTGCGGCACACCGGACAGCCGCGCCGCCAGCGCAGGGGTCAGGATCACGGAGCAGTTGGAGTGCACCACGTCCGGCCGGAAGTCGCGGATCACGCGGCGCAGCCGCGTGACCGATCCCGGGATGCGGGCGAGCAGGCGCACGAGGCCCAGGGGCGACCGAAAGGCACGCCGCTCGATGCTGACGATCCGCGGCTCGATCCGCACGGCGACCCCCTGCCGGCGCAGAGCGGTGACCAGGGCGCCCTCTTCCGGCGCCAGCACGAGCACGGCCTGTCCGTCCGCGGTCAGCCGCGCGGCGAGCCGCAGCAGCGACCGGCTGGCGCCGTACAGGTCGCCGTTATGGTTGATCAACAGCAGTCGCATTGTCAGTGTTCAGGGTTCAGGGTTCAGGGTTCAGTGGGGGTGTCCGACCTGCGCGGTCGGACGGTGTCACGCCCAACTAAAACCTGAACACCGAACGCTGAAACCTCATCGGTCACGCCACGCCGCCTCGGCACTTGTTCACGCAGTACAGGAACTTGCCGCTGGCGCTCTCCGGGATGTTCGCGACCTGCTGTATGTCCAGCACGGCATCCGCGCCCAGCACAACGCCGAGGTCACGCACGAGCGGTGCGCGCAGCGCAACCAGCGTGTCGCCGGGCGTCCCCGCGGCCAGCTGCAGCAGCAGCGTGAACCGCCACGGTGTCTCCTGGATGAGTTGGAACCGCTCGACGCAGCCGGGGTTGTGTACGACGCCGATCAGGTGGCGCACGTAGACGGGCGAGACGTAGCCGCCGCCCGTGCTGACGAGGAACTCCAGCGACCGGCCCTCGATGCGCGCCAGCCGCGGCCAGACGCGGCCGCAGGGACAGGGCTCAGGCCCCGCCAGCGCGCCCACGTCGCCGATTTCGTAGCGGATCAGCGGGAAGTCCAGATTGCCAAGCACGGTGACGAGCACCCGCCCGCTCTCTCCGGCGGGGACGGGCCGGTCGTCCGGCCCGACCACTTCGAGCAGCCAGCGGTTGCCGAAGATGTGCAGCCCGCCCCGCTCGCATTCGCACGCCATGTCGCCGCAGTCGCGCGAGCCGTACTTGTTGTGGACCCGCCCGCCGAACACCTCGCCGATGGCCGCGCGTGCCGCGTCGGTTACGGTACCCGCGCAGGCCATGACCGCGCGCAGGGGATGCACGTACACGCCTGTGCGGCGGGCATGCAGGGCCAGCGCGTGGGCGGCGTCCACGTACGCCATCAGGTACTGCACCTGGGAGCGGTTGAGCGTCTCCAGATAGGCGTCCATCTGCGCCGGCTCCATGCGGAAGGCGTTGAGAATCCGCTCCCCGGCGAGACAGGTCATGGCGCGGTGGGCGCGCGAATCGCGCATCCGGTTGATATCGGCCATGGACCCCCACAGCCGGAAGTAGGGCGTGCCGAAGGGAAACCCGCACAGGCGCATGGCGTAGAGCCGGGCGGCGCGGTCGAAGTCGCGGAAGTCGGGGCCGTGAATGACGGCGGTCGGGGTGCCGGTCGAGCCGCCGGTCTTGGTCTCGACCCACGCGTAGGGCGCGCGGCGCACGCGGCCCTCGTACTCGGCCCGCAGGGGCTCGCTCATGAGCGCCGGGTAGTGCGCCCGCAACACCGGACGGGTAAGCAGGGGGAAGTCCGCCAGCGCCGGGGTACGCCCGCCGGACGCCACGCGCGCGCGGTAGTACGGCACGTGGGCGGCGGCGTGCTCCAGCGTTTGCCGCAGCCGCTCGTCCCGCCGGCGGCGAAAGACTTCCGGCTCCAGCCGTTCCCACGCCTCGAGCTCGCGGTACTCGGCCCCGCACCGTGACCCGATCAGGCGGTTAAGGCCAAAGAACAGGTGGCGTCGCAGGTAGCTTGAATTCACGGCGTCTCCTCGGGCAGTTCGATCCGCCCGCGCCAGCCGGGCGCCGGCAGGAAGCGCCGGGCCACCGGCAGGGTCGAGACACCGGCGTAGCTCCGCCCATCCCAGGCGACGGACAGCGCTTCGGCGTCGAACCCGCCGCCGCAGGCGCGGGCGAAATCGGCGGCATGCGCCAGCTGCGGCAGGCGCCGGTAGTCGAAGCCCATCAGGCGCGCCAGGACGTGATCGAGGGCGAAGGGGTCGACGCTCGCCCCGATCAGCCCGAGCGGCACCGGCAGCGGCTGCAGCGGGCCGTTCCCCTCGCCCGCGACGAGCCCGTCCACGATGCTGAGGCACGCGCGCTGCGGCGTGGCGCAAAGGGTCCCGTCCGCCGCCGCATAGCGCACGATGCGGTTGAGGTCGTAGATCATGCGCCACAGCGTGTCGTTGCCGTACCAGGCGCCGCCGGCCATGTAGAAGTTCCGGTCGAGGTTGGCGCGCGTTCCCTGCGTCTCGATGCGCTGCACGCGGCGCAACACGCGCCACCCCTGCCGCAGCAGCGCGAACAGCACGCGCGACCGCTTCTGCAGGCGTTCGCGCACGCGCACCTGCCAGCGCACGGCCCAGGGCGTATCGGGCGCGAACTCGTCGCCGCCCTGCCGCGGCGTCCCCTGGCGGTAGTGCACGAGCAGCCCCTTCTCGCCGTTCATGCCCACCAGGTTCTTGAGCGCCCCGGTCAGCCCCGCCTTCTGGTGCGTCTTGAGCTTCGGCAGGTTGATCACGAGGTCCGCCGCGAGCACGCTGCCGGCCACGAGGTAGCGGTGCGCGCCCGGCCGGTGGCCGGCCTCCGTCACGCGCGCGTCGTAATCGGACACGCGGAAGGCGTTCCGCCCGGCCGTCAGCGGATCCAGGAAACTCTCGCGCCCCAGCACCACGTCGCGGTAGCCGCACGGGTCACCGGCGGGATTCGGCGTGCTGCGCAGGAAGCCCTCCACCAGGGCGTAGCGCTCCCGCCGCAGATCGCGCACGAGCACGCGCGGCCCGCCGGGCAGGGCCTCCAGTCGCGCGGCCAGCGCCGCCAGCCCCGCCTGCCGCCCGAGGCGTTCCCAGTCGCAATCCTGCAGCGGCACGTCGCCGACCGTGATCAGCTCCGCGTCCGGGTAGCGCGCGCGACAGGCGACCACGACCGCCTCCACCAGCGCGGTGGACGTCACCAGGGCGGCGATGGGGAAGGCGTCGGCCTCCGCGTGGCGCACCCAGTTCGGCTTCACCAGGATCCGGCGCGGCGCGAGGGCGGGCAGATGCTCCCGCACGAGCGCCGCCAGCCGCGCCACGTCGGGCGGGGCATCAGGCGGAAACGAGTAGAGCGTGACGGAGGGGGGCATGGTGGTCAGCCTCGGGTGGACGGCGTGGACATTGTGGACAAAGTGGACCGGTGGGCCGAACGAACCCGGTAGAGACGTTCCGTGAACCCACCCTCCTCTTCGAACGCCACGGCCTGGGCCTTGATCTGGCGATCGAGCAAGGCGCAGGCGACGGCCACCAGCGCCAAGGCGGCATTGGCGGCGATCTCGGGGTAGCCGGGGGCTTCAACCTGTCCACCAGGTCCACATCGTCCACCGGGTCCACCATTGTGCAGGTCTCTTGCCCAGCAAGCCACATCGTCGGCTGTTGCACAACGGCGGTCAACCAAAGCCTGCCGGCGCGTATCGCTCCGCTCCCACTGCGACAACCCGCGCTGTCTCAGGTAGTCTTCGTAGTCAAGCCGCAGTTCTTCCAAACTGGCGCGCGCCACGTTGGTCAGTTTGAGCTCGGTCTTCTTCGAAGTGCCCGCTGCCTGGCTGCCTTCGGCAATGTTCTGAACGCCCGACCGGGCCGCCTGCACCATCTGATCGTGTGTGCGACTACGCTTCTCGATGTAGCGGTTGCAGAACCGAACCGTGACATCGTAGACCAGTTGGGCCACCTGGAAACTTCTGAGCTTCCGGTAGCCGCCATGCGTCGGGATCAGTGCTTCATGGGTCATGGTTTCACTCGGATTCACAGGTACCGGGGTGCGGACCCGTGGAGTTCAACATCCAAAGGCGACACGCGGATCTCGATATGCTCAACATCATCCGTGCTGAACTCCGCGTGTTTCTTCCGTCCGGTAGTAAGATCGCAAACGACCAGGACGTATTTGCCCTTCTTCAACGGCATCGGGGAGAAATAGTGCCTCTCGCTGCCACAGGAAAACCACCCGGCGGGATAGCGTTGCAGCGTCCCCTCGAAGACTGTGTGCCCTGACAAGACGAACCGCAAACGCCGCGCCTTTCCGTCCTCGGGAAACACGAAACACAGCTGAATGGTCTTCCCCGCCTGATCGATCAGTGCCGGCGGAACACTCAGGCTGGAGTTCGTTGATGCTTGAGTGATGACCAAACCGTTTACAGGGTGAAATCCTCTGGGAGCCACTGAGTCGAAGAAATCCTCAGCGAAGGACTTGTGTTTCTCGGGGGAGTCCACGTAAAGGAGAGCCCTTGCTGCTCTTGAGTAATGAATTCGGGCGTAGGACGGGACCATGCCCTCAAAAAGCTCCGCATCGTCGCGGAGCAACGTCACATTCGTTCCCCAAGGCTGCATGAAAAGAAATCTCGGGTATTGCCACCGACTCCAACATCCTCTGACCGGGCGTCACACACCCTGTCAGCAACAGCGACAACGAGAGCGTCATCGCACTCTGCATGGCACAAGCAGTCACAATCCCCATCCTGTCGAGAGTCAACGCTCCCCCCCGCCCCGCACCAGCAGGTGTTATTATGGCCGCCGGCAGGTGTCTGAGACCGGCTTGTCTGAGACTTCATTTTTCAGGCCGTTGGGG
>CAYOBW010000101.1:0-23937 GCA_964402115.1 uncultured Victivallales bacterium
AACGGCGGAGGACCGCCGTCTCCAGGGAGAAGGCCGCCCTGGAGCCGGCCGTCCCCGGCCGGTAGATCGGTCGTGGGGATAACGGCGGAGGACCGCCGTCTCCATGGGACTGTAATCCCTCCGCATTTTTCTTTCATTTTTTCGCGGAATTCGGGTCCGCTCGCGGCTTCCTTTACCCAGACAGGCGGAGAACCCCGCCTGATACAGAAAGGGAGGCCATTATGGCAGTCTACAATCGGGTGGTCGTACTGGGTAACCTGACGCGGGATCCACAGAAGCGGGACGTGGCCGGGCAGGCCGTCGCGGACCTCGGGCTGGCGCTCTCCGAAACCTTCAAGAACAAGGCCGGGGAGGCGGTCGAGAAGCCGTGCTTCGTGGACGTCGTGGCCTGGGGGCGGCAGGCGGAACTGTGCGCCCAGTACCTGCAGAAGGGCGCGCCCGTGCTTGTCGAGGGGCGCTTGCAGTTCGATCAGTGGGAGACGAATGGCGAGAAACGCTCCAAGCTGCGCGTGCGGGCCGACCGTGTGCAGTTCCTGGGGCGCTTGAAGCCCGCCCCCGCGGACGGCCCTCACGGGGTGCCTCTCCCGGCCGACGAGGATGGTATTGTGGATTTCTAGGCGAATCGCGCCTCTGGACACGGCATGCGCAGTCACTGTGCATGCCGTGTCGGCGCAGCCAGTTCCCCTCCGATGGAGGGGAGCCGGGGTGGAGGCGGGCGCTTCATCTTGCTCCCCTCCTGCGGACTGAAGGGTGGGGTGGGTGGCGGTCGGCGTCATGGTGGCGAGTTTGCGGGCCTACCATTGTTGGCGACCCGTTTCTTCTGGTTCCCATCGGGGTCGGGGTCGGTATCGGTATCGGGGTCCATTCCGGTTCGTTTGCCTGTCAGCGCCAAACTCGGGGGGATGCGATACCGACCCCGATAGCGACCCCGACCCCGAAATGACAGTTCCTCCCGCGATCCGTTCGCTTGGCCGTTGTCCCTCTTTCCCGCGCTTCCTCTCGCCAACGGGGCCTTGAGCGAGAGAAAAAGGGAAACGGCACGGTAGCTGCTTTGGGTCCAAGTATGCATATTCGTTACAACGCGGTCGGGTGTGTCGCGATGCTGTGGGCGTGCCTGATGTCGGAAGTTCGTGGGGCGCCGGTCGGGCGGGCCCTTGGCGTGGAGCCGGCCCCGTCGCAGGGGGATTACGTGATCCTCTTGCACGGGCTGATGCGTACCCCGCGCGCGATGCGTCCGCTTGAACGTTCGCTGAGCGCGGCCGGCTACACGGTTTTCAACCTGGGTTATCCATCCAGCCGAGAAGCAGAGGGGGCGCTGGTGGCGCGGTTGGATGGTGAAGTGCGCGCGCGTTGCACCGACCGGAACCGGCGCGTACATTTTGTGACGCACTCGTTGGGCGGCATCCTCGTGCGCGACTACCTCGGGCGGGCGCCGGCCATCCGCGTTGGGCGCGTCGTGATGCTGGCGCCGCCCAACCGGGGAAGCGAACTGGTCGATGTCTTCAAGCGTTCAGCGCTGCTGCGCTGGCTGCTTGGACCCGCAGGCGTGCGGTTGGGCACGCAGGACGACGCCCTGCCGCGGCGTCTGGGACCTCTGTCCGGGTACGAAGTCGGGGTGATCGCGGGCAACGCCACCCTCAACCCGCTCTTCTCCTGGGTGGTCGCGGGCGAGGACGACGGCAAGGTTTCCGTCGCCAGTACCCGCGTGGAGGGTATGCGCGATTTCCTGGTGGTACCTGCGAGCCACCCCTTCCTCATGCGCAACGCGCTCGTGCTGGCGCAGACGCTGCGTTTCCTGCGCACCGGCCGGTTCGATCACGGTCCGCAGTAGACAAGTGGCGCGCGGCGGTGGTAGGGTCTACCGGTTATGGATCGCACCGCTCTTGAATCCGCCATCCGCGATAGCGCGCGCACGGTGTTGTCGCTGGCTGACCAGCTCGATGCCGTGGAGGCTGCCTGCCGCCTCGTCGTGGAAACCCTGCAGGGTGGGGGACAGGTGCTGACTGCCGGCAACGGCGGCAGCGCCGCCGAGGCGTTGCACATGGCCGAGGAACTGGTTGGACGCTTCCGCGGCGACCGGCGCTCGCTGCCAGCCGTGGCGCTGGTGGCTGATTCCACGGCGTTGACCTGTATCGGCAACGACTACGGCTTCGATGCCGTTTTCAGCCGCCAAGTCGAGGGACTGGGGCGGGCCGGCGACCTCCTCGTGCTGTTCAGCACCAGCGGTCGGGCGGCCAATCTCCGGAACGCGGCGGTCGCGGCCCGGTGTCGGGGGGTGCGCGTACTGGGATTGCTGGGGCGTGATGGCGGGCCGCTGCGGGCGGCCACGGACGTGGCCGTGGTGGTGGCCGGCACGGCTACCGAGCGCATACAGGAAGCGCACCAGGTGTTGCTGCATCTCCTTTTGGATGCGGTGGAACGGGTATATGGCACGGGTGAGGCATGAAGCGATACGAATGGATCGGTTGGCTGGGAATCCTGCTCCTGGGCGTCTGCAACGCGGGGGCCGGCGCGCGCGTGTTGCTCCGCCTCGAGCAGCGCAGCGTGCTGCTGTTCGAGCCTGTGAACGCGTTCATCTCGCTCGCGAACGATTCGGATGAACCTTTTGTCCTCAACAGCCGCCAGCCCGACAACGGCCGCAGTTCGCTCGTGATTGAAGTGCGGCGCGATAACCAGCTGCTGCCCCCGCGCGGGTCGGCGCCCGTGCCCTACCTCTACCTGCTCCCCGACGACAGCGAGGAATTGATGGTGGACCTGAGCCGGCACTTCGATTTCACCGGCATGGGCCGGTACTTCATCAAGGTCCGCACGTCGCACCTGGGGGAAGCGTTCGAATCGAAGGGTCAACTGCTGGACGTGGTCAAGGGGTTCGAGCTGACCAAGCGCGCCCGCAGCGTGCCGGGGCAACCGGATCGCATGCTAACCTTCTCTTTGCGGTACTGGTCGCGCGATGGCAAGGAGTTCCTCTTCCTGACCGTGAACGAGGAAGTGGCCGGCGCGAATTACGGGTTGTTCAACCTGGGACCGCTCGTGCGAGTGGCCCAGCCGGTACTCCAGGTGAACCGCAATGGCCAGGTCGTCGTCGTGCACCAGTCCGGCGTGCGGCGTTTCACCCGGTCGACGTTGCAGTCCGAAACGAACGGGGTCACGCTGCTGGATCAGACGTACCATCTGCCGGACGGCAGTCCCTACCCCTCGTTCACGCGCAGGTCGACCGTGGCCCCGACGCCGGCCGAGCGGCTTCCACCCAAGCGCTGGTGGCAATTTTGGAAGAAGGATGGTCGCGCGGCGCGCCCGGACGCAGCGGCCCCCGCCCCCGCCCTGGAATCGTAAGCCCCCCTCAGGAGCCCCGCCATGTCCAGTTCGCTCGGTACGCTTTTCCGGGTCACAACCTTCGGCGAGTCCCACGGCTTGGCCGTGGGGTGCGTGGTGGACGGCTGCCCACCCCGTCTGCCGCTGACCGAAGCCGATATTCAGGGGCAGTTGGACCGCCGCCGTCCGGGGCAGAGCGACCTGACGACTCCCCGCGGCGAGAAGGACCGGGTGAAGATCCTCTCGGGTGTGCAGGACGGGCTGACGCTCGGTACGCCCATCGGCTTGTGGGTGCCCAACGAGGATCGGCGCCCCGAGGACTACGGCGGGCAGCAGGACATTCCCCGGCCCTCCCACGCTGACTACACCTACCAGGCCAAGTACGGCATCGCCGCGCGCAGCGGCGGCGGACGCGCCAGCGCGCGGGAAACCATCGGCCGGGTGGCCGCCGGGGCTGTGGCGGAGGTGTTCCTGGCGCGGAAGCACGGGGTGGAGATCGTGGCGTGGGTCAGTTCGATTGCCGAAATCGAGGCCCCCGACCTCGTTACGGCCGACGTGACGCGCGCGGCGGTCGACGCCACGCGCGTGCGCTGTCCCGACGCGGCCACAGCCGCCCGGATGGAGGCACGGGTGGCCGCCGTGCTGGCGGAGGGCGACTCGTTGGGCGGCGTCATCACCTGCGTGTGCCGTCGCGTGCCCGCGGGGTGGGGGGAGCCGGTCTTCCACAAGCTCGAAGCCGCGCTCGCGCAGGCCATGCTGTCCATTCCCGCCACGAAGGGTTTCGAGATCGGTTCCGGATTTGCCGGCACCCGCTTGCGGGGCTCGCAGCATAACGACGCCTTCGAGACGCGTCCCGAGGGTCGCCTCGGCACCCGCACCAACAACAGCGGCGGGATCCAGGGCGGCATCTCGAACGGCGAGACGATCTACTTTCGCGTGGCGTTCAAGCCCGTCGCGACCATCGGCAAGCCGCAGGAGACGGTTGACTACCAGGGCCGTCCAACGGTCTTGCAGGTGAAGGGCCGGCATGATCCCTGCGTGCTCCCCCGCGCCGTGGCGATCGTGGAAAGCATGGCGGCGCTGGTCCTGGCGGACATGGCCCTGCTGACGGCGGCTTATCGCTGATGCCCGCCCCCGGCACATTCGAGATCCTCGCCGTGGACCCGGCCACCGGGGCGCGGTGCGGCCGGTTGTGGACGGCGCACGGCCCCGTGGACACGCCGTCTTTCATGCCGGTCGGCACGCAGGCGACCGTGAAGGCTGTCAGCCCGCGGGACTTGCGCGAGGTCGGCGCGCAGATCGTGCTCAGCAACACCTACCACCTGGCGATCCGGCCGGGCGTGGACGTGATCGAGGCCTGTGGCGGGCTGCACCGTTTCATGGGTTGGGACGGTCCCATTTTGACCGACAGCGGGGGCTTCCAGGTGTTCAGCCTGGCGTCCCTGCGGAAGATCCACGCGCACGGTGTGGCGTTCAATTCGCACGTGGACGGCAGCCGGCTCTTCCTCGGTCCCGTCGAGGCCATGGACATCCAGCGCCGCCTCGGTTCCGACATCGCCATGGTCTTCGACGAGTGCCCGCCCCATCCATGCACGGCGGAATACGCTTGCCAGTCCGTGGACAAGACCCTAGCATGGGCGGCTTTATGTGCGGAACAGCCTCGTGCGCCGGGGCAGCTCGTGTTCGGGATCGTCCAGGGCGGCGCCTACGTGGCGTTGCGTGAGCGTTGTGCCCGGGAGCTGGTTGCCATCGGGTTTGATGGCTATGCCGTCGGCGGTGTCAGCGTCGGGGAACCTGAGGACGTGCTGCTTCAGGGCATGGCGGACGGGGTGCGTGGCTTGCCTGTGGAGCGGCCGCGGTACCTGATGGGGGTAGGGCGGGAGTCGCAGATCGCACATGCCGTGGCGTTGGGCTTCGACATGTTCGACTGTGTGATGCCGACGCGTTACGCGCGCAACGGGACGGCGATGACGCGCGCCGGACGCTACCCGGTGAAGGCGGCTGTGTACAAGCAGGATCCGCGGCCCGTGGAAGAGGGCTGCACGTGTTATGCCTGCCGCCATTTCTCGCGGGCGTACGTGCGGCACCTGCTGAATGTGAACGAGATTCTGGGGGTGCAGTTGCTGTCGGTACACAACCTGCACCGTTACATGGTGTTCATGGGTGAGCTGCGGGCGGCGATCGGGGACGGCTCGCTGGCCGGGCGCCTGGCGGTTTCGACGGGTACGGAAAGGGATGTGGAATGAGTGGATGGATGGGATTGACGATCGCGATGGGCACACCAGCCGGGGGCGCGGCGGGCGGGGGTAATCCGCTCGGCTTCCTGGTCACCATGACGTTGGTCATGGGCATCTTCTATTTCATGATGATCAGGCCGCAGCAGCGCAAGGACAAGGAGCGCCGGAGCACGATAGCCGCCATCAAGAGCGGCGATCGCGTCCTGTTCGGCGGCGGCATCATCGGGGTGGTCACCAACGTCAAGGACGATGTGCTGGTGATCCGGATTGCTGACAAGGTGAAAATCGAGGCGCTTCGGTCGGCGGTTGCGCAGGTGTTGGAGAAGGGCGATAAGCCGGTCGCCGACGAGGACGGCAAGAGCAACGCGTAGCGGTCCGTAAGGCGCTCGACGGGCGCCACGCAAGGGGAGAGATTAGGAAATGGACAAGCATGCCTTCTGGAAATGGCTGATTCTCATCTGTCTGGTTTCGACATCGGTGGCGTTGATCTACCCGCCTCTTGACCGGCGCGATGCGCAGGGCAACCTGAAGAGCGCCGGCAAGATCCGCTTCGGGCTCGATCTGCGCGGCGGCACGAGCTTCACGGTCAAGATCGACGAGTCGAAAGTGGCCGAGGAACTGCGCAGTCGCTTCCCCGAGCTGAAACCCGAGGAGATCGACGCCCGCGCCAAGGAGGTCTTGCGCGACGCCCAGACCCGCGCCGTCGAGGTTCTGCGGAACCGGATCGACAACCTGGGTATTGCCGAGCCGTCCATCTACCCCGGCAAGAACAACCGCATCATCATCCAGCTGCCGGGCGTGGACGAGAAGAAGCGTGCGGAAGCCGAGCAGAGCATCCGCAGCGCCGCCTATCTCGAGTTCCGCATGGTGCACGAGAATAACGACAAACTGATTGAACGCCTGTTCAGCCAGAGCAAGGCGCCCGAGGGCTACACCCCGAGCACGCTGGGCAACGGCCGCGTATACGTGCGCACGTCCGCCCCGCTGCCCTCCGGCGCGGAATTCGATGCTTACCGCGACCGGCTGGGCCGGTTCCAGGTGCCTTCGACCCGGTACGAGTTCATGCTGGAGAAGGACGAGATCGACGGCCTGGCCGTCTACCGCCCGCTGTTCGTCGAACGTGCCGCCAAGCTGACCGGCAGCTACGTGAAGAACGCGATGGTGGACTTCGGGCAGATGGGCGAGTCCGTCGTGCGGCTCCAGTTCGACGGTCGCGGCGCCAAGAAGTTCGCCGAAGTCACCACGGACTACGCCCCGGGCGGCCGCCGCAATCCCAACCCGCAGGAGTTTCAGCAGTTGGCCATCGTGCTCGACGGCACCGTCTACTCGGCGCCGGTCATCAAGGAAGCCATCCTCGGCGGCAGCGCGGAGATCTCCGGCAGCTTCACGCCGGCACAGTCCGGCTTGCTCGCCAATATCCTCAAGGCCGGCGCCCTGCCCGCCCCCGTCAAGATCGAAGAGGTGCGGTCGGTGGATCCGAGCCTTGGCAAGGACGCCATCGCCAGCGGCGTCAAGGCGGTCGTCTACGGCAGCGTCGGCGTCTTCCTGTTCATGCTTGTCTACTACCTGTTCTGCGGCGGCGTGGCCAACATCGCCTTGCTGCTGAACGTCATCCTGCTGCCGCTCGGCATGATCGTGACCGCCGGCTTCATGGGCATCTTCGTTTCGGACGGCGTCTCGGCCGGGGGGGTGGTCAAGCTGCCCGTGTTGACCCTGCCGGGTATCGCCGGCATCGTGCTGACCATCGGTATGGCCGTGGATGCGAACGTGCTGATCTTCGAGCGCATCCGCGAGGAACTGCGCACCGGCAAGGGCGTGTGGGCGTCCATCACCGCCGGCTACGACCGTGCCTTCCTGGCGATTCTCGATTCGAACCTGACCACGATCCTGACCGGTGTGATCCTCTTCATCTTCGGCACGGGTCCGATTCGCGGTTATGCCGTCACCCTGAACGCCGGCCTGATCATCAGCATGTACACGGCGCTGACCTGCACGCGCATGATCTTCGCCGCCGCCGCGCCGCGGATGACCACCAAATCGCTGAAGATGCTCCAGGTCATCCAAGTGCCCAAGATAGACTACATCAAGTATCGCAAGGTCGCGATCGCCGTGTCCCTGGTCGTCATCGGCCTCTCCTGGGCCATCATGGTGGTGCGCGGGATGCAGGCGCCGGGCAAGGTCTTCGGCGTGGACTTCACGGGGGGCGCGTCCGTGACCTTCGCCTTCGAGCCGACGCAGAAGCTGGACGTCGAAGCCGTGCGCGGCGCGCTGTCGGCGGCCGGCGTGAAGGACGCCAGCATCCAGTACCAGAGCGAGCTGGAAACCGGTAAGGAGTGGCTCCAGGTGCGGGCGGGCAGCGAGGGGATCGGCGCGGAGAAGACCAAGCCCGTGGACGTCATCCGTTCCGTGCTGCCGCAGCAGTTTGCCGCGGCGAAACTGAGTGTGGTCTCCACCGACGAGGTGGGTCCCCAGGTGGGCGGCGAGCTGATTCGCAGCGCGCTCTGGGCCATGACGCTCTCCCTGCTCGGCATCATCTTGTACCTGGCCTGGCGGTTCGAGTTCGGCTTCGCCCTCGGCGCCATCGTGGCGCTGCTGCACGATGTGCTGGTGACCGTCGGCGTCTTCTCCCTGTGCGGGAAGCAGCTGAGCCTGACCGTCGTGGCGGCGCTGCTGACGATCATCGGTTTCTCGGTCAACGACACGATCGTCATCTTCGACCGGATTCGCGAGAACTTGCGCTTGAATCGCAACGCGACGTTCTGGGAACTGTGCAACCTCAGCGTCAACCAGACCATGAGCCGGACGATTCTGACATCCTTCACCGTCATGATCACGGTCGCGATGCTGCTTGTGTTCGGCGGCGGCGCCATCAATGACTTCGCCCTCACGCTCTTCATCGGCATCATCACCGGCACCTACTCGACGGTGTTCATTGCGACGCCGGTTGTCATATGGTGGCACAAGGGCAAGCGGCCCGAGTTCGCCCCCATGAAGGTCGATTGAACACGGTTCGACGTACGACAATCCCACCCCTGCGGCACGGCGTCCGCGGGGTGGGGCGGGTTGCGGACCGGTATCGCGCGGGGTGCTGATGTCGGTCACCGGCAAACGCTGGGTGGATGTCGCAGCGGACGCGGGCTGCGCCGAGGCTTTGGCTCGCGCGCTGGGGGTGCCGCTGTCCGTGGCCACCGTGCTGGTGGGCCGCGGCGTGGATGTCACTGAAGCGGCCCAGCGTTTCCTGGCCCCCCGCCTGTCGGACCTTTCCGACCCTTTCACGCTGCCCCACATGCCTGCCGCCGTCGAGCGGCTCTGGTCCGCGCTGACCGCCCGTGCGCGCATCACCATCTTCGGCGACTACGACGTGGATGGCGTGACCGGCACCGCCCTGCTGTCCATTGTCCTGCGTGGACTGGGTGGCGAGGTCGCGACGTTCCTGCCGCAGCGGGACGTGGACGGCTACGGCCTGTCCCTGGAATCGCTGGCGAAGTGCATCGCCCGGACGCAGCCGGCGCTCATCGTGACGGTGGACTGCGGAACCAACTCCGCCGCCGCCGTGGAGCAGGCGCGCGCACAAGGCATCGCCATGGTCATTACCGACCACCATGACGTGGCCGGGCCGTTGACCGACGCCGCGCCGGTTGTGAATCCGCAGCTTGGCGCCGCGCCGGCGGTGCGCCACCTGGCCGGAGTGGGTGTGGTCTTCAAGTTGTGCCACGCCCTGCTTAAGCGCGCGCGCGCGTCCGGCCATCCGGCAGGGACCGCGATCGACTTGCGGGAGCGACTGGATCTGGTTGCGCTCGGCACGGTCGCTGACGTCGTGCCGCTGGTGGGCGAGAACCGCATCCTGACCCGGCACGGCCTGGACGCCATCAACCGCACGCAACTGCCGGGTCTGCGGGCGCTCAAGGATGTGGCGCGCGTGCCGGCGGACTGCACGACCTATCACTTGGGCTTCGTACTGGGTCCCCGTCTGAATGCCGCCGGACGGCTGGGCAACGCCGGGCGGGCGCTGGAGCTCCTGCTGACCGCGGATCCGGACGAGGCGCGCGCGCTGGCCGGCGAGCTGGACCGCGAAAACGTGCGGCGCCGGGCCATCGAAGGCGAGATCCGGGCGGCGGCGGAGGAGGAAATCGACCGCACGTTCGATCCGGCGCATGTCTTCGGCCTGGTGGTGGCCGATGACGCGTGGCACGTCGGCACGGTAGGCATCGTGGCGGCCCGCCTCTGCCAGCGGTATGGGCGGCCGGCGGTCGTGATCGGCGGCTTTGACGCGGCGGGCAAGGGCCGCGGCTCCTGCCGCAGTGTCGAGGGGCTGGACCTTGTCGGGGCGCTGCAGGAGTGCGCGGCCCACCTTGCCAGCTTCGGCGGGCACAAGCAGGCGGCCGGACTGGTGCTGGAGCGGGCGAATGTGCCGGCGTTTCGCGAGGCCTTCAACGCGGCCTGTGCCCGGCGCCTGGCCGGCTGCGACCTGCGTCCCGTCCTACGGGTGGACGCCTGGCTGTCCGGCGCGGGAGAGGCGGACGAGGCGCTGCTTGACCATCTCGAGCGGCTGCAGCCGACCGGGAGCGGAAACCCCTCCGCCGTGCTGGCCCTGCGCGGCCTGATCGTGGCGGACGACCGCCCCGTCGGCGAGGGGCATCGGAAGCTGCGGTTCGCAAGCGGGCCGCGCACGCTGGACGCCATTGCATTTGGCATGGGGGCTTGTACGCTGCCGGATGGGCCTCTGGACGTCGCCTTCCATCTGCAGCGCAACACGTACAATGGCGTGTCCCGGCTCCAACTCAACGTGCAAGATCTTAGGGGCGCTGACGTTCCGCATTGACGACAGGTGTCCCGTTCTGCCATGCTCCTCGCGCCAGTAGGGGATGGCGGGTAAGGTCGCAGCCGGAAAACGAGATATTGATTGCCTTTGTGCTTGCCAGGCCGTGAGTCATGTGGCTAAATAGCCCGCTTTTCGAGGAGTGAGATATGAGCAGAGTATGCGAGATTTGCGGCAAGGGCGTTTTGAGCGGCAATTCGATCGTCCGGCATGGCCTGCAGAAGAAGAAGGGCGGCATTGGCCTGCACACGACCGGCGTGACACGCCGCGTGTTCCGTCCCAACCTTCAGCGGGTACGTGTCTCGGAAAACGGCGGCGTGCGGCGGCGCAAGGTATGCGCAGCCTGCATCCGGCACGGCAAAGTCGTCAAGGCTTGATCGTTCCTATAGGCAGCAGTCTGCCGGGGAGGTCATATGGCGGACAGCGAGCAAAGCGCGACCGAAGTTCGGGATACGGACATCGTCTTCGATTGTCCGTTCTGCGGTAAGAGCCTGTGCATCGACTACCGCGGGGCCGGATTGACTATTCCCTGTACGGATTGCGGGAAACTGGTCGAAGTGCCGATTCCAGACGGCATGGAACTCGAAGATCTCGACCGCAATGCCGAGGAACAGGAAGTCAACATCCTGCACCTCCGGCGGCAGCTGAGCGCGGCCGAAGCCCGTTTGGTTTCCCTGCAGCAGGAGGTCGAGCGCCTCAGCAGTCACGGGGCCGCCTTGGAGGAGTTCCGCACCGGCGGACTTTACCGTGTCAGCCAGATTGCCGAGAAGATGCAGGTGCTGGAGCAGGCGCTGAAGACGGCCGTGGAGGCCCAGTCCGACGTCGTGCGTCTGGCGCGCGAAGTGCTGCAGGCGCCGCAGGGCTGATGCGCCGCAAGCAGGGATGGCCTGCACACGGAGCCGATCCCGCTGGGGTCGGCTTTCCAGTTTAGGACAGGAGCGCCAGTCCGACCAGCCCCAGCACGATGGCACAGAGCGCCCCGACCCACAACCACCGCGCCGCCGTCGCCCCCCGGGCGTCCGCGTCGCAGTAGGGACACACCGGCGCCGTGCCGATGTAGCGCCGACAGGCCGGGCAATGCAGCGAGGATCGCGGCGTTCCCCTGATCTCGCTTGGCATAGGCAACCACCCCCGTTACTGCAGCTTGCCGACGATCGCCTGGATAATGTTCTCCGTTGTGATCAGGCCGGTGACCTCGCCCTGCGCGTTCGTGACCAGGCACATCGGCTGCCGCATGCGCCGCTGCAGGGGGAAGATTTCGTCCACAGGCATGTCCTCCTTGATGAACAGGGGCGGGCGGCTGAACTCCATCAGGCTGCCGGCGGTGGCGGCCTTGCCGGAGGAGAGGATGTGGAATAGATTGATGACGCCGACGAAGTGGTTGCGCTCCCGGTCGAAGACCGGCAACCGCGTGAACCCGCGCGTGCGCAGCGTGGCGAAGGCCTCTGGAATCGGGGTGTCCGTGCTGGCGTACGCCATCTCGCTGCGCGGCACCATCAGGTCGCGCGCCTTGCGGCCGGCCAGTTCGATCACGCGGTAGATCATCAGGCGTTCGCGGGCGGAGAGAATGCCGCTCTGTTCGCCCTCGCCCGCAAGCAGCTTGAGGTCCTCGCGCGTCACGAAAGGGGTGGGCTTCATCAGCGTCTTGGATGGACCGCGCAGCAGCAGTCGTGTGATGCCGATGACCGCGCTCGCAAAGGGTTTGAGCAGAAACTCCGACACCTGCAGCAACCCGACGAACCGCAGGCTGCGTTCGAGCGGCCGGCTCTGGAACCAGGCCTTGGGCAGGTACTCGGCGAAAACGATCGCGACCAGCGAAACGCCGCCCGTGGTCAGGGCCTGTCCGAAAGGACCGAACAAGGCTGCCGCGAGCGAAGCGGAGGAGACGGAGAGCACGATCAGGCTCAGGTTCGTGCCGACCAGGGTCGTGCCCAGCAGCCGGTCGGACTGGTCCAGGTAGGCCTCCAGTTTGCGGGCCTGCGGATTGCCCTGCTTGACGAAGTGGCGCAGTCGCATGCGGTGGATCGAGATCACGCCGGTTTCGATGCCCGAGAAGAAGCCGGCCAGCGCCAGGCAGGCCAGCAGCAGGCCGAGGTGTGCCAGTAGGGTGAGGATCACGGAATTTCCTCCCGTTTCGTCTCGTCCGGCACCAGTTTCTCGAGCAGCACCTGCGTGATGCGTCGCCGGCGCACGCGCTGCACCGTGACCCGGCAGCTCTGCGCCGTGACGACGTCGCCGGGTTTGGGAATGCGTCCGGAATGGGCGGCTACCCACCCCGCAATCCGGTCAGCGCCTTCCGCCTCGAGCTGCAGGGTCAGTTCATAGTTGATGTCCTGGAGACTGGTCGAGCCCTCCAGGAGCCAGCGGTTCTGGCCGACCGGCTGGATCTCGGCTTGCTCGTCCTGGTACTCGTTACGCACCGTGGCCACGATCGCCTCCAGGATGTCGCCGCGCGACAGCAGGCCGGCGGTGCCGCCGTATTCGTCCACGACGAAGGCCACGCGGCGGTTCTCCTTCTGGAAGGTCGCGAGCAGGCTGTCCAGCGCGGCCGACTCGGGCACGAAGAACGGCTCCGTGATGGCGCCGGCCAGGGAGAGCTCGTCGGCCAGCAAAAAACGCGCTACGTCCAGCAGTCCCTCGACGTTGTCCAGCGAACCGCGGTACACGGGCAGGTAATGGAAGTGCGTGCCGCGGGCCAACTGGAGTTGCCGCTCCAGCGGGTCATCGAGATCGATGCCGATCAGGTCCACGCGCGGGGTCATGACGTCGCTGGCCTTGGTTTCCTCCAGCCGCATGATCCCGTCCACCATCGAGCGTTCCTCCTCGTCGAGCACGCCCTCCTCCTGGCCCACCTCCACGACGGTCTTGAACTCGTCCGCGGTCAGCGTCTTCGACCCGGCGCGCAAGTGCTTGCTGAAACCGCGCGACACGGCTTCAAGGCCGGCGCGCAAGGGCGTCATGACCGTGTTGAGCACGATGAGCAGCGACGCGCAGTGTGGAGCGATGCGTTCGCCGTGCTGCATGGCGTAGCGCTTAGGTGTCACTTCGCCAACCAGCAGCAGGAGCAGTGTCATGGTCGGAATGGCGATCGCTTCGCCGTGCCCCGGGGCGTAGTGCTCGGCGATTCGGAAACCGATCGCCGAGGCGGTCATATTGACGAGGGTGTTGCCGATCAGCAGCGTGGAGAGTACGCGCGTGGGCTTGTCGAGGACCGCCTGCAGGCGCGCGCCGGCCAGGGGGAGGCGCGTGCGGATCCGGTGGACTTGCAGGGAATTGAGCGAGAAGAGCGCCGTTTCGCTGGCGGAGAAGAACGCCGAGCAGGCGAACAGCGCGACCAATACGACGCCCTCGATCCCTATCAGCCACTCCGCCATGCGCTTGCACTCCCCCGCAACCGCGCCTGCGGTTGCGCTGCCGTCGGACGGCGCCCTACGGCTGGCCGGTGGTCGGCCAGGGCGCGGCCGCCGGCAGCGTCTCGACCGCCGGGGCCGGCCCCTGGGGCGCCGGCTTCCCATCCGGCCCGGCGGGTTCCAGATCCTGGATATGCAGCTCCGTGCGACGAGCGTCCGAGGAACCCTCGATCACGAGGTCCTTGATCATCCAGCGGTCGTTGATCTTCTTGAAGCTCTTGACCCAGAGTCGTCGCTGCACGGCGCCGGCCGGGGTGTAGCCCTCCGCCTGCAGCAGCATGCACGCCTCCTGATCGATCCACAGCCGCACCCGTGCACAGGCGTTGCGCTCGCCTGCGGGCGCGGGCACGTCCACCATATAGCACGGGCGCTCCTTGACCGTGTCGGCGCCCGCCAGTTTACCGCCGCGCCACCAGAGGAACGCCAGTGTCAGATCGTTCCAGCTCAGGTCGGTGCCTCGCAGCGGCGCGGACAGGTCTGGCGGGGGCGCTGGCTGCAGCGGTTGCCCCGCCGCGTAGGCGTAGCGCGGCGGCTGGCCGACTGCCCGCGTAATCGTCAGTTGCTCCAGCTCGCCGCCTAAGGCGTCGCGGACCGTGTAGCGGGCCAACGCGGGCGTGGCATCCCAGTGCAGGTACATGTCGAACGCATAGCGTTGTTCGACCATGCCCTTGCGCCGCTTGAGCACCAGCTCCCCGGCGATGAACAGCGGCTCGCGGGGCAGGCGCTGGACGACGCCATCCAGCAGCGCTTGCGCTGTGGGCTGCGCCGTGTCAGGGTCCGTTGCCGCCTGAGCAAAAAACGCCACCAGTAGCAACCCGCCGCAAACCAGCCCTAACAACCGCACGCGTGGCTCCTCTCACGGATCGAGATTCGAAGGGCACGGCCCCGCTTGCTCGCTGGCATCGAAGGCCCGGCCCACCAGCGCGAGGATCTGGGCCAACCCTGTGGCCGGGATAATGACCGTGTCCCGCCGTCCGCCCACGTCCTCGGTGATCTTCAGAAGTCGTCCCCTCGGGTTCTCCTTCAGCTCGAAGGAGAAGAGCTTGCGCTCGATCTGGACCTGTTCGCTGAATAGTTCCTTTTCCACGGCGGCCCCCCTGTTCCACACCGTTACCCTGAACCCTATGCGCACCCCCTATGGCTGAACATGTTCAGCCCTTTTCCCCGTCTTTGTCAATCCCGATTCGCGGGGGCATTACCATTCCACCATTCAGGCCCAGGGGCCAGGCGGCGAGGGGGCAGGCCATCCTCATCCCGCGGGGGGAGGAGGCGGGGTGGGCCACTGCCCCTTCAGGCCGTTTTCGACGACGGTTTTCACGTCTGTGGCGAAGTCGCTGCGCAGGATCCACTTCGCGAAAGTGGGTTCCTGCTCGACGATGCGCCGCAGCGACTGCCCCCGGCGCATGCCGAAATTGAGGACGATTTCGCCCTGCTCCCACTTGAGTTTGCCGCCCTGGTCCACCCAGGTGGGGTCGCGGGGGTTGCAGTAGTCGTGCAGGGTGTTCATGTCCCGCGGCAAGTCGGCGTAGCGCTGGAACTGCCCCTCCAGGACGCGAACGGTCGCATCCGTGTCGGCGACGGCGCCGTGGGCGCCCAGGTGCAGTTCGTGGCAGTAGAAGGCCAGCGCGGCGGTGAGGTCGCGCGGTTCGCGCTGGTGGAAGATGCGCTGGGCATCGACGATGCGCCGCCCATCCAGTACGAACTTCCGCCCCGCCCGCACGCACTCCTCGACGAGCAGGGGCACGTCGAAACGGACGATATTGAATCCGCCCAGATCGCAGCCTTCCAGCACGCCGAGCACCGTGTCGGCCACCTCGGCGAAACGCGGGCAGGCGGCGACATCCGCGTCGCTGATGCCATGCACGGCCGTTGCCGTCGGCGGAATGGCGACGCCGGGGTTCATCCGGTACAGGTGAGCCTGCCGCGAGCGGTCGGGCATGAGTTTGACGATGGCCAGTTCGATGATGCGATCCAGCCGGGGGTTGATGCCGGTGGACTCGATGTCGAACACGGCGAGGGGGCGATCGAGCGCGATGGGCAGCGCGTGCGGCGGTTTGCTCATGGGGTCGGGGGCTTTCTGTGTCGCTTCGTTTGGCCGGCGCCGGCGCCGGCGTTTCCGTCAGTTGTTGCGCAGTGTTTTTGCCAGGCAGAGCACCAGCAGAACCAGGAGGATCAGCCAACTACCCGACATGAAGATCCAACCGGCAGGCGTCATGGCTGGCCGCCTTCCGTTTGCGCATCCGGGTTCGCGGCCGGGACCTGGCTCTCGACCGTCCGCCGCCGCCAGGCAATCCAGACCAGCACGGACAGCAGGATGAAAAGCAGGACGAGCACGATCCGCGTCAGCATGATCGCCGGCACGTGCTCGGGCTTGACGTCGCGCAGCGTCAGCAGCGGCACGCCCTGTTGGATGAAGTACACGGCGAGAATGACCAGCAGGAACGCGGGCGTGACGTACTTGATGATGAAGCGGTAGAAGCGCGGGATCCTGATGTCCGCCCCCGTGTGCAGCTCCGTCCAGGCCCGGTCCATGCCGAAGACCCAGCCGAAGAGAATCGTCTCGATGGCGCCGAAGATGACGAGGCAGAGCGTGCCGCCCCAGAAATCCAGCTCGTCCACGACCCCGCTGCCCAGGCCGAAGATGGCCATGTGACAGAGCACGAAGGTGACGACGGCGAAGATCGCCACCGCCTCCTTGCGCGTCAGGTTGAATTCCTCCTGCAGGAAGACGACCGCCGGCATGGCTAGCGAGATTGAGGAGGTGACGCCGGCAATGAACAGCAAAGCGAACCAGGCGAACCCTAACAGGTTGCCGAGGGGCAGTTGCTGGAGCACGAGCGGCATGGTCACGAAGCCGAGATCGAAGAGACTCCCCTGGGCCGCGCCGGCGCCGAAGAAGGCGAAGGCCGCAGGGATGACGATGCTGCCGCCCAGGATGACCTCGGCGACTTCATTGGCGGAGGCGGCGGTCAGCCCGGAAAGCGCCACATCGTCCTTACGCTCGAGGTAGCTGGCGTAGGTCAGGATCACGCCGATGCCGACGCTCAGGGTGAAGAACACCTGCCCGGCGGCGGCCAGCCAAACCTTGGCGTTGACCAACTGGGCCAGGCCGGTCCACCACGCGCCGCTGCCCCAGGATGCGGACTTCAGCGCGTCCAGCGCAGCCACGTTCCACAGCTTCGACCACTGCGGGTTCCAGAGGAAGCCCAGGCCGCTGAGCACGTTTCGCTCGGGATGGGTCGGATCAGGCGTGCCGAGCGTGAACACGCGCACGACGAGCACGATGGCCAGCAGGAACAGCACGGGCATGCTCCACTCGCAAACCCGCTGGATCCCCTTCCGGATGCCGCCGTACACGATCACGATGTTGATCGCGAACGTGATGAGGAAGAACAAGTAGGCCAGCCCTTTGCCGCTGAAGTGGGCGTTCGCCTCCAGCCCGCGATAGCCGTTGAGAAAGGCTTGCATGCCCGCGGCATCCGTGCAGGCATTGTACCGGCCGGTCAGGGCGAAGACACTGTAACCCAGCAGCCACGACTCGATGTAGGTGTAGTAGAGCAGGATCACGATCGGCCCGAAGATGCCGATGACGCCGAAGTACTTGATGAAGCGGTTCTTCGCCCAGAGCGAATGAAAAATGCCGGGGGCGGTGCTGTGGCCGAATCCGCCGCCGAACCGGCCGATCGTCCACTCGATCCACATCAGCGGCAGCCCCAGCAGCACCAGCGCGACGAAGTAGGGGATCATGAAAGCCCCGCCGCCGTTCTGGGCCGCCAGCCCCGGAAAACGCAGGAAGTTGCCCAGCCCGATGGCGCTGCCCGCCACGGCCAGGATAACGCCCAGCTTGCTGCCCCAGCGATCGCGTGCCATGCGCTTCTATCTCCCCAGACGTAACCGGGGCAGGATAACCGCCACCGGCAGAAAAGCAACCCCGATTTCGGATTGACTTGGATGGGCCTTCTGTTACTGTTTAAGCCCTTTTACAGACGAGGAGGATGGACATGTCGCAGCATCGCAGTTTGAAGTCCGCGAGCAAGATTGTCACACGCCGCAACGTGCTCAAGCGGTTTGAGCGCATCGACGTGCTCAAAGAGCGCGGGAAGTGGAAGGATGGCGATCGTGGTCTCGGCTTGCAGAAGACGAAGACGATCTAACGGTTTCTGCCTGAACTCAGGACGCTGCGCCGCGTCCCGGCCATGAACCGGGTCATCCAGTTTCTGGCTATCTGCAGCCTGCTAGCCGGCTGGGCCGCCTTGGCCCCGGCCGCTACGAAGATTCGGGCGAAAGGCGACCGTGTGTGCCTGCGGGCCGCCCCCGATCCCGAGGCGGAAGTCGTGACGCAACTGGCTGCAGGCGATAGCCTGCAGGCGCAGGGCAGCCTCGACGGCGAGTGGGTCGAAGTCGAGATTCCGCCGTCGGCCGATGTGTGGGTCTACGGCGAACTGCTCCGCGACGGCAAGGTCTCGGCTGAACGCGTGCAGGTGCGCAGCGGTCCCGGCATCAACTACCGGACGCTTGGCAAACTCGATCAGGGCCAGTCTGTTGCGGTCCGCCAGACCAGCGGCGAGTGGCTGAGCATCGCGCCGCCGCCCGGTTGCACGGCTTGGATTTTCCGCAAGTTCGTGGAGCCGGTGCCAGGGACGGCGCGGCCCGTTGTCGCGCCCGCACCCGTGCCCACACCCGTGACCCCGGTACCGGCCCCCCCACCTGCCCCGCGCGTGACCCCGTCCCCGGCCACGCCGGTCAAAGTGCCGCCTGTCACACCGGCGCCGGAAGACCGGCGCGAACCGCCCCCCGCACCGCTTCCGTCGCCCGCGCCTGCTGCTACGCCACGCCCGGTGCCGGTTCTGCCGCTCCCCGCGCCTGCCGACCGTCCGCCCGCAGAAACGTTCCCGGTTGAACAGCCGCGACTACCGGTCCTCGCGCCCCCGCTCCTGCCCACACCAGCCGACGTCAAGGCCCTCACCCTCGATTTCCCGGTCGAACTCGCGGACGAGGCCATGGTGCCCGGCCGTCCCCAGGGGGTCTCCGTCGTGAAGACCGGTGTGCTGCGTCCTGCCGGCTGGGTGCTGAACCGCCCCAGCCGCTACCGTCTCGTCGTGCGCGATGACCAGGGCCGAGCCGTGACGCTCTGCTATGTGCTGGGCGACGAATCCCAGTACGCAGCTATCGATGGCAGTACGATCGACGTGCACGGCAAGGAGTACTGGGTACAGGGCGTGCGCTACCCGCTCGTCATTCCGGAACAGATCATTCGCAAATAGACCGGGGAGGTTCCCCCATGTCATCCGCTCCCCATGTCCCCATCCTCAGCGGCGTTGTCACCCTGCTCGTCAGCCTCTCCGCCCGCGCCGCGCCAGAGCCGGCCTGCGTGACCAACGCCTGGCCCGCTTCCGCTGTCGGTTTCCAGGCCTTCGGGGAGCGCATCGCGGCGCTGGCCCCGCGCAACCTGCTCGCCCGTCCAGTCGCCCGCCTGCATGGGGTGGACCCCGAGACCGCAGCGCTGCTCACCGACGGCGAGGCTGGCACGCTAGGCGAGGAGGGGCGGGTCTTCCTCGACGGCACACCCTCCATCATTGCCTGCTACCTTGGCGCCCCGAAGCGCCCGACTTCCGTGGCCGTGTGGAGCTGCAACTGGGACGCGCGCGCCAACCAGGACTATGAAGTGCGCTTCGCCGACAACCGCGCACAGCCCGGCAAGCGCCCCGACTTCCCGGGGCCGGCCGCACTCACGACCGGTCCCACGGTGATCGGCGCCAATGGCGGCGGGTTTCGCGGCGCATTCGAAGCCCCGGAAGGAGGGGCGCTGACGACCGGTCTCGTCGACTGGGTGGAATTCCGCGTCTGGCGCACCTATCCGGTCAAGGCCGGGCAACCCGGCAAGGCGCAGAGCTCGGCCAACAGCGCCGCCGTCCTGGTGGAGCTTCAAGTGCTGGGTGCGGCGGATGACGCAGTCGTGGTGCCGCCCGCCGAGTTGGCCCGTCGCCAGGCCCTCGCCGCACTCGCCCGTCAGCCGCCGTTCACCAAACTGCCGACCTGGCAGGAGACCGCGCAGGCCGCTCGCGAAGCCCTGCTGGCCTGGGAGTCGGACATAGACCGCCTGGTTCTGCCCGAAACGGGGGTCACGCCCGGCCCCTGGTACGGGCTGGGTCCGTTCGACCCCGATTCGCCCGCCGTCCGTCACCTCGACAGCCTCCGCCTTTGCGACTTCGATCAGCCCGTGGCGTGGCCCGCCGCCGCGGTCGCCGCGCCGCCGCGCTGGCAGCCGCTGCCGGACCTTGAAGACGGCCGCCTGCACGAGCTGGCGGCGCGCTTTCAGGCGCAGCCCGGCCAGGTGATCTATGTGGGCCGCGCAGTCACCGTGGCGTCTCCGGGCGGCGATCAGGTCCGGCTGTGTCTGGGCCTGGGGCTCGGCCGGGGCGAGGCCCGCTGCTGGCCGCGCGGCGGCGCGTGCCGCGATCCCGACGACGCCACGTCCGCCGTGCCGAACCAGGTGTTCTGGGAGATCGGCAACCTGGCGGCGACGAACCACCTGCTCGCGCGGCTGCCTGTGGATGCCACCGGCAGTTGCCGCTTCTGGTGCCTGCCCCATCCGCCCGGCGGTCGCCGTGGCGCGGGTTCCCTTGCGACGCGGATCGGGCGGCGTGCCGGGGTGCTCGATCAGCTGCTGCGGGATTTCCCCGATCCCGCGAGCCAGTGCCAGATCGCCTGGGAGCGCGAGGACAGCATCTGGCAGCGCTTCCGCCGGCACGCCATGTCGCGCATCGAGCCGCTGCTGACGGACTGGGTGCCGGGCAACCCCGCCTTCCTGGCCGCGCAATACAATCAGGCTGTCACAACGCGCCTGGCCGCCGTCGCGTCCAACCTGGCTGTCGCCGACCCGGCCCTCGCCGCCCGCTGCGCGCCCTGGCTGGCCGCCCAGCGCACCGTGCCCTTGACCGCCGACGTGGCCACAGCCCGCGCCCGCTACTACGCCGTGGCCGCCACCCAGGCCGCGCTGGCCGAGGCCGGCCGCCTCACGGCCCTGCGCCTCGCCGTGGCCGATCAGCAGGAGGCCTTCGGCGCGCGCTACCCGCGGGGAGCGGAGTACCTCGCCCGCGCAGCCGCGCTCGAGACACAGCTCGGTGCGTTCTTCGCTGGCGCGCTGACCGGCCAGGCCGACGCGCTAACGGCGTTGCTGGCCCTGCGTGCCCGCCTCGACGCCGAGAGCCAGGCGATCCTGCTGGCCAACCCGCTGCTGGGGTTCGAGAAGCTCCTGCTCGCCCGCGGCGGCCCCGGTTTCTCGAGCAACTGGGATGGTCCGAACCATCTCGGCAACGAGATCGTCACCCTCTCGCCGGTGCAGCCGACGGGTACGGTCACCACGATCCACAAGGCCGGCAATGTCAGCGAAATGGACCTCAGCTGCGACGCCGCGCGTATCCTCTACTCCGACGGCCGCCAGATCCAGGAGGTCGGCGTGGACGGCACGGGGCACCGTGTGATTTCGCGCCAGACCGACGAGCACGTGCGCCACTACGATGCCTGCCGCCTGCCCAACGGCCAGATTGTCTTTGTCTCCACCGCGTGCGAGCAGGCCGTGCCCTGCACGGGCGGCTGGTACGTCGGCAACCTGCACGTCATGAACGATGACGGCAGCGGCGAGCGGCGCCTGACGTTCGACCAGGACCACAACTGGAATCCCTGCGTGCTGGAGGACGGCCGGGTGGTTTACGCGCGCTGGGAGTACACCGACACGCCGCACTACTTCACGCGGCTCCTGTTCCACATGAACCCGGACGGCACGGGGCAGTCGGAGTTCTACGGTAGCAATTCCTACTGGCCGAACGCCATGTACTGGCCGCGGCCGATCCCGGGCCGGTCGCCGCAGGTTGTGTGCGTGGTCTCCGGCCATCACGGCGTCGGGCGCGTGGGCGAACTGGTGCTGCTCGACCCCTCGCGCGGGCGGCACGAGGCGAACGGCGTCGTGCAGCGCATCCCGGGCCGGGGCAAGCGCGTGGAGCCGGTGATCGCGGACGGGCTCGTGAGCGAGACGTGGCCGCGCTTCGCCACGCCCTGGCCGCTGGCCGAGCCGGGGACGAATCTGGGCGCGGGCAAGTACTTCCTGGCCGCTGTCAAGCTGACGCCCTGGAGCCCGTGGGGCATCTATCTGGTGGATGTGTTCGACAACCTGACGCCGCTGCTGATGGGGCCCTATGCCATGCCCATACCCTTGCGCGCGCGGCCGACGCCGCCCGTGGTGCCGTCGCGCGTGGACCTCAACCGGCAGGATGCGCTGGTCAATCTCGTCAACGTCTACGAAGGCGGCGGGCTCAAGGGCTTTCCGCCCGGCTCGATCAAGGCCCTGCGCGTTGGCTCGCACGTCTACCGCTACGGCGGCAACGGCGACACGTCGGCCTCGAGCGTGGAGGGCGGCTGGGACGTGAAGCGCATTCTCGGCACCGTGCCGGTGCAGCCGGACGGCTCGGCGTTCTTCACCGTGCCCGCCAACACGCCGATCTTCGTCCAGCCGCTCGACGCGGAGGGGAAGGCGCAGCAGATCATGCGGAGCTGGTTCGTGGCCATGCCGGGCGAGATTGTCTCGTGCGTCGGTTGTCACGAGAAGCAGAACCAGGCGCCGCCGGCGCGCATCCCGGTCACCCTGGCCAGCCGGGCCGTCCCGTCGCCGCTGACGCCGTGGAACGGACCCGTGCGCGGCTTCAGTTTCGACCGCGAACTGCAGCCCGTGCTCGATCGCCGCTGCGCGGGCTGCCACAACGGCCAGCCCCGCGCCGACGGCGCCCGCCTGCCGGACTTGCGGGCCAAGCGGCTGCACCCGGGCTACACCGGCTCCTACAGCCCGAGCTACCTCGCCCTGCACCCGCACGTCCGCCGGGCCGGGTTCGAGGCCGACTACCACCTCGCCGCACCCGCCGAGTGGCAGGCGGATACCAGTCCGCTCGTGCAGATGTTGCGCAAGGGGCATCACGGTGTGACGCTCGACCGCGACGAGTGGGAGCGGCTCTTCACGTGGATCGACTTCAACATTCCCTATCCCGCGAACTGGCAGGAGAGTCACCGGCCGCCGGAGGCGGCGCAGGTGACCCGGCGCGCGCAGCACCAGGCCGAGCTCTCGGGGATTACGGACAACGAGGAGCAGGCGCCGGAACTGCCGCCCGTCGGGGCGTTCGCCGCCCCGCCGGCTGAGGCCGCCCCGCCGCCCCCCGCGACGCTGGCGGGCTGGCCGCTGACGAACGGGCAGGCGGTCGATGCGCAGCAGGCCGGGGGCGCCGGACCGCGCACGCTCGACCTGGGCGGCGGCGTGACGATGGTGTTTGCGCCTGTGCCGGCAGGGCGTTTCGTGATGGGCGATGCTCACGGCTACCCCGACGAATACCCCGAGCAGGTGGCGACCATCGAGCGGCCCTTCCATCTCGCGGTCTACGAGGTCAGCAACGCGCAGTACGCCCGGTTCGACCCGCTGCACGACAGCGCCTTCATCGAGGGGCGCGGCAAGGACCGCTTCACGCGCGGCACGCCGGTCAACGCTCCGGACCAGCCGGTGGTGCGCGTTTCCTGGCACGCGGCCATGGCGTTCTGCGCCTGGCTGAGCCGGCAGACCGGTGCTACGTGCACGCTGCCGACGGAGACCGAGTGGGAGTACGCCTGTCGGGCGGGCACGGCCACGCCGTGGTCGTTCGCCGCCACGCCGGAGCGGCTGCCGGCCGTCGCCAACCTGTCTGACGGCAGCTTGCAGGGCTGGAACTGGGGGCGCGTGCAGCCGAATTATAACGATGGCGTGGCCTTCTCGGCCCCGGTGGGACGGTTCAAGCCGAACGCCTGGGGGCTGTACGATATGCATGGCAACGTCGCGGAGTGGACGCTCAGCCCGTATGGCCCCTATCCGGGCAGCGCGCGCGTGACGGAGGCTGGCGACTGGCGGGTCGTGCGCGGCGGTAGCTGGAACGATACCCTGCGCCACGCCCGATCCGCCTCCCGCTGGCGCTACGTCCCCCATCAGCCCGTCTACAACGTGGGCTTCCGCGTGCTCGTGCGGAACTGAGGACGGGTGCAGGTGACAATAAGCAGAATGAACACAAAGACGGGGTTGTGGGCTGTCGCAGGCCTGCTGGTCTGCGGTGCGGCTGTGGCGCCGGCTGCGACGTACTATGTCAGCCAG
>CAYOBW010000102.1:0-23647 GCA_964402115.1 uncultured Victivallales bacterium
GCCCGTGATGCGCGAGGCGCCCGCCGCGCCGCCGGCACAGGCCCCCGCCGGGCCGGCCGGCGCCGCGGTTCACCCCCCGGCGCCGCTGGCGCCCGAGCAGGCCGCGCGCGAATTGTCGCTGCTGAACGATCGCTGGCATGCGATCATCGAGCAGGCGGGGCGCATCTCGATGATGGTGCGCGATACGCTGCGCGATGCGCGGCCCGTGTCCGTGGCGACGGAACGGGTGACGATCGGGTTCGATCCCGAGTTTGCGGAAGCGATCAAGAACATGGAAGCGGTGCGTAACCGCAAGGCCATCGAGCACGCGCTTGGGGAAGTGTTGCGGCGGACCGTGACGGTGGCCTATGTGCCGGGGAGGCCCGCGGCGAGCGGGCCGGCGCCGGAGGTCGGCAGCGGGCTGAGCAACGCCGATACGTCGGACGCGGGCGGCGAGGAAGACGCGCCGCCGGAACGGCCGCCGGCGACCGGTGGCGAAAAGGCGCGCGAGGCCAAGTCGAAGCAGGAGTGGCTGAAGGATCAGGTGGTCAGGACGACGCTGGATTTGTTTGACGGGACTCTGTCGGACATCCGGGACTAGCGCGGAAAACGGAGGAGAATGCGATGGAAATGCGGAACATGTTGAAGATGATGAAGCAGGTGCGGCAGGTGCGCAAGATCCAGAAGGAACTGGCGGCCAAGACCGTGACCATTGCCAGCACCGACAAGAGCGTGACGATCGTGGCGCGTGGCGACATGACCATCAAGTCGATCACGATAGACCCGGCCATGTGCGCCCCGGACAAGGTGGCGCGGCTCGAGAAGACGCTGTGCTCCACGGTGAACAGTTCGCTGGACGCGGCGAAGAAGGCGGCCGCGGGCGACATGCAGAAGCTGAGCGGCGACCTGGGGCTGGGAGGCCTGTTCGGCGGTTGAGCATGCATCCGCAGGAAGCCCTGAACCGTTTGACGGCGTGCCTGGCGAAACTGCCGGGGGTGGGCAAACGCACGGCCGAGCGGATGGCGGTGAAACTGGTCCGCGACCGCGAGCGGCTGCTCCCGGAGCTGCGCGAGGCGTTGGAGACGGCGGAGCGGGAGCTCTGCTGCTGCCGGCAGTGCGGGAGCATCACCGCACGGACCGCCGACCCCTGCCTGTTGTGCACCGGAGCCACGCGGGACGACAGCCTGCTTTGCGTGGTGGAGGATCCGGGAGATATCGCGCTGCTGGAGCGGGCGGGCGGGTTTCGCGGGCGCTATCACGCGCTGATGGGGCGGATTTCGCCGCTGCGTGGCGAGGGGCGCGGCGATCTGCGGATCAAGGCGCTGCTCGAGCGCGTGGGGCAGGGCCGTTTTCGGGAGATCATCCTGGCCATGAACACCGACGTCGAAGGCGACGCGACCGCCTCTTACTTGGCCGACACGTTGCGTGGCGAGGGGCTGCGCGTGACGCGGCTGGCCGGGGGGCTGCCGGCGGGCAGCGGCATCGGCTATGCCGACCCGGTTACGCTCGCCCGGGCGCTGGCGGGGCGGCGCGAGGCGGAGTCGCTGGCGGGGCCGGCGGCGGGAGCGGACGATGGGCGCTGAAGGTGTGGCGGAACGACTGGAACGGATCCTGGCCGTGCGCGCTGCCGCTTGCCGGCGCGTGGGGCGCGACCCGGAGTCGGCGCGGCTGCTTGCGGTCAGCAAGACCTTTCCCCCCGACGCCGTGGCCGAAGCGGCGCGGGCGGGACTGATCTGCTTTGGCGAGAGCAAGGTGCAGGAAGCGCGGCAGAAGATCCCGCAGTGCGCCGGGAACCTGCGCTGGCATATGGTCGGCCACTTGCAGCGCAACAAGGTGCGCGAGGCGGTGGGGCTGTTCGAGTGGCTGCACGCCGTCGACTCCTGGCGTTTGCTGGAGACGCTCGAGGCGGCCGCCGAAGAGGCGGGCCGCGCGCTGACGGTGTGCCTGGAAGTGAACGTGGCGGGCGAGTCGAGCAAGTTCGGGATGGCGCCGGCGGAGCTGCCGGGCGTCGTCGCGCAGACGCGGACGCTGCGGCGGGTCACGGTGGCGGGGCTGATGACGCTGCCGCCGTTCACCGTGGACCCCGAGGGGGCGCGGCCCTACTTCCGGCGGCTGCGCGAGCTGCGCGACGCCTGCGAAGCGGAGCAGGGCGTCGCGCTGCCGGAGCTGTCCATGGGCATGTCGCACGATTTCGTCGTGGCGGTGGAGGAGGGGGCAACGTGGCTGCGCGTGGGAACGGCGCTGTTCGGGGCGCGCGTGCGGCCGGTGCGGAACGCGGCTGCCGGCGGGGGCCCGGAGGACGGGGCGTAGGCGCGTGACAAGGCGGCGCGGGAGCGGCGAGGACGGATGCAGGAGAGCGATCCGGCAACGGTGGCGTTCGGCGACAACGGCGGAGGGCTGGCGGCCCCCGCGCCGTCGCGGGGCGGGTTGGGGCGGCTGCTGCGCACGCTCGGCGTGCTGGCGCTGGCGGCCCTGGCGGCTGGCTTCTTCGTCGTGCGGACCGATTTCGGCCGCACGCTCATCGCGGCGCGGATCGGGGCGCTGCTGGGCGAACCGGTGAACATCCGGTCGGCGCGGATCGCGTTTCCGTACGTGCTGGTGCTGGATGACGTGACCTCCGAGGGCACTTCCGGCGGCGGTTTCAAGCTCGAGGAAGTGCGGCTGGCGCCGGGCGTGCGGCCGTGGTTGCGGGTGGCGCTGGACCGCGTGCTGGTGCACGTGGCACAGGGACGCGAGGGCGAGTGGGAACCGCGGTGCGCGGCCGGCCTGGGTGACCTGGGCCTGCAGCACCTCGAGCGGGTGGCGGGGCTGACGCGGCCCTGGCGCGACCTGGTGACATTGACGGTCAGCGACGGCACGTTGAAGCGGTACGCGGCGGACAAGCGCGAGGTGTCGTCGGTGTCGGGCGTGCGGTTCGTCATGCGGCCGCTGCACGCCCCCGGGCGGATGCTGTACTATCACCGCCTGGAGGTGGGCAGCGTGACGGGGGGCGAGGACAACGGAGCGCGCGGGGTGACGCTTGAGTGGGTGGCAACCGACGTGCTGGATTACGTGGATTTGTGCCCGCGGGCGCCGGACGTGACGGCCGAGGCCGAGGCGGGGGGGGGCCGGGCGCTGTAGGGCAGCGGAAGGCGGGTGGCTGGCGATGTTGCGATTGGAAAGAATCAAGGATCTGCTGGCGGCGGCGCGGGGCAAGCGCATCCTCGTGGTGGGCGACCTGATGCTGGACCGGTATGTGCGCGGGCGCGTGTCGCGGATCTCGCCGGAAGCGCCCGTGCCCGTCGTGCATGTGACCGAGGAGCGCTGTCTGCCAGGCGGGGCGGCGAACGTCGCCTTGAACATCCAGGACCTGGGCGGGCAGGCTGTGCTGGCCGGCACCGTGGGCGAGGATGCGATCGGCAGCACGCTGCGCGAGGTGCTGGCCTCCCGCGGCATCCGTGTCGACGGCATTGTGGCGGACCCGCGGCTGCAGACCTGCGAGAAGACGCGCGTCATGGCCGAGCACCAGCAGGTGGTGCGGGTGGATCGCGAGGACTCGCCGGCCGTGCAGCGCGTGGCGCAGCCCGCCCTGGCGGCGCGGATCCGCGACGTGGCCGTCACGGTGGACGGGATCATCATCGAGGACTACGGCAAGGGGGTGGTTTCGCAGGAGACGGTGGACGCCGTGCTGGCCGTGGCGCTACCCGCGCGCATCCCGGTGGGCCTCGATCCGAAAGACAACCACGCGCTCGCTTTCGAGGCGCTGACGCTGGCCACGCCGAACTACAAGGAGGCGTGCGACGCGGCGGGCTTCGCGCTGCAGAACCTCGACGATCCCTCGACGCAGGGCCAGCTGCGGGAAATCGGCGGGGTGCTGGAGCGGAAGTGGCACACGGAGTTCCTGGCTGTCACGCTGGGCGCTCACGGCATGTACCTGCAGGGGCGGGGCGAGTCGCCGGTGCGCATTCCCACGCGGGCGCGCGAGGTTTTCGATGTCTGCGGCGCCGGGGACACGGTGATTGCGACGGCCATGCTGATGTGCGTGGCCGGGGCGAGCCACGAGGAGGCCGTGCTGCTGGCCAACTACGCGGCCGGCATCGTCGTGGGCAAGCTGGGCGCGGCGACCTGCACGCCTGGCGAGTTGATTGCGTACCTCGAACAGGAGCTGCGGTGATGGGCGGGCGTGTGTGCGGGGTGATCCCGGCGCGCTGGGGCAGCACCCGCCTGCCTGGCAAAAGCCTGGTACCGCTCTGCGGCAAGCCGCTCGTGCAGTGGGTCTACGAGCGGGCGCGGCGGGCCACGCGGCTTGAGCGACTGCTGGTCGCCACCGACGACCGGCGGATCGTGGAGGCCGTCGAGGCTTTCGGCGGCGAGGCAGTCATGACCCGCGCCGACCATCCCTCCGGGACGGATCGTGTCGCCGAAGCCGTCGCGGGGCTGGCCCTGGACGTGGTCATCAACATCCAGGGGGACGAGCCGCTGATCGATCCGGCGCTGATCGACCGGCTCGCGGCGACGATGCTGGAGCGGGATGATCTGGACATGGCCACGGCGGCGACGCCCGTGCGCCACGAGGAGGAGGCCCGGGCTGCCTCCGTGGTGAAGGTCGTCACCACGGCCGATGGGCTGGCCCTGTACTTCTCGCGTGCGCTCATCCCCTGCGTGCGGGATGCGGATTTCCGATGCGAGGGTCCGTTGCATTGGCGGCACCTGGGCGTTTACGCGTATAGGAAGGCGTTCCTGGGCCGCCTGGTAGCCACGGCGCCGTGCCTGCTGGAGCGGGCCGAAAAGCTCGAACAGCTCCGTGCACTGCACCTCGGGGCGCGTATGGCCGTGCTGGAAACCCGTGACGAGGGAATAGGCGTTGACACTCCGGAGGACGTGGCCTACGCTGAGGCGCTCATTCGGAAACAACAGGAGTCGGGTGTAACCCGTTGAATGCCATGAAGGTGCAAACCATTTCCGCGGGGTCGGTCCAGATCGGTGGGCGGGCTCCCCTGGCGCTGATCGCCGGGCCGTGCGTAATCGAAGGGCGCCGGACGTGCGTGGCGCTTGCCGGGCGGCTGGCACGGCTGGCAGCCGAAGAGGGCATTCCGCTCATCTTCAAGGCTTCCTACGACAAGGCCAACCGTTCCGCGCTGGGGTCCTATCGGGGGCCGGGGCTGAAGGCCGGGCTCGCGATCCTGGCGGAGGTTCGCGAGCGGTTCGGTTTGCCGCTGCTGACGGATGTGCACAGCGTGTCCGAGGTGGCGGAGGCTGCCGCGGTTGTGGACGTGCTGCAGATCCCCGCCTTCCTCTGCCGGCAGACCGATCTGGTCGTGGCCTGCGGCGAAAGCGGTCGCGTGGTCAACGTCAAGAAGGGGCAATTCCTGGCGCCCCAGGATGTGAAGAATATCATCGTCAAGATCGAGAGCACGGGCAACCGGCGGATCGTGATCACCGAGCGGGGCACCTGCTTCGGCTACAACAACCTGGTGGTGGACATGCGCAGCCTGCCGCTGCTGCGGGCTTTCGGCTACCCTGTCATGTTCGACGCGACGCACAGCGTGCAGCGGCCGGGCGGGGGCGGAACGCACACCGCGGGCGACGGCTGGCTCGCGCCCTGCCTGGCACGCGCGGCCGTGGCGGCGGGGTGCGACGCGCTTTTCGTGGAAACGCACGTGAATCCGCAGCGGGCGCTGTCCGACAAGGACAACGCGATCCCGCTGGCGGCCATTCGGAAACTGTGGCGGACAGTCAGGGCAATCGATGAAATCGTGGCGCAGTAGTCCGGTCCTGTGCGCGGGGTGGTGCGGGGCATGCTGGTTGGGCCTGGCCGGGCTGGCGGTCGCGGCCGATCCCGCGGCCCGGCGGCCGGCACCCAGGGAGGGGCGGGAGCAGGATCTGCCATTTTCCGGTGCGCTGGCCAACAGCCTGCGGCAGGCGCCGGGGCCGGACGGGCAGATCGCCAAGCCCCTGCACGGGGTGCGGTTGCCGCTGGAGTACTACCCTGATGGCGTGATCAAGACGGAGGTCCAGGCCGTTGCGGCCAGCCTGCCGCAGACCAACGGCGACGTCCATGCGAGCGGCGTGCAGGTGTTCATGTACCTGCCCGATGGCAAGACGCTCGACGGGCGGATCGAGGCCGAGAGCTGCCGGTTCAACAAGGCCGAGGGGCGGGCGGATTCGGACGGCAAGGTGAAGGCGTCGCGCGAGGGTGTGGTGATTCGCGGGCAGGGGTTCGATTGGGACTCCAAGGACGAAGTGTTGACGATCCGAAGGGACGCCGAAGTGCTGTTCAACCGGCGCAAACTGGAGAAAGGGATGGGCAAGAATGTGTGGAAGGGTAAAACGCAGCGTTAGGGTGTCCGGCCTGGCGGCGGTCGTGCTGGCGGTCGCGCTGGCGGTGCGGCCCGCTGGTGCGGCCGGCCCCGTGGCCGCCGCGGCGCCCGCGGCCGGGGACCTGGGCAGCAACACCGTCATTCGGGCGGAGCAGTTGACGTTCTACTACAAGTCGTCCACGGCGGTCTTCGAACGCAACGTGATCGTGGAAGACCCGCAGGTCCGGATGCTGGCGGACAAGATGACCGTCGTATTCGACAAGCAGAACAACTTGAAGGAAGTGACGGCTACTGGTAACGTGAAGGTGTGGCAGGCGGATAAGGCGGCCACCGGCAAGTTCGCCGTCTATCGCGCGGAGAAGGGCGAGATCGTGCTGAGCGGCAACGCGACGCTGAGCCGGAACAAGGATACGATGCGCGGCGATAAGATCACCTTCTGGGTCAACGAGGAGCGGCTGGTTTGCGAGCCGGCCTGGCTGGTTGTTTACCCGTCCGACGAGGCGCGGAAGAAGGCGGGAGCGAAGATTCTGCCCGGGGAGCGGAAGGAATGATTGCAGAACCGCAGGACCAGGCGCTCGCACCGGGCGGGGGGCGCGGCGGCGCACCCGGCACGTCCCCGGCGGCGGCCGGGGCGGAGGCGGCTGCGCTCCTGCAGGCCACGGGGCTCGTGAAGCGCTACCATGGGCGCAGCGTCGTGAGCGACGTGGACCTGCACCTGCGGCGCGGCGAGATTGTGGGCCTGCTGGGGCCGAACGGCGCCGGCAAGACGACGACCTTCTACATGATCGTGGGACTGGTGCGGCCGGACGCGGGGCAGATTGTCTTCGGGGGTAAATCGGTGGCGCGGCTGCCCATGCACCGGAGGGCGCGGCTCGGGATGGGGTACCTGCCGCAGGAACCGTCGGTCTTCCGGAAACTGACGGTCGAGGAAAACGTGCGCGCGATCCTGGAAACCATGGATCTGACCCGGCGCGAGCGGGCCTCCCGCCTGGTGGAACTGCTGGGCGAGCTGGGCCTGGAGAAGGTCGCGCGCCAGAAGGCCTACACCCTGAGCGGCGGCGAGCGGCGCAAGCTGGAGATCACGCGCGCGCTCGTGACGCGGCCGGCGATGCTGATGCTGGACGAGCCGTTCAGCGGTGTCGATCCGATTGCGGTGGCGGACATCCAGACGATCGTGCGCGGGCTGCGGGACAAGGGCCTGGCGATTCTGATCACGGATCACAATGTGCGGGAGACGCTGTCTGTGGTGGACCGCGCCTACCTGCTTTACGAAGGCAAGGTGTTGCGGGAGGGACAAAGCGCGTTTCTGATCAACGATGCAATGAGTCGCGAATTGTACCTGGGGCAGAAGTTCACCATGTAGGGAGGTGGCGTATGGCAGTTGAAATCACAGCACGGCATATGCATGCAGCGGAAGGCGCACTGGAGCACGCCCGGAACAAGGGGGAGGCCCTGGCGGCGGAGTTCCGGCGGATCGAACATGTCCACGTGATCCTGGATATCCAGAAGCACCTGAACATCGCGAGGATCAGCGTGCTGGCCAAGGGGCCGCTGCGCCTGGAGGCGGACGAGACCTCCGAGGACATGTACACGTCCATCGATGTCGCCGTCGAAAAGGTGGCGAAGCAGCTGCGGAAGATCCAGGAGAAGGTTCACGACCACAAGAACGCGATGAAGCACAGCGAACACGACCTTGAGCGGGGAGAGGCGCCTTGAACCTGTGGCCCGAGACGGAAGAGCGGCCGGTTGTCACCGTGGCCTCGTTCCTGGAGGCAGCCGGCACGGCGCTGGACATCGAGCTCCATGCCGGGGCGAAGGGACTGCAGCGGCCCATTCCCGAGGCGGCCCTGAATCGCCCCGGCCTCGCGCTCTGCGGGTTCTTCAAGCACTTCCCGAACCGGCGCATCCAGCTGCTGGGACTCTCGGAGCTCGCCTACCTGTCGTCGCTGTCGGAGGCCGAGCGGTGCGCGCGGCTGGAGGCGTTCTTCAAGCGGCGCATGCCGTGCCTGGTGGTGGCCCGGCACAAACGGCTGTTTCCGGAGATCGCCCCGCTGGCCGAGCGGTACGAGGTGCCCGTGCTGCGCAGCAGCATGATCACCATGAACTTCGTCAACGCGGCGACCATCCTGATGGAGAACCTGATGGCGCCGCGCCTGAAGGTCCAGGGCACCATGCTCGAGATCATGGGCATGGGCGTGCTGATCATGGGCCGCTCCGGCATCGGCAAGAGCGATACCGCGCTGGGGCTGATCAAGCAGGGCCACGCGCTCGTGGCGGATGACATCACGCAGCTGCGGCTGGACAGCGCCGGTTGCGTCATTGCGGCGGCGGTGAAGGTCACACGCTACCACATGGAGATCCGGGGCGTCGGCATCATCCACGTGCCGGCCCTCTATGGCGTCGGCGCCGTGCGGGGCGAAAAGAAGCTGGACCTCATCGCGGTGCTCAGCGCGCCCACGGATGGCGCGGGTGCGCGGGTGCTCGAATCGCGCGGCACGCGGCGGGTCTTCGGCGTGCCCGTCTCCGAGGTCGTCATCGTGGTCACTCCCGGACGCGATCTGGGCAACGTGATCGAGGCGGCCGCGCGGAACGAGAAGCTGCGCAGCCTGGGGCACGACGCGGAGAAGGAGCTGGACACGCAGCTGATGCAGGCGCTGCGCGGGGGCAGGCAGGCGAGTGAATGACGGCCGACAGACATGGTCCGACGGCGCGGTGCTGGTGCGGGAGGTGGTCCTCCGCAACGAGTACGGCCTGCACGCCCGCCCGGCGGCCATGATCGTCGCGATAGCGTCGCGCTTCGATGCCGACGTGACGATCGAGAAGGCCGGCCACCGCGTCTCGGGCAAGAGCATGCTTGGCCTGATGACGCTGGAAGCGCCCTGCGGTGCGCGGCTGAGATTCACGGCCGAGGGCCCGGCTGCGGAGCAGGCGCTGGACGAGTTGGAACAGCTGATCAAGCGCAACTTTAACGAGTAGCGGGTGGACGATGCGCGAACCACGCACAACGGGCGAGAACGTGACGCTCAAGGGCATTGGCGTTTCGCCGGGCATCGCCGTGGCGCCGGCCGTGCTGCTGGTGGCGCGCGATGCGCGGCCGGAGCCCCGGACCATCGCCGACGACCAGATCGATCACGAGATCTGCCGTTTCGAGGATGCGTTGATCGAAACCCGGCGCCAGCTGCGGGTCATCCAGCATGATCTCGAACAGCAGTCCGCCGTGGCGGACGCGAGCATCTTCGACGCGCACCTGATGGTGCTGGACGACCGCGCGTTCATCGAGGAGACCATCGCCGAAACGCGCCGGCGCAAGCTCAACATCGAGACGGCCGTGACGGATGTCGCCAATCGCTACGCGAACATGCTGGCGGGCATGAAGGACGAGTACCTGCGCGAACGCGTGAACGACATCCGCGACGTCGCGCGCCGCGTCGTGCGCAACCTGCTTGGCGAAAAGGGCTCCACGCTGGCGGAGCTGAGCGAGAAGAGCATCGTCGTGTCCGCCGACCTCGCGCCGTCGGAGACCGCGGGCTTGCGCCGCGAGGTCGTGGTGGGATTCGCGACGGACCTGGGCAGCATTACCTCGCACACGGCGGTCATGGCGCGGGCCCTGCGCATTCCGGCGATCGTCGGCCTGCACGACATCACGCGGCGTCTCTCTTCCGGCGACCAGATCCTGATCGACGGGAACAAGGGCGATCTGATCATCAACCCGACCGAAGCCCAGTTGCAGGCCTATGGCAAAGTGGTGGCGACGCGGCGGGGCATCGAGCGGCGGCTGGACCACCTGCGCGACCTCCCCGCCGTGACGCGCGACGGCCACCGCATCGTGCTGGCCTGCAACACCGAGGGGCAGGACGAACTCGACGCCGTGCGCGAGAGCGGCGGCGAGGGGGTCGGGCTGTTCCGCTCGGAGTACCTGTACCTGCGCCGCGACCGCGTGATCAGCGAGGAGGAGCAGACCGAGGCCTACACCGGCATCGCGCGGGCGCTGGCGCCCCAGTCCGTGATCATCCGCACGCTGGACCTGGGCGGCGACAAGTTCATGACCGGCGCCTCCCAGCAGAAGGAGGCCAACCCGTTTCTCGGCTGCCGGTCGATCCGCTACAGCCTGCAGCATCCGGAGGTCTTCAAGGCCCAGCTGCGCGCCATCCTGCGCGCCAGCGCGGCCGGCAACGTGCGCATCATGTATCCCATGATCTGCAAGGTCGAGGAGATCATCCGCGCCAACGAACTGCTGGCCGAGGCCCGCCAGGAGCTGGCGCGCGACGGCGTGGCTTTCGACCCCGAGATCCAGGTGGGCGCCATGATCGAGATTCCGTCGGCGGCGCTGGTGGCCGACACGCTGGCGCAGCACGTCAAGTTCTTCAGCCTGGGCACGAACGACCTTGTGCAGTACACGCTGGCCGTGGACCGCATCAACGAGCGCGTGGCGTACCTGTACGAGCCCACGCACCCGGCGATCCTGCAGCTCATCAGGGGGACGGTCGAGGCCGGCCACCGGCACGGGCTGTGGGTGGGCGTGTGCGGGGAGATGGCGGGCGATCCGACCATGACGCCCCTGCTGCTTGGCCTGGGCGTGGACGAGTTGAGCATGGCGCCCGCGGCCGTGCCCATGGTGAAGAGTGTGGTGCGCAGCCTCGAGTTCACGGCGGCGCGCGAGCTGGCGGCCGGCGCGCTGCTGTGCAGCGGGGGCGCGGAGGTGGTGGAACGGTGTCGGCGGCTGCTGGGCGAGCTGACGCCGGACTTGGTGCAGCTGATGTAAAGCGGACAACCTGGCGCGGGCGGGTGCGGGTGCGCACCCGGGGCGCCGCTACAAGGAGCGAACATGGCGAAGCGAAGTGGCAAGCAGCAGGGGCGGCGCGGCCGCGCCGGCGTGGATTACGTGGTGGCGGATCTCGGCCTGGCGGACTTCGGCCGCAGGGAGATCGAGCTGGCCGAGTACGAGATGCCCGGGCTGATGAACCTGCGGGCAGAGCACGGGAAGCAGCAGCCCCTGAAGGGCGCGCGCATCACCGGCTCGCTGCACATGACCGTGCAGACGGCGGTCCTGGTCGAAACGCTCGAAGCGCTGGGCGCCACGGTGCGGTGGGCCAGCTGCAACATCTTCTCCACGCAGGATCACGCGGCCGCCGCGCTGGCGGCGAAGGGTACGCGCGTCTTCGCGCGCAAGGGCGAAACGCTCGAAGAGTACTGGGACTACACGGACCGGATCCTGGACTGGGGCGGCGGGCTCGGTCCGACCACCATCGTCGACGATGGCGGCGACGCGACGCTGTTCATCCACCTCGGCTACCAGGCCGAGGAGAACCCTGCGGTCTTGCAGCGCACCCCCGGCAGCCACGAAGAAGCCGTGCTGCTCGACCAGGTGCGGCGCGCGCTGCGGCGCGACCCCGGGCGGTTCCACCGGATCGTCGGCGCCATTCGCGGCGTGTCGGAGGAGACGACGACCGGCGTGCACCGCCTCTACCAGATGCACCAGCGCGGCGAGCTCCTTTTCCCGGCGTTCAACGTGAACGATGCCGTCACCAAGTCGAAGTTCGACAACCTCTACGGCTGCCGCCATTCGCTGGTGGACGGCATCTGCCGGGCCACGGACATCATGCTGGCCGGCAAGGTCGCCGTGGTCGCGGGCTACGGCGACGTCGGCAAAGGGTGCTGCCAGTCCCTGAAGGGGCAGGGCGCCCGCGTGGTCGTCACCGAGATCGACCCCATCTGCGCCCTGCAGGCGGTGATGGAAGGCTACGAGGTCATGACCATGGACGCGGCTTGCGCGCTCGGCGATATCTTTGTGACGGCCACCGGGTGCTGCGACGTGATTACCGAGAAGCACATGCGGCGCATGAAGCACATGGCGATCGTTTGCAACATCGGCCACTTCGACAGCGAAATCCAGATCGAGCGGATCGAGCGGTTCAAGTGGACCGAGGTCAAGCCGCAGGTGGACGTGGTGACTTTCCCGAGCGGACGCAGCATCATCGTGCTGGCGCGCGGGCGGCTGGTGAACCTGGGTTGCGCGACCGGGCACCCGAGCTTCGTCATGTCCAACAGCTTCAGCTGCCAGGTGCTGGCGCAGCTGGAACTGCACGGCCACCCCGGAAAGTACCCGGTGGGCGTGCACGTGCTGCCGAAGGCGCTGGACGAGGCCGTGGCCCGCGTGCACCTGAAGAAGCTGGGCGTTCCGCTGGAGCGCCTCACGCCGAGGCAGTCCCGGTACCTGGGCGTCGGGGTCGCCGGGCCTTACAAGCCCGATACGTACCGGTACTGACGGAACGCGGCCGGGGCGGGGGGAGGGGCGCGGCTGCCCGCGTGGATGCACCCGGCCGGAATCGTCGGCGCAACATATGGATTGTGGGTTGCGTTTGCGGGACAACGTGGTAGAGTCGGGAACGTTTCTTTGTCTAACGGGTGTGGTCGGATGGTGGGGCATGGCAGCCGCCGCAGCGAGTGCGGCGGGAAGGAGTTCCGAGTTCATGAGCAGCAAGTGGCGAATGGGTCGGTGGATGGGGGTCCTGCTGGCGGGTGTACTGGCTTGGGGCGGCGCGCAGGACGTGCGCGCGGAGGAGAGTGCGCACGGGTTCTGGTACATCAGCCCGGGCTTGGGCTGGATTGACTACGAGGGCGACGCCTGCGTCGAGGACGGCATGATCGGCATGCTGCGCCTGGGGTACGACTACAGCGACTACTGGACGTTCGAGGCCGAGCTGTCGCTGGCCCCGAATCTCGATGAGCGGCTTTACGGGCGCACGATCGTCGAGAACGGCGAGGCCGTCGGGTTCGAGCAGGTGTCGCGGCTGGACGAGGCCAACGGCTTCAAAGGCGTGCATGACGCGTACGCCGTGGGCATCGGGCTCGATGCCATGTTCCATTTCACGCGCTGGGAACGGCTTGATCCTTATCTCGTCGGCGGCGTCGGCATGCGGCAGTACTCCGAGGACATGGAGTACGGCTCGAGCGACTTCTTCGTCCGCCTCGGCGGCGGCGTCATGTACCATTTCAACGACGAGTGGGCGCTGCGCGTCGATGCGCGCGTGTTCGAAGCCGGCGAGGCCTTCGACGCTAATTCGACCATGGATGTCGGCTTCCTGTACACGATGGCCCGCGCGCCCGTCGTTTACGCCGCCGATGGCGGCCCGCTGGACAGCGACGGCGACGGGTTGGTGGACAGCGACGAGGCGGTCTACAAGACCGACCCCCTGGACCCCGACACGGACAAGGACGGCCTGAAGGACGGGCCCGAGGTGCACCAGCACAAGACCAATCCCCTGGAGAAGGATACCGATCTGGACCAGTTGACGGACGGCCAGGAAGTGCTGACCCATCACACCGATCCGCTCGACCGCGACACCGACGACGGCGGCGTGACCGACGGCCACGAGGTGATCGAGGACCGCACGGACCCGCTGAACGGCAAGGATGACCTGTTCAAGATCGAGCTGTACCTGAACTTCGACTATGACAAGGCCATCATCAAGGGCGAGTACTTCGATGACCTCGACGTGATCCTCAACAAGATGCTGAAGCGCTTCCCCCAGTGCACGGCCAAGATCGAGGGGCACGCGGACAAGCTGGCGAACTCGAAAGAGGATTACAACCTGAAGCTGTCGCAGCGCCGCGCCGAGGCGGTCATGAAGTACTTCATCGACAAGGGCATCGACGCCGGGCGTCTCTCGGCCAAGGGGTACGGCTATAGCGTGCCGAAGGAGCCCAACGATCCGAAGCTGGGCAACCCGGTCAACCGCCGGACGGACATCTACATCCGCGGCGTGGATCGCACCGAGTTGCAGGCCCTCTAGCGCGGGGCGCCGGCCGACGGCTGGCCTGCCATTCGCATCCCGGCGCCGGTGCGCGAGCACGGCGCCGGGATGTTCGTTTTCTGACAAAGGGAGTGTCGGCCCCGCCGACAGGCGACGATGCGGACGATCCATGGGTACATCACCAGGGGCTTCGTGACTGTATTCAGTCTGACCCTGCTGGTCTTTACGATGGTGATGTGCCTCGGGCTGCTCTTTCGCGTGAACGACCTGCTGGCTCGGGGCGTGCCTTGGCGGCCCATCGTCCAGATCGTGATGTGGGGCGTGCCGTCGATGCTCTCGCTCTCCATCCCTGTCAGCCTGATCACGGCCAGCCTGCTGCTCTTCGGGCGGCTCTCATCCGACGGCGAAATCATGGCCTTGAAGGCTTGCGGGGTGGGGGTGCGCCGGGTCATGCTCGGGCCCCTGCTCGTGGCGCTGGTGCTGGCGCTGAGCTGCCTGTATATCAACCAGGAGCTGGCGCCCCGGGGCCTGCATGCGGCCCGGAGCCTGAAGACGCTCTTCGGCGTGGAAACGCCCCTGCAGCTGCTCGAAGTCGGGCGGTACGTGCAGGACTTTCCCGGCGTGACGATCTACGTGGGGGCGAAGGATGGCGACCGCCTGACGGACGTCCGCATCTGGGACACGCGGTCGAAGGGGCTGCGGCGCGAAGTGCGCGCGCGCCGGGGCGTCGTGAAGTCGGGGGCCGCCGCCGGCAGTCTCGTCATGCATCTGTTCGACGTGAAGATCGACCCCGTCTCGGAGGAAGTGCCCGGCGCCATGTACTGCCGCATGTGGCTCGTGGAACTGCCGGACCTTACGCCGGAGCGGAACGCGGCGAAACGCACCAAGGACAAGCGCCTGGCCGAGTTGATCGCCGACATGGGCCGTGTGGCCAGCCTGTTTCCCGACCTCACGCCCGCGGAGCAGGCTGTCATCCGCATGGGCATGTCCGTTGAGCTGCACAAGCGTTTCGCCCTCGCCGCCTCCTGCCTCGCCTTCGTCTTGCTGGGCGTGCCGCTGGGCATCAAGGCGCACCGCAAGGAGTCCACGATCGGCGTCGGACTCAGCCTGGTGGTCGTGTTCAACTTCTATCTCTTCGTCATCGTGGCCCAGTCGCTGGCCAAGCATCCGGGCTTGCATCCCGACCTGATCATCTGGACGCCTGTCGCGCTCTCGGTGCTGGTAGGCGACTGGCTGATCCGGCGGGGGCGGTAGGGGCTGTCCGGCTGGCCACAATGGTGTTTCCATCGCCGCGGGCCGTGTGGTATAGGCAACCTTGCATGCAAGGAAGGAGTCGCGCCAAATGAGCGAGTTGAGTATCGAAGACATCATGCAGACGCTGCCGCACCGGTACCCGTTTCTGCTCGTGGACCGGGTCTTGGAGCTGGACGAGCAGGCCATGACCATCGTGGGCCTCAAGAACGTCACGATCAACGAGCCGTTCTTCCAGGGGCATTTTCCCGGGCGCCCCGTCATGCCTGGCGTGCTGCAGCTCGAGGCTATGGCCCAGACCGCGGGCATCATGATGATCCGGTTGCGCGGCAACGAGAAGGTGACGCCGTACTTCATGGCGATCGACAAGGCGAAGTTCCGCAGGATCGTCAAGCCCGGGGATCAGCTCCGCATCGAGGTGAAGGTGACAACCCTGCGCGGGAGCGTGTGCCGCTTCGCAGCGCGCATCCTGGTGGATGGCGCCGTCGCCTCGCAGGCGGAAATGATGTGCATGCTGGCGGCGCAGGAGGGGCAGGCGTCATGACGCGGGTGCATCCGACAGCGGTGGTGGCGGACGGCGCCCAACTGGGTGCGGACGTCGAAGTGGGCCCCTACTGCGTGCTGGGGCCGCAGGTGCGGCTTGGCGCAGGCACGCGGCTGATGGCGCATGTGGTGATCGACGGGCACACGACGCTGGGCCAGGGCTGTCGCGTCTTCCCGTTCGCCAGCCTGGGCTCGCAGACGCAGGACCTGAAGTTCCGCGGCGGGAACACGGCCGTGGAAATCGGCGACAACACGACCATCCGCGAGTACGTGACGGTGAACGGCGGCACGAACGAGGGCGAGGTGACGCGCGTCGGCTCCGGGTGCCTGCTGATGATCAGTTCGCACGTGGCGCATGCCTGCCAGGTGGGCAACGGCGTGATCATGGCCAACAGCGTGGCGCTGGCCGGCGAGGTGATCGTCGAAGACCAGGTGGTGATCGGCGGCCTGACGGGCGTGCACCAGTTCACGCGCATCGGGCGCATGTGCATGATCGGCGGTTGCTCGCGGATCAACCAGGACTGCCCGCCCTTCATGATGCTGGAGGGTAACCCGCCCGCTGTGCACGGATTGAACAGCGTGAAGCTCGAACGCTGCAACGTGTCCGAGGCCGCGCGCAAGGCGCTCAAGGATGCCTGCCGGCTGCTTTGCCGCGAAGGGCTGTCCACGCGCCAGGCGCTGGAGCGGATCGCGGCGGAGGTGCCGGCCCTGCCCGAAGTCGAGCACCTGGTGCAGTTTATCCAGAATAGCAAGCGCGGGATCGTGAAGTAACGCGGGGAGCGTGCGATGGCCGGTCTGCAGACATGGCTGCGCGTGGCGGTGGCGGGGTTGGCGCTGGTCGCGGCAGCCGGGCCGGCGGGCGAGGAGACCCTCGTCAACCTGAGCTGCGACCAGGTCGACGTGCCGACCTTCGTCAAGCTCATTGGCGAGATGACCGGCCAGCGTTTCGCGGTGGCGGAGAACGTCACCGGCAAGGTCACCGTCGTGGCGCCGCGCGTGCCGCGCAGCGAAGTCGAGAAACTGTTCCTCGCCATTCTCGAGACGGCCGGCTGCGCCATGGTCCGCGATGGCGCGCTGGGGCGTATCGTGAAGCTCCCGGAGCGGCAGGCGCCGGTCGCTCCTGTCCTCGGGCCGGACGAGCCGGTTCCGGAAACGGGCGTCTTCACCAAAATCATCAGGCTCAAGAATGCCAGCGCCTCGGAAGTCCGCAAGGTGCTGGAAACCAGCCTGCAGCACGCCAAGGGGGGCATGCTGGGCGCGCTTGACGAAACGAACCACCTGATTGTCACCGATACCGCACCCGGCATCCGCCGCATCGAAGGGATCGTGGCGGAGATTGACCGCCCCGGCATGGCGCGGGTCACGGTCGTCATGCCGCTGGAGTTTGCCGGGGCCGAGGAACTGGCCCGGCAGTTGAGCCTGGCCATGCAGGACGGCGAGAGCCGCGCGGACCTGCTGCGGCGGCGCCTGCCGGCTGTGGAAGGCGCGCCGACAACCGGAGATCGGCGGCCGGTCGTGGTCGCCTCGCCGCACGCCAACAGCCTGATCGTGGTGGGCACGCCCACGCAGGTCGAGGAGCTGCAGCGGATCGTCAAGCAGATGGATGTGGATACGCCGGCCGGCCGCACCCGCCTGAACGCCATCTTCCTCAGGTACATCAACGCCGAGGACGCCGCGAAGAGCCTGAACGCGCTGCTCAAGCCGCCCGTTCTGGACGACAAGAACCAGCAGGCCGAGCCGGTCAAGCGCACGGTGGCCATCCAGTCCAGCGAGGCCAACAACGCCCTGCTCGTGGACGCCACGCCGGGGGATTTCGATGCGGTCAAGAAGCTGATCGAACAGCTCGACCAGGCACCCGCTCAGGTGCACATCCAGGTCGTGATCGCGGAGGTGAGCGTCAGCGACGACTTCAGTTTCGGCGTCGAGATGACGGCCCTGGACATGCCGTCGAAGGTGGGCGACACCGTGATGCAGGGCAGCTCGCGCCTCACCGACGGCGTGGGCGGTATCCTGAACAATGTCCAGCAGGGGCTTTTCCCCCGCGGTATCAGCGTCGGCCTGGCGCAGGGGAACTATGTGGACAGCGCCGGCAAGGTCGTGGCGGCCGTGCCGGGCGCCATCAACATCGACGCGATGAAGAAGGACGGCCGTTTCGACGTCCTGTCGGACACCTCCCTGGAGGCCCAGAACAACAAGGAGGCCAGCGTCAACATCGTGGACTCCATCCCTGTGCTGAAGTCCACGATCGAAGGCGGGGGGGGCACCACGCGCGACGTGATCCAGAACATCGAGCGTATCGACGTGGGCATCAAGCTGAAGCTGAAGCCGCACATCGTCCCGGGCGGCGAGGTGCAGATGGTGCTGAACCCCAGCATCGAAGCGGTCATCGATCCCGGGCCCACAACCTCCGGCGGGGGGCAGTTCACGCCGACGATCGCGAAACGCGAAGCCTCGACAACCGTCACCGTGCCCGACGGGAAGACGATTATCATCGCCGGTTTGACCCGCCAGGACACGACGAAGAACGTGCGCAAGGTCCCCATTCTCGGCTATATCCCGGTCATCGGCTGGCTCTTCACGAGCATGTCGGAAACCAAGGGCAAGACCGATCTCCTGATCTTCGTCACGCCCCGGGTCGTCACGGGCGTCCTCACGTCCGACGAGGTCATGGCCGACTGGAAGACCCGCACGGCGCCGCCCGACGGGAAGCGGAAGTAGCAGTGGAGGCCCCCGCGATGTCGCATGCCGAGCTGCGCAAGGTGGCCGAAGCGGCCGGTGTCGAATTCGTATCCGGCGTGCCGCCGGAGTGGCTCGACGCCGGCTTCGTGGAGGTCGTTCCCGTCGAGTGGGCGCGGACCAACCTGCTGCTGCCCGTGCGCTACCGCGGCGGCGTTGGCGTGCTGACCACCGCCCCCGCCGACATCGCGCGCCAGGAGTACCTGGCCCTGCTGATCGGGCACGATGTGGTGCCCGTCGTCGCGCCGCGCGAAGTGATCCTGCAGAGCATCGAGGACTGCTACGTCAGCCGTGACAACTCGACGACGGCCCTGCTCAAGGACCTGAACGCGCAGCGGCTGGCGGACGGCCCCGCCGAGGTCACGCGCAGCGACGACCTGTTGCGCGTGGCGGAGAAGGCGCCGGTCACGCAGCTGGTCAACCTGATCCTGCTGGAGGCGGTCAAGCGGCGCGCGTCGGACATTCACGTCGAGCCGTTCGAGGACCGTCTGCGCATGCGCTATCGCGTGGACGGGATTCTCTATGAGCAGGCCTCGCCGCCGAAACACCTGCAGGAGGCGTTCGTTTCCCGCCTGAAGGTGATGGCCCACATGGACATCGCCGAGAAGCGCCTGCCGCAGGACGGCATGGCGCGCGTCAGCGTCGGCGCGCGGGAGATCGACATCCGGGTCTCGACCGTCCCGGTGGCCGAGGGCGAGCGCGTGGTCCTGCGCCTGCTGGATCGCGACCAGACGCTGCTGCCCCTGACGTCGCTGGGCATGGCGGAGACGACGCAGGCCGCGTTCGGGGAGCTGTTGAAGACGCCGCACGGCATGCTGATCGTCTGCGGGCCGACCGGATCCGGGAAGACCACGACGCTCTATGCCGCCCTTGGGCAAATGGACGCCGGTCGGCGCAACATCCTGACCATCGAGGACCCGATCGAGTACCGGCTGCCGGGGATTGGGCAGATCCAGGTCAAGCCCAAGATCGGCCTGACCTTCGCCGTTGGCTTGCGGCATGTGCTGCGGCAGGATCCGGATATTATCCTGGTCGGGGAAACGCGGGATCTGGAGACGGCCGAGATTTCGATCCGGTCGTCGCTGACGGGCCACCTCGTCTTCACGACGCTGCACACGAACGATGCGCCGGGCGCGATCGTGCGCCTCGTGGATATGGGGCTGGAGCCCTTCCTGCTGGCCGCGTGCGTGCGCGGTGTGCTGGCGCAGCGGCTGGTGCGCAAGCTTTGCCCGGTCTGCCGGCGGGCCGGCACGGCGACCGCGGCGGAACTGGCGTGGCTGCCCCCGGACGAGGCGGCGGAACTGACGGGGCGGACGCTGTGGCACCCCGCGGGCTGCCCCGCCTGCCTGGAGGGGTTCAGCGGCCGGACGGGCTTGTTCGAGCTGATGCCGGTCGGCGGCGAGATCCAGGCGGCCATCCGCTGTGGCGGCGCGGGCGTGGACCGGCTGCGCGGTCTGGCCGAGGCGGGCGGTATGCGGAGCCTGCGGCGCGACGGCCTCGACAAGGCGCTGGCCGGCCAGACCAGCCTTTTCGAAGTGGCAAGCGTGGCGGGCTGATGCAGACCTACGCCTACAAAGGCTTCGATGCGACGGGTCGCCCGCGGCGGGGACTGGTGGAGGCGCTCAGCCTCAAGCAGGCGCGCGAGAAGCTCGCGGGCGAGGGGGTGCTGGCGGAGCACGTGGCGCCGAGCTCGCAGGGGGGAGGCCGGGGCGGCGCGCGCTTCGATGTCGCCCGGCGCACCATGGTCTACCGCGGGCTGGGCACGATGCTCGACGCCGGCGTGCCGCTGGCACGCGCCCTGGAACTGCTCCAGGAGGCGCCTGAGCTGCGGCCCGCGCGGCTGCTGCTCGCGGCGGTGCGCGACCGCGTGCGTGAAGGCCAGCCGCTGGGCGCGGCGTTCCAGGATTCCAGCGCCGTCGTGTCGGCGCTCGAGCGCTCCGTCATGCTCGCCGCCGAAGCGGCCGGGTCCGTGGGGCCGATGCTCGAGGGCCTGGCTCTGCATCTCGAACAGCGCGAGCGGGTGCGCCAGCGCGTGCAGAATGCGTTGATCTACCCCTCGATCGTCTTCTGCGCGGGCCTGTGCATCGCCATCCTCATGCTGGGGTTGCTGGTGCCGCGCACGCAGGAGATCCTTGGCGGCGGGCGGGCGGCGCTGCCCCTCCTGACGCGGGCTATGATGGCGCTCGGTCGCGGCCTCTCGACGTGGGGCGCGGCCCTCCTGGCGGTGGGCGTTCCGGCGCTGCTGCTGGCCGCCCGGACCGTGCGCCGGGACGAGGCGTGGGGGCTGCGCTGGGACCGTGGCCTGTTCAGGCTGCCGGTGCTTGGGCGCGGCTACACGCTGCTTGTGAATCAGCGCTTTGCCTCCACGCTGGCCATGCTCGTGCGCGCGGGACTGGACGTGATCGAGGCCATGGTGCTGGCCGGGCGGTCGACGGGCAGTCCCTGGGTCGCGAGCCTGGCTGAAACCCAGGCGGAGGAGGTGCGCCACGGCATGCGCCTTTCGGACGTGCTGCGCCGCATTCCGCCCTTGCGGGCCACGCTGCCCGGGTGGGTGGAAATCGGCGAAGCCAGTGGCGGCCTGCCGGGCCTGCTCGAGAAGGCTGCGGCGCGCTACGAGGAGCTGAGCGGCGCCTACATCGCACGGTGTCTCAGCCTCGTGGAACCCGTCCTCATCATCGTGATCGGCGGCTTTGTCCTGCTCGTGGCGCTTTCGGTCCTGCTGCCCGTGATCTCGCTCTCGCGTACACTCGGCATGCCCGCCGGTTTCTGAGGTCAGGTTTCAGTGTTCGGTGTTCAGGTTTCAGCGTGTCTGAACACTGCCTACTGTTTACTGTTCACTGCCCACTGCCCGCCATTCACGGCCAACAGCCCCGCCATGTCCGCCGGCAAGGGCGCCTCGAGCTGCAGCCAGTGCCCCGTACGCGGGTGGCGGAAACGCAGGGACGCGGCATGCAGCGCCTGGCGGGGCAACCGCAGCAGGCGCAGATCCTCGGCGGTCAGCGCCTGCTGGCAGAAACGCTCGAATGCCCCCGGCGCGCGCCCATACAGCTTGTCGCCCACCAGCGGATAGCCGAGCGCAAGGAGCATGGCCCTGATCTGATGCTGCCGGCCGGTGTCCGGGCGCGCCTCCACAAGGCTGATCTCGCCATGCACGGCCAGGCGTTGGAAAGCCGTGCCGGCCCACTCGGCCACCGCCGTCGGCGGCACGGTGTCGGCCGGCGGAGTCGCGAGCGAGACGCCAGCCGCCAGGGGGTGTGCCAGAAACTGCCGCTGCTTGCGCACGGCCACAGCCGGGTCCGGCAGCAGCCAGCCTGCGACGGCGAGAGGCGCTTCCGGGAATGTGCCCTCGACCAGCGCCAGGTAGCGCTTCTCCACGCGGCGTTCAGCGAACTGGATGCGGCAGCGTTGGGCGGCCTTGGCGTGGCGCGCGACGAGCGTAATGCCGGAGGTCTCGCGATCGAGCCGGTTGACGAGAAACGGTTCGGTCACGTTCCAGCGGGTCTTCAGCACGGCCCACAGCGTGTGGTTGAAGTAGCGGCCGCCCGGGTGCGAAGGGAGGTTGGCGGGTTTGTCGACAACCAGGATGTCGGCGTCCTCGTACAGGAGTGCGACATCGAGGTTGGCCGGGGGCTCAATCACGTCGTCCGCGAGGTAGACAACCGTATCGCCCGCACGGAGGACACGCGCCTCGTCCGTCCGGCGGTCGTTGACGCGCACCCGTCCGCCGGCAATGCGCTCGCTCCACCGCTCCGACGTGTGATACGTGAAACGCTGGACGAGGAACGCCAGCAGCGTCACCCCGTCCTGCGCGGGAGGTATGGTGAAGCGAACGTCGCGCCGCATGCGGCTATCAGCTGCCCATCTTGACGGTGGCCTTCGCCTTCAGGCTTTCCACGTAGGACTGGAGGGCTTCCTGGTCGCGCTGGCGCTGGAGCGTTTCGGTGATGGACTTGCGGGCCTCGTCCAGCGGCTGCGTGCGCGCGGGATTACGGTCCAGGACCTGGATCAGGTGATAGCCGAAATCCGTCTCGATGCAGGCGATTTCGTTGGTCTTCTGGGTAAAGGCCGCCTCTTCGAACGCCTTGACCATCTGCCCGCGCTCGAACGTGCCGAGGTCGCCGCCGCGCTCTTTGCTGGGGCAGTCGCTGTGCTTGGCCGCCAGGGCTGCGAAGTCGCCGCCCTCCTTCAGTTCCTTCAGGACCTGGTCGGCCACGGCCCGCTTCGCGGTGCGTGCGGCGGCGTCGTCCTTTTCGCAGGCGAACAGGATGTGCCGCGCGTGGGACGATTCCTGCTTGTCGAAGTTCGCCTTCTGTTGCGCGTAGAAGTTCGTGATGGCCGCTTCGCCGATGGGCGGGAGGGCTGCGACGTGCTTGTCGACAAGCTTCTTGATGCGCAGCTCTTCGCCGATATCCGCGCGGAGTTTCTCCTCCGTCATGTTCTCTTTCGCCAGCACGGTCGCCAGCGTTTCGCCCGGCGGGAGATTGGTCGAGATTTCGGTGATGGTCTTGGTCACGTCCTCGGGCGCCGCCGTCACGTTCAGCTTCACGGCCTCCTTCAGGAGCAGGGTGCGGGCGACGAACGTCGAGACCATCTGCTGGCGGATGTTGGCGCGGAACTGGGCAACCTGCTCCGCCGGGGCGCCATCCAGGCCCCGGCCGCGGATGACGGCGTCGGCGCGGCGCGCGATCTCGCCCTCGGTCAACTGCTTGTCGTCGACCGAGACGGCCACGGCGTTGGAGTTGACGGGCGTCAGCATCGGCAGGTCGGCAATGGCCGCGTTGGGCGCGGGGGCGGGCTTGTCGCTTCCAGCGGACGAGCCGGAGCTTTCCACCGGCTTCTTGCTGCAGGCGGTAAGGGCCGCACAGGCCGCAAGCGCCAGGAGGGGACGAACGAACGAGGCAAACATGGACATCATTGCATTTCCTTTCGATGCGCGTCACACCGCCAACCGTTGGAGGCGCGAACAAAACGTATATGCTATCAGCTTCAGCCCCGTCCTCATAGGAAAATCGCCGCCACCCAGGCGGCGCGGGGTGTGATTTGATTTTGTAACATCAGACGGCCATTTCCCGATTGGAACGTAGG